>RGUW01000049.1 GCA_010027605.1 Synechococcaceae bacterium WB9_2_112 | reverse complement strand
CCATGACTCTCTCGCTGCCGACCGAGATCCCCCTTCAGGCCTATCTGGTGCTGGCTGCCGTGCTCTTCTGCGCTGGCGTCTGGGGACTGATCAACAGTCGCAATGCCGTGCGCGTGCTGATGAGCATTGAGCTCATGCTGAACGCCGTCAACATCAACCTGATGGCCTTCTCCAGCTATCTCGACGGTCAGCTGATTCGCGGTCAGGTGTTCGCCATCTTCGTGATCACCGTGGCCGCCGCCGAGGCTGCCGTGGGCCTGGCGATCCTGTTGTCGCTCTACCGCAACCGCGAAACGGTCGACATGGAGCGCTTCAACCTGCTGCGCTGGTAGGCACTCGGCTCCATGCGGCTTGAGCGTGTCTGGCTGATCGTGCGCGCCGGCAGCCAGGCCGCCCAACGCCAGGCCCGTCGCTGCGCCGAAGACCTGCAGTCCCGTGGAGTGGCGGTGGTCACGGCCACCAGTGGGCTGGCCAGCAATCCGTTTCCCGGACTGCTGGCCACCCAGGCCCACCTGCCTGATCTGGCCGTGGTGCTGGGTGGTGACGGCACCGTGCTCGGGGCCGCCCGCCATCTGGCACCGCTCGATGTGCCCATTCTCAGTTTCAACGTGGGCGGCCACCTGGGGTTTCTGACCCACGACCGCAGGCTGCTGCGGCTCGGCGATGAGCCCGACTCGCTGTGGCAGCGGCTCGGTGATGACCACTTCGCGCTCGAGCGGCGCATGATGCTCGAGGCGCGGGTGCTGCGCGCCCAGAGCCGTGTTGACGCTGCTGCCACCAGCAGCGATGACGAGGCCGACGGTCCCCACCTGGCCCTCAATGACCTGTATTTCAGGCCGTGTCTCGATGAGGTGTCGCCCACCTGCCTGCTTGAACTCGAGATCGATGGTGAGGTGGTCGACCAGTACCGCGGCGATGGGCTGATCATCGCCACCCCCACCGGATCCACCGGCTATGCCATGGCGGCCGGCGGCCCGATCCTGCACCCCGGCATCGAGGCGATCGTGGTCAACCCGATCTGCCCCATGAGCCTCTCGAGCCGGGCGGTGGTGGTGCCGCCCCGCTCCCAGCTCAGCGTCTGGCCCCTCGGCGAGCTGAGCCGCAAGGTCAAGCTGTGGAAGGACGGCGCCTACGCCACCGTGCTCGAGCCCGGCGACCGCTGTCTGGTGCAGCGCAGCAGCCATCCGGCGTTGCTGCTGATTCTTGACCAGAGCCCGTCGTATTACCGGGCCCTCACCCGCAAATTGCACTGGGCCGGCGACCTCACGGCCGCCGAGCACTCCCACAACTGAGGCACGCTGATGGCCTATGAGATCGAGCGGCGGTTTCTGGTGCGGGGGGAGGCCTGGCGCCCCCATGTGACCTGGCAGCGGCGCCTGCAGCAGGGCTACCTCAGTGCCTCGGCCGAGGGGTTCACCACGCGTGTGCGCTGCGATGGTGACGGTGGCGCCTGGCTGACGCTCAAGTGCGCCGCTTCTGGCCAGGGCCCGGTGGTGCGCCACGAGTTTGAGTATGCGATTCCGGCGCCCGATGCCCAGGCGCTGCTGGCGCTGGCCCCTGCAGCCCTCAGCAAGCGGCGTTTCGGACTCGATCTACCCGGTGGCGACTGGGTGCTCGATGTGTTTGAAGAGGCCAATGCCCCGCTGGTGATCGCCGAGGTGGAGCTGCCAGCCCCCGATCAGGCGGTGCTGGTCCCCCCCTGGTGCGTGCGCGAGATCACGGGCGAGGGGCGCTTCAGCAATGCGGCGCTGGCGCTCCAGCCACTGGCGGCCTGGCCTGAGCAGGAGCGTCGTCAGCTGATCGAATCTTGAAGCGCCTGCTGGTGGCGTGTGGCTCGATCGGGCGTCAGCCCTGTTCGATTCGCTGGGCGCCAGTCGCGATCGGGTTGGACTGCAGGTTGCAGCAATTGAAGCCGTCTCGGCAGATCTTGCCGTGGTCCATGGCCCAGTTGAGCAGCGCGACCCGATTCTTGGCCCCGGTTTTGGTGAAGATGTTGCTGACGTGGTTGTCGACCGTGCGCTTGCTGATCGTGAGTTCGGCGGCGATCTCCTGATTGGTGAGGCCGCGGGCCACCAGGTCGATGATCTCGATCTCGCGCTCTGACAGTTCGCCGCGCAGCTCAGGGCGCAGCTCCGTGTGGACCTCGCCGTGGGGTGCTTTCTCGGACCCGCCGTGTTGCATGGCTTCACCGGCCAACGGTCAATCTGCACTGTAGGCAGCGATCCCGGCTCTCAGGTGCCTCTGGCCCATGATGGGGCCTGGTTTGGCCATCGCGGTTTGCTGCTTCAACAGGCCCTTACCGCCGGAGACCTGGCGATCACCGCCGAGGTGACGCCACCCCGGGGCGGTGACCCGGCTCGCACCCTGGCGGCTGCAGCGGCTCTGCGTGGTCTGGTGCATGCCGTGAATGTGACCGATGGCAGCCGGGCGGTGATGCGCATGAGCAGCATCGCGACCTGTCGTCTGCTGCATGAGGCCGGCCTTGAGCCCGTGCTGCAGATGACCTGCCGCGACCGCAACCGCATCGCCCTGCAGGCCGATCTGCTGGGGGCCCACGCCCTGGGGCTGCGCAACCTGCTGTGCCTCACCGGCGATCCGGTGCGCGCGGGCGACCAACCGGCGGCCCGGGCGGTCAATGAACTCGAGGCGGTGCGGCTGTTGCAGCTGGTGGGGCAGCTCAATGCCGGTCTCGATCCGGTGAGTGGGGTTCTGCCCGATGGCGGCACGGCGTTCTTTGCCGGTGCGGCGGCCGACCCCCAGTCGCCCAGCCGTAGTGGCCTGGAGGCGCGGCTGCGCCGCAAGCAGCAGGCTGGCGCCCGCTTCGTGCAGACCCAGATGGTCACCGATGCCGACGCCCTGCGCCGCTTTGTCGACGAGATCGCCGGCCCCCTGGGGTTGCCGGTGCTGGCGGGGGTGTTTCTGCTGAAGTCAGCCAGGAACGCCGCCTTCATCAACCGGGTGGTACCCGGGGCCAACATTCCCCAGGCCCTGATCGATCGCCTGGCGGCGGCGACCAATCCGGCTGCCGAAGGGATCGCCATCGCCGCCGAGCAGGTGGCGCGCTACAGCCAGATCGCCCAGGGGGTGCACCTGATGGCGATCAAGGCCGAGGAGCGCATCCCCGAGATTCTGCACCAGGCCGGGGTGGCACCGGTTGCCCCGGCTGCGGTCTCAGCTGGCGGCCGCGCCCAGGGCCAGGTCGCTGCCGAGCAACTCGGCCAGGGCCTTCTGCTGCGGTGAGGGCTCGACCACGTCCTGCCGTCGGGTGTCGGTGATCAGCCAGTCGAGGGCGGCCTCCTGCAGATCGAAGTGGTCGCCGTTGCGGTCGACGCAATAGCGGCCGAACACCAGTTTTTCGACCAGTCGCACGCCCGGGCCGATGCGCGAGTAGTCAAAGATGATCGAGTTGTCGATCGTCGCTCCCTCGCAGATGTGGCAGCTGGGGCCGATCATCGCCGGGCCGATGATCGTGGCACCGTCTTCGATCTTGGTCATGCCGCCCACGTAGATGGGTCCCTTGACGGTGATCTTGTCCCAGTTGGCGGCCACGTTGAGGCCGGTGAAGATCCCGGGGCGCACCTCATGGCCAGGGATCTGCACCTGGCGCACCTGGCCCTGCAGCACGCTGCGGATCGCCTGCCAGTAATCGGGCACCTTGCCGATGTCGACCCATTCGAATTCCATCGGCAGGGCATAGAACGGCGCGCCGGTCTCCACCAGCCTGGGAAACAGGTCGGAGCCGATGTCAAACGGCACCCCATCGGGTACGAAATCAAGGACTTCGGGCTCGAAGATGTAGATGCCGGTGTTGATCATGTCGCTGGCCGCATCGGCGACCGCCGGCTTCTCCTGGAAGGAGCGCACCCGCCCGTCGGCATCGGTGACGACGACGCCGTAGCTGCTCACCTGCTCCATGGGCACCCGCTTGGTGATCAGGCTGGCCAGGGCGCCCTTGGCCTTGTGACGCCTGACCGCCTCGGTGAGGTCAAGGTCGATCAGGGCATCGCCGCAGAGCACCACGAAGGTGTCGTCGAAGAAGGGCTGGAAGCTCTGGATCTTCTTGAGCCCGCCGGCCGAACCCAGGGCTTCGCCGATCAGCTCGCCGTCTTCGATGCGGCCCTCGAAGCTGTAGGCGATCTGCACGCCGAAGCGCTGGCCGTCACGGAAGTAGTTCTCGATCTCCTCGGCGAGGTGGGAGACGTTCACCATGATTTCGTTGAAGCCGTGCTCCCGCAGTAGCTCCAGCAGAAACTCCATCACCGGCTTCTGCAGGATCGGGATCATCGGCTTGGGAATGGTGTGCGTGATGGGACGCACCCGGGTTCCCTTGCCGGCCGCGAGAATCATCGCCTTCATCGGCGGGGCTCAGATCGGTCGGTTCACGGAAGCCTAATCATTCCGATCAGGCGGCAAGCGTCTCATGAGACGGCGCCTGAGCTGACCCAATGTCTGCGTTGGCGAGCTCAGCGCTGGCCAGGCCTTGGCTGGCCACAGCCGTGAGCGGCAGCTGGCGGCTCTCGCCCTGCTCGAGCAGGCGTTTGAGCCGCAACGGGGCGTAGAGCCCGCCCTGCTGCTCCAGCTCCACCTTGCCCTGGTGGGTCAGAAACAGCAGCGCCCAGAACACCCCGGCCCGGTCGCAGTCGAGTTCATCGTGCTGGCGCTGACGTTCGACCTGGTCGGCCCAGGCCGTGCAGAGGGCATCGAAGTCGGCCCAATCGCTGGCCTGCTCCCACACCAGCAGAAAACGGCTGAGGGCGGCGGTGGTTTCGGGCAGCTTCTCGCGGTGGGCCAGGGCGGCCACCTGGGCGATGGCGGCCCGTTCGCTGTAACGCTTGGGCCGGTGCCGTGAGCGGCTGCGCAGCTCTTCGGTCTCGAGCCGCTCGGCGATGTCTTCGAGCTGGCGGATCAGCTCCCCCAGGGTCACGGGCCGTTGCAGCGGTGGCGGGGCCACGGGCCTGCGCCACAGGTGGCGCTCGGGTCGGCTGGGCAGGCTGACCCCCGGACTCATCAGCCAGCCCTGGCCGTCGGCGTCAAAGTCGAAGGCATCGCCCTCGTCGAGCGGCGCTGGCGGTGGAAAGGTGGCCGCCTCCAGCACATCGGCCTTGAGGCTCACCAGCACCGACGCGGCCAGGAAGGCCTCACTGGTCTCCGCCAGATCGTGTTCGTAACTGCCTCCGCCGCTGCGCACCAGCACCGGTGCCGCGATGCGGCTGCGCAGCTGGTCGAGGAAGCCGTCGATCACGGCGATCACATCGACGTCCCACGGATCGACCTCGCCCCGCTCGGCCGCCTCCTGCAGCAGGCGGATCGCCAGCCTGGCGCCGGCCTCAGCCAAGGCTCCGGATGCGGGGGGCGGAAGGGGTCATGGAACCAGAACCATCACCTCACGCTACCGGTGGTGTCTGCTCAACACCAGGGGCACTAGGCCGCTGGAATCATCGGCGCCCGCAGGGGCTGCTGGCGGATCAGGGAGCCCCCGGCCGGGGCCACCAGCGCTTTCATGGCGCTCTCGTCGCGGGCGACCAGCACTTCCATCGAGGCCCGATAGGTGTCGGTCATCAACCGGGGATACAGGCCGATGCCGATGATCGGCACCAGCAGGGCGCCGATCACATAGATCTCCCGCGGTTCGGCGTCAACCAGCTCGCTGTGGGAGGCCAGTTCGACGTTCTCCTTGCCGTAGAAGATCTCCCGCAGCATCGAGAGCAGATAGACCGGCGTCAGGATCACTCCCACCGCCGCCAGACCGTCGATGACGATCCTGAACGGCAGGGTGTAGGCGTCATCGGTGGCGAAGCCCACGAACACCATCAGCTCGCTGACGAAGCCGCTCATGCCGGGCAGGGCCAGCGATGCCAGGGAGCAGACCGTCCAGAGGGCAAACATCTTGCGCATCTTCTGCCCCACGCCGCCCATCTCATCGAGCTGGAGGGTATGGGTGCGGTCGTAGGTGGCTCCCACCAGGAAGAACAGGCTGGCCCCGATCAGGCCGTGGCTGATCATCTGCAGCATGGCCCCGCTGGAGCCCAGGGCGCTGAAGCTGCCGATGCCGATCAGCACAAAGCCCATGTGGCTGATCGAGCTGTAGGCAATCTTGCGCTTGAGGTTGCGCTGGGCGAATGAGGTCAGCGCGGCGTAAATGATGTTGACCACCCCGAGCACCACCAGCAGCGGTGCGAACTGGGCGTGGGCATCGGGCAGGATCTGGCAGTTGAAGCGCAGCAGGGCGTAGCCGCCCATCTTCAGCAGGATGCCGGCCAGCAGCATGTGCACCGGGGCGGTGGCTTCGCCGTGGGCATCGGGCAGCCAGGTGTGCAGCGGCACGATCGGCAGCTTGACGCCGAAGGCGATCAGCAGTCCGGCGTAGCAGAGCAGCTGGAAGCCCATGGGGAAGCCCTTGGCCATCAACTGGCCGTACTCAAAGGTGATCGGCGCTCCTGTGGAGCTGCCGAAGAAGGCCATCGCCAGGGCCGCCAGCAGGATGAACAGCGAGCTACCGGCGGTGTAGAGGATGAACTTGGTGGCGGCGTACTGCCGTTTCTTGCCGCCCCAGATCGCCAGCAGCAGATAGACCGGGATCAGTTCCAGCTCCCAGGCCAGGAAGAACAGCAGCATGTCCTGCACAGCAAAGACAGCGATCTGGCCGCCATCCATGGCCAGCAGCAGGAAATAGAAGAGCTTCGGTTTGAAGGTCACCGGCCAGGCGGCCAGGGCGGCCAGGGCGGTGATGAAGCTGGTCAGCAGGATCAGCGGCATCGAGATGCCATCGGCGCCCACCGACCAGGCCAGGCCCAGATCCGGCAGCCACTGCACCCGCTCCACCAGCTGCAGCTCTGGGTTGCTGGGGTCGTAACCGTTGAGATAGCCCCCGACCGTCAACAGAAAGGTGATCAGGGCGATGCCCAGGGCATACCAACGCACCTGCTTGCCATCATCACCCTTGTCGGGCACGAACGGAATCAGCAGGGCCGCGGCGATCGGAAACAGGATCGATGCGCTCAGCCAGGGAAAAGCCACAGACGACAGGGCATGCGCGTTGGCTGGAGTGTAGAAATTTCAGCCGGTTGTGCCCCGATGGCATCGGCGATGTCACACACAGCGAAGGGTTGAGCCGGAGTGGAGCCCTCCCGTCGCCACGCCCGCCCTGCGGGCAATGCGACGTCCAGGCTCCACTCCGGCTCAACAGCGGGGGGCGGGGGGTTGAAGTGCATCGCAGCCCCTTCATCCAGCCCCTACCAAGACCCAGACCCCGCCCTCAGCCCAGCGAACCAAACAGGACCACGAGGGCAATCACCCCGCCAAACACGATCAGGGCATAGAACTGGGCCCGGCCGGTCCGTCGACCACCTTGGAGTCGACGTCGAGCACCTGCTTGGCCAGCTTGCGGCTGCCCTGCACAAACAGCTTGTCGTTGATGGCGTCGAGGTACCACTTGTTGGCCAGAAAGGCGTTGACCGCGGGGAAGCGGCCGGCCACAGCGGTGCCCAGATCGAGCTTGTGCAGCGCGTAGGCAAGCACCGCCACCGTGATGCCTGCGATGGAGATGCCCACCGAGGCCCCCGCCAGGGGCAGAAATTCACCCCAGCTGAAGTGTTCGGCGGCTTCGATCGCTTCGTGGCGATCGAGCAACAGGCCGAAGCGGCTGTTCCAGGGCACGCCCAGCAGGCCGATCAGCACCGAAGGAACGGCAAGAACCACCAGGGGCATGGCCATCTGCCAGCCGCTCTCGTGGGGGTGGTCGGCATGGTGGCCGTGGACGTCGTGTTCGGGGGCACCCTTGCCGGCTGCGGCCATGAGCTGCGCTGCCATGGCCTTGTCGCCGCCTCTGAACTCCCCTTCAAAGGTGAGGAAGTAGAGCCTGAACATGTAGAAAGCAGTGAGGCCGGCGGTCACGAAGCCCGCCACCCACAGCAGGGGGAAGTGGCCAAAGGCCACGCCCAGAATCTCGTCTTTGCTCCAGAAGCCGGCCAGGGGCGGGATGCCGCTGATCGCCACACAGCCGATGAAGAAGGTGCTGGCGGTGATCGGCATGAACTTGCGCAGGCCCCCCATCAGCCGCATGTCCTGGGCGAGCACGGGTTCGTGGCCCACCACCTCTTCCATGGCGTGGATCACCGAGCCCGAGCCCAGGAACAGCATCGCCTTGAAGAAGGCATGGGTCACCAGGTGGAACATGCCTGCCACCGGGGCGCCGCAGCCCATGGCCAGCATCATGTAACCCAGCTGGCTCACCGTGCTGTAGGCCAGACCCTTCTTGAGGTCCATCTGGGTGAGGGCGATGCTGGCGCCCAGCACCAGGGTGATCGTGCCGATCACCGCCACCGTGGCCTGCACCTCGGGGAACGGGGCATAGAGGGGCTGGAGCCGGGCCACCAGAAACACCCCGGCGGCCACCATCGTCGCGGCGTGGATCAGGGCCGAGATCGGCGTGGGGCCCTCCATGGCGTCGGGCAGCCATACATGCAGAGGGAACTGGGCCGACTTCGCCATCGGGCCCATGAACACGAACAGGCACAGGGCCACGGCGGCCCAGCCAGGCACGGTGCCGTTGGCCACGGCGCTCTGCAGCCCCGAGCCGATCTGCTCGAAGCCGAAGCTGCCGGTGGCCCAGAACAGACCGAGAATGCCCAGCAACAGGCCGAAGTCGCCTACCCGATTGGTCACGAAGGCCTTCTGGGCGGCGTTGGCGGCGCCATCGCGGTCGTACCAGAAGCCCACCAGCAGGTAGGAGCACATGCCCACCAGCTCCCAGAACACGTAGATCTCGAGCAGGTTGGGGCTGATCACCAGGCCCAGCATCGAACTGCTGAACAGGGCCAGGTAGGTGAAGAAGCGCACATAGCCCTTGTCGTGAGCCATGTAGCCATCCGAATAGACCATCACCAGCAGGGCGATGGTGGTGACCAGGGCCAGCATGACCGCGCCCAGGGCATCCACACGGAACCCCATCTGCAGGTTGAAGCTGCCGGCACTGGCCCAGTTGAACAGCACTTCGGTGGGACCGGCTCCACCCAGTTGCTCGGCCAGCACGGCAAAGCTCAGCACGGCCGCCGCACCCACGCAGCTGATCAGCAGCCAGGCCACCGGCTTGCGCAGGCGGTTGACCGTGCGGTTGAAGCTGATCAGCCCCAGACCCGTGATCGCCGCGCCGATCAGGGGCAGCACCGGGATCAACCAGGCGACTTCGGCGGCGGATGGCATCCGGCGGTGCTCCCGAGGCAAGGGGGTGGGGCGAGTCTAGGAACCCTGGCGCGAAAGGCCCTGATCTCTGTCAGGACCTGCTGCAGGGCTCGCGTCAGCGGTGCGGTCCACGGGTCTGCGCAGCACTCCGAACAAACGCCAGAGGTCACGCCAGGTGTTGCGGCGTTGCGGCAGGCCAGCCTGGGACCGTGCCGATCAACCGAGCCAGTGGGCCAGGGGGGTTCGGGCAAAGGCCGTGGCGCCGGTGCCGATGAAGCGGTGCGCCCACCAGAACACCCCCACGGCAATGGCGATGCCCAGCTGGGCCGGCCGCACAAACTCGCTCAGCACAAGGGTCTGGCGACCCTCGAGCACCGCCTTGAACGGGATCACCGAGGTGCTGGCCCTGAGCTCCTCAAAGGCGTCGCCAAAGCGGTTGCGCAGGCGTCGGTCGCCGTTCCAGATGGCAAACAGGTGGTGGCCGATCAGCCCCACGCAGGCGGCCACCATGAAGCTGCTGCCGATCCACAGCAGGTGGGTGGCGCACCAGAGGATCTGGCCCACCGCCTGGGGGTGGCGACTGATGCGGATGATGCCGCTGGCATAGAGCCGCACCTGGGGTTTGAGCACCGCCGGGATCTCGAGCAGGTTGTAGGTGGCGGGATACAGGAACAGAAAACTGATCGCCGTGCCGGTCCAGACCAGCGGCACGATCCAGGGCTGATCCTGCAGGTTCCACAACCGCACCCCGTCGTAGCGGTGGGCCAGGAAATAGCCGATCACCACGACGGCCGAGGGAATGCTCACCCCCGCAAACAGCAGCCGCCAGGCCCGTTCACCCATGCGGGCCACGCCCCAGGCGCGCAGCGAGGCTCCGCCGCTGTGAAGGACCGCAAAGGCGACCAACAGGGCCAGCATCACCCAGCTGCTGTGGTGCAGGGAGCTGGCCATGGTGGTCTCTGCAAGGGCTTGTGAAGCTGGTGATTCTGGCGACCGACCGAGCCGCCTAGAGTCTGCAGACGTCTGCCTCACCGCCCCCGGGCGACCCTGGTTCCCCAGAGCGATGGCCGATCTGCCCTTCACACTCGATCAGCTGCGCATCCTGCGGGCGATCGCCAGCGAGGGCAGCTTCAAGAAGGCGGCCGACAGTCTTTATGTGACCCAGCCGGCGGTCAGCCTGCAGATCCAGAATCTTGAGAAGCAGCTCGATGTGTCGCTGTTCGACCGGGGTGGGCGCAAGGCCCAGCTCACCGAGGCGGGTCACCTGCTGCTGAGCTATTGCGACCGCATCCTCAGCCAGTGCCAGGAGGCCTGCCGCGCCCTCGACGATCTCCACAATCTCAGGGGCGGCTCACTGGTGGTGGGTGCCTCCCAGACCACCGGCACCTATCTGATGCCGCGCATGATCGGTCTGTTCCGTCAGAAGTACCCCGACGTGGCGGTGCAGCTGCAGGTCCACAGCACCCGCCGCACCGGCTGGAGCGTGGCCAACGGTCAGATCGACCTGGCGATCATCGGCGGTGAACTGCCCAGCGAACTGGGTGAGCAGCTGCAGGTCGTTCCCTATGCCAGCGATGAACTGGCCCTGGTGCTGCCGGTCAAGCATCCGTTGGCCCGGCTCAACGAGCTGACCAAGGACGACCTCTACCGCCTGGGCTTTGTGTGCCTCGACGCCCAGTCGACCACCCGCAAGATGGTCGACCAGCTGCTGGCCCGCTCCGGTCTCGATGTGAGCCGGCTCAAGATCGAGATGGAACTCAACTCGTTCGAGGCCATCAAGAACGCCGTGCAGAGCGGCCTGGGTGCGGCCTTCCTGCCGGTGGTGTCGATCGAGCGGGAACTCTCGGCCGGCAGCGTGCACCGGCCCCAGATGGCCGATCTGTTGGTGCGACGTCAGCTCAAGCTGATCACCCATCCGGCCCGCTACTGCTCGCGTGCGGCGGAGGCCTTCAGGCGCGAGATTCTGCCGGTGTTCGCCAGCCCCGACAGCCCCCTGCGCCGGCCACTGCAGCAGGACCAGCTGCAGCAGCAGGCCCAGCAGGAGAGCTGAACCTCAGAGCAGCTGAACCTCAGAGAAGCTGCAGCTCAGAACTGGTCAGCTTCGGGGGTGATGCCGACCGTGTCGTCGGCCACGCCCTTGGTGAGGAATTTGTTTTCGCTGGTGTCGGTCTGATAGACGCAGCGCACAATCGGCTTGTCCTTGATCGAGCCGATGTAGGCGAAGGTGTTCATGCGCTGCTTGCACTGGCGCATCTGCTCGGCTGTCACGGCACCTTCCTTCTGCAGGACGCTCCAGTTCTCGCGCCTGATCACGCAGCCCGGCTTCAGAGCCGGCTGGGTCACGAAGCTGGAGCTGGGGTTCATCGTCGTGTACAGCTCGATGTCCATCACGAAGGCGCTGGCGCCCCATTGGCGGCAGAACTCGGGGTCGGGCACGGCCATGTCGAGCTGCTGGGAGCTGGCGATGTTGCCCTGATCCCCCTGCGTCGTGCTGGAGATGCCGGTGCCGATGCCGATGCCCACCACCAGGACCCCCGCCAGGATGGCGATAGTGCCGATGTTGAACTGCATCGGCCCACCACCGCCTGGACCACCGCCGGGTTTGCCGCCGCCGCTACCGCCGCCGCCACCCTTGCGTGAGGGGCCCCGGCCAGCCGGGCCGCGCTCCTCATAAGGGGAGTCGTAGCGGGAGTCGTAACGGGAGCCGTAGTCCCCGTAGCCATCCCTGCCGTCTCTGGCGTAACGGGAGCGGGTCACAGGTTCTCGGGGGTTCGAGGCAGGCCCATCGAATAGTTGAGCACCCGACAGTCCGGGTTGTAGCGCAGGGTGCCGGCCTGCAGCAGCTCCCGCAGGTACCCCTCCAGCTCAGAGCCGATGCGTCGCAGGTTGTAATCGTTGAGGTCGGCCCCGGCCTGGGCGTCCACCAGTTCGCGAAAGCGCCGCTGCACCAGCTCGAGCGTCCCCTGATCCCAGATGAATTCGTTATCCGGGTCCACATCGAGGGTCAGTTGCCCCGGATCGGCCACCAGATCGCCATTCTCGACCCGGGCCGTGAACAGACGGATGTGGCGGGTCGTGCTCTTGAGCAGGGTGGCGTCAGGCATGGAAAGGGTGTTGCCGGAGCCGACTCTAGGAACACCGCCGGCGGCGGAGGGGCAGTCGGGCTGCCCGCCCTTTTAAGGTTGCCTTCGGTTTCCCTGCTCCAGATCCCATGCGCATTGCCATCGCCGGAGCAGGTCTGGCCGGTCTCGCCTGTGCCAAGTACCTCTGCGATGCCGGTCATACGCCGGTGGTCTACGAGGCCCGCGACGTGCTGGGCGGCAAGGTGGCTGCCTGGCAAGACGATGAGGGTGACTGGTACGAGACCGGTCTGCACATCTTTTTTGGCGCCTATCGCAACATGCGCCAGCTGTTCAAGGAGCTCGACATCGAGGACCGGCTGCAGTGGAAGAGCCACTCGATGATCTTCAACCAGAAGGAGAC
>RGUW01000048.1 GCA_010027605.1 Synechococcaceae bacterium WB9_2_112 | reverse complement strand
CGCGGCCACCAGGGCGGCGGTGGCCTGGTCGAGCAGCAACGGGGCCTGAACCTGGCGGGTGAGCGACTCGAGCCGGGCCGCCAGGTTGACCGTGTGGCCGATCACGGTGAAATCGAGCCGCTGGGGGCTGCCGATCTGGCCCACGACCACCTCGCCGCTGGCCAGGCCGATGCCGCTGGCCAGGGGCTCAAGGCCCTCGGCGGCCCAGCCCTGATTGAGCTGCTGCAGGCGCGCGGCCATGGCCTGGGCACAGCGCACCGCGGCGATCGCCTCGGCTTCACAGCCGCGGCTCAGGGGCGAGCCGAACACGGCCATGACGCAATCGCCGATGAACTTGTCGACGGTGCCGCCATGGTCATTGATCACCGCGACCATGGCACCCAGGTAGGTGTTGAGCTGGCGCAGGTGCAGGGGGATCTGGCCCTGCTCGGTGCGCCGGGTGGTGAGCTGGGTGAACCCCTTGAGGTCGGAGAACAGCACCGTCACCGCGCGCTGCTCACCCCGCAACAGCCCTTCGGCCGAACGGGGGTCGGCCAGGATCTCGCGCACCAGGGCCGGTGACACATAACGCTCGAAGGTGCGGCGCAGGCGCCGCCGCTCGGCCAGCTCACCCAGGTAGGCCTCGCCGGCGAACAGCAGGGCCAGGCCGATCACGGCGGCCCCCGCCCCCAGCGCCGGCAGCAGCAGCGCCGCCTGGCTGAAGGCCAGCCAAGTGATCAGCAGCGTCAGGCCCAGCACCGCCGCGGCGCCGGCCAGACGGGCCATCAGAGTCCGGCGCCAGCGGGCCAGCAGCAGCAGCACCAGAGCCGGCACGGCCGCCACCAGGCCACGGCCCCAGGGGCTGGCCGGCCAGGGCCGCAGCCCCGAGCCATCGAGCGAATTGGCCACGGCGGTGGCCATCAGTTCCAGACCGCTGAGCCGGCCGAAGGGGGTGGCAAAGCCACCACCGCCATCGGCCACCGTGGGCCCCACCAGCACCAGGGCGCCGCGCAGATCGAGCTGGGGCCGCAGCAGGGCCCAGCGGGAGGGATCGAGCACCTGCCAGGCCGACACATGACGAAACCGGCCCGCCGGCCCGTAAACGTTGAGCCAGCGGTCGGCGTCTGGCTGGCGGCTCGGCAACCCTGCCGCCTGCAGCAGCCGGTTGCCCAGCGAGGGCAGCGGCCGGGCGCCATGGGTCGGCAACAGCCGCTGGCCATAGTGCTCAGGGTGCAGGGCGGGCTGGCCCGGCGCGGCCGGCACGGTGTTGCTCAGCCCCAGCAGCGGCGGCCGGCTCAGGCCGGCCAGCAGCCCTTCGGGCTGCACCAGGGTGAGGCCGCTGCCGATGGCCTGATCCTGGGGTTCGAGCATCTCGGCGGCCAGGGCCACGCGGCCGGGCCAGCGCCTGAGCTGTCCGGCCAGGGCGGCATCGTCAGCCGCTCCCCGACCGCTGGGTCCGGCAAAGACCACATTGAGGGCGACCGCAGCGGCCCCACCCGCCAGCAGCCGATCCACCAGATCGCCATAGCGGGCCCGGGGCCAGGGCAGGGTGCCGATGCCGCGGGCCCAGGCGGGAACGTTGGCCTGGCCCGCAAACCAGCTGCCCTGCTCGAGGCTGGCGTCATCGATCTCAACCAGCAACACCCTGCCGGGCGGCACTCGAGGCCCCCGCAGACGCAGCAGCTGATCCTCGAAGCCGCGCTCGGCCAGGCGCCAGGGGCCCGGCTGGAGGGCGCTGAGCAGGGCTGCCCCGGCAATCAGCAACCCAGCCAACCCCTGCAGCAGCCGATCAGCCCTCGCTGCGCCAACCCTGATCGGCCGGGGTCCAGTCGCTGAGTTCAGCGGGCTGGAACCAGAGGCCGATCTCGAAGGCGGCGGTGTCGGGGCCATCGGAGCCGTGGATCACGTTGCGGCCGATGTTGACCGCCAGGTCACCACGAATCGTGCCAGGTTCGGCCTCGAGCGGCTTGGTGGCGCCGATCAGCTTGCGGGCGCTGGCGATCACACCGTCGCCCTCCCAGACCATGGCCACCACGGGGCCGCTGGTGATGAAGTCGACCAGACCGGCAAAGAAGGGGCGCTCGCGGTGCACGCCGTAGTGGCTCTCGGCCAGCTCGCGGCTGGGGGTGAGCTGCTTGAGACCGACGAGCTTGAAGCCCTTGCGCTCGAAGCGGCCCAGGATCTCGCCCACCAGGCCCCGCTGCACCCCGTCGGGCTTGATGGCGATGAAGGTGCGTTCGGCGGCCATAGGAGTCAGAATTTCAGGCTTGCGCCATCGTCTGCGGCGGGACGACCCGTTGGCAAGCACAGTGGTGCCGTGATCACCGCCCTGACGCCTTGACCACCTGGACCGCCGCCGACGGCGCTGCCCTGTATGGCCTCGACCGTTGGGGCGAGCCCTACTTCGGCGTGAACGAGCGGGGCCATGTGATGGTGCAGCCCCGGGGGGAGCGCGGCGGCGCCCTGGATCTGGTGGAGCTGGTGGGCGAGCTGCAGGGCCGCGGACTGGGGCTGCCGCTGCTGATCCGCTTCGACGACATTCTCGAAGACCGGCTCGAGCGGTTGCATGCGGCGTTCGAGCGGGCGATCGCCCAGTACGGCTACGGCGGCCGCTATCAGGGGGTGTTTCCGGTCAAGTGCAACCAGATGCGCCATGTGGTGGAGCAGCTGGTCGACAGCGGCCGCCGCTGGCACTTCGGCCTCGAGGCGGGCAGCAAGGCCGAGCTGCTGATCGCCCTGTCGCTGCTCAGCGACCCCGAGGCCCTGCTGATCTGCAACGGCACCAAGGACCGCCGTTACATCGAGACCGCGATCCTGGCGCGGCGCCTGGGGCGCCAGCCGGTGGTGGTGCTCGAACAGGCCGACGAGGTCGGCCGCATCATCGAGGCCAGCCAGGCCCTGGGCGCGGCCCCGCTGATCGGCATCCGGGCGCGGCTCTCGAGCCGCAGCAGCGGCCGCTGGGGCAGCTCGGTGGGCGAGAAGGCCAAGTTCGGGCTGTCGCTGCCCGATCTGCTCGCCAGTGTCGAGGCCCTGCGCGAGGCGGGGCTGCTGGGCGAGCTGCGGCTGCTGCACTTTCACGTGGGCAGCCAGATCAGCGACATCGCCGTGCTCAAGGACGCCCTGCAGGAGGCGGGGCAGATCTACGTCGAGCTGACCCGGCTGGGGGCTCCCATGGGCTTTCTCGATGTGGGCGGTGGCCTGGGGGTCGACTACGACGGCAGCCGCACCGCCAGCGCCGCCTCCACCAACTATTCGCTGCAGAACTACGCCAACGACGTGGTGGCGACGGTGCGGGAATGCTGCGAGCCCCACGGCGTCGCCGTGCCCACCCTGGTGAGCGAGAGCGGCCGGGCCCTGGCCAGCCACTTCTCGGTGCTGGTCTTCGACGTACTGGGCGCCGAGGGCCAGCACAGCCGGGCCCTGCCCGGGCCTGAGGCCGACGAGCCGCTGATTCTGCGCAACCTGCGCATCAGCCTCGCGGCGATCGAGGCCGCCAGCGAACTGGAGCAGTGGCAGGAGGCGTGGAACGACGCGCTCAAGTTCAAGGACGACGCCCTGGCCGCCTTTCGCCTGGGCTATCTGAACCTGCCGCAGCGCGCCCTGGCCGAGCAGCTCACGGCGGCCTGCGGCCAGGCGATCGCCGCCCGTCTGGCCGATCTGCCCGCTGGAGCCGTGGTGCCCGATGAGCTGCGCCTGCTGCCGGCGACCCTGGCGGCGACCTACTACGCCAACCTCTCGATCTTTCGCTCGGCCCCCGACACCTGGGCGATCGACCAGCTGTTTCCGGTGCTGCCGATCCAGCGGCTGGGCGAACGCCCCACGGCCCTGGGCAGCTTTGCCGATCTGACCTGCGACTCCGACGGCAAGCTGGCGCGCTTCATCGATCGCGGCCAGGTCAAATCGCTGCTCGAGCTGCACACCCTGCGGCCGGGCGAGCCCTACTGGATCGGCCTGTTTCTGGCGGGGGCCTACCAGGAGGTGATGGGCAACCTGCACAACCTGTTCGGCAGCACCAACGCGGTGCACATCCGGCTGCAGGCCTCCGGGGGCTACACGGTCGACCACGTGGTGCGCGGCGACACCAATGCGGCGGTGCTCAAGGCCATGGAGCACAACCCCGAGCTGCTGCTCGAGCGGCTGCGGCTGGCCAGCGAAGAGGCGATCGGCAACGGACAGCTCAGGATCGACGAAGCCAGCCGGCTGATGGCGCACCTGGAGGCCAGCCTGGGACAAACGACGTACCTGCAGAGCTGAGCTCCCGATCACCAGGGTGAACCGAGCAGCTCGATGCCCGACCAGAAGTAGGGGTTGACCATCCCCGCTGACACCCGCCGCTGTTGTGCTGGACTCAGCCCTGCCATGAGCACCTGACCATCCGCCGCCAGGATCTTGTCGTCGACGAGCTGCACGCGCCCGCCTGAAAAGTCGCGCCGTGTGAACTGCAGCGCCTCCGCCTTGGGCAACCCCTGATTCAGGTAGCGGTACATCTGGATGAAGTAGGCCGAGGTGGCCACGTCATCGACGTACCACAGGGTGCCGATCGCGCTGCGCGCCCCCGCCTGCAGCGCCAGTCCGGCAAACCCCAGCTCGCTGTCGGCATCGCCCAGGGCGGTGCGACAGGCGCTCAGGGTGATGAGATCCAGGGGCGCTCCATGCCGGCGCTGTCGCAGCGTCGCCAGGCTGCTCAGCTGCAGCGGCGCTGTGCCCGTGTAGAGCCTGGAGCGGGCCGGACCACCGGGCAGAAATTCGGCATGGGTCGCCAAATGGATGCGGCTGTAGCGCGCTTCAGCAGCCGTCTGCTCAACGGTGGCCGGGGTAAAGAGGTTGTTGAGAACCAGATCACTCGTCTGCATCGAGGCGATCTGCCTGAGTTCCTGGGGCACCAATGGCAGCGGCGCCAAGCCCTCAAACTGCGACGCACCGGCGAGCAGCAGACGCTGCTCGCCAGCGCCCGCCTGGTTGAGGTTGGTGAGCGTCAGCGACGGGGTCAGCGCAAAGGCGTAGCGATCGCCAAAGAACCCCGCACCCGAATGCAGTGCCGCAAACGGCACAGCCTGCAAACCGCGATCAGCGCCGATCAGCAGCGTGGTGATGCGCAAGGCCTCGAGCTCAGCCGCCAGCGGTCGGATCAACAGGTCATACAACTGACGGGCGGGTGCGGCCGGATTGTTCAGCCGCAGCTCCTCCTGTCGCGAGAGCTGGCTGTAAAGCTGCTTGAGCAGGGCCGTGAACTGGGCGCTCGACAGTTCGACCCGCTTGCCGACCACCGCGGCCTCCGCCGGGATCAGGGTCAGATCCAGAAACACATCGGTGCCAGCCATGGTGGTGCGCCCCTTCGCCTCGGTGAAGCGCACCTGCAGGATCGCCGGGGTGTAGGCCGCGCGATTGAACAGCGGCGCCATCAGACCGCGCCGGGGCGCCTGGGCAGCGGGGGCTACCGCCAGCAAGGCTCCCGAGCTCTCTGGCACAGCCGCTGACGCAGCACCTCCGCGACGCACGGCGTCCTGGTTGGCCTTGAGCAACTGACGGGCGGCATCGGTGGTGAGGGCGGCGGTGTTGGCACTCTCGAGCCCCAGAAAAGCCGCAACATCACGCACCTTGAGCTGTTCGCTGCTGATGAAACTGCTGGCGACCTCGTTTGGCGCCAAGGCCAAGACCGGAGACACCACAGCGGTGGAACCAACGTCACCCGATCCGACAACAAGCCTGGCTTCGCCAACCTGCAATCCATCACCAAGGGCAAGCACACCAGCGGGATCGATGACATCAGTAATCACATAGCCATCCTCAACATCCTGGTCCAAGCGAGCATTAATAATCGCCTCCTTACCGTCTTCGTTGACAACAAAATATGACAATTCATTCGTTTGGGCATTGTAAATAGCGCTGTAGCTAAAGGGATAAACTTCAGGATCGATAGCAATTGTCGCAGCAAATCCATAGTACAGATTGTTGTAGCCGAGAACAACCGAGGATTCGACACCCGCGTGAGGCCCAAACGATGAGGTACCAAGATAAAAGCCATCACCCAGCTCCTTTGCATAGGCGCCGACAGAAGCGGATTTGGCGGCAACAGTGATCAGCGCCTGATCCTCACGCAGGACGCGGCTCCCATCAAGCGTCACGGTGGTTTCAGGCAAAGCATTGATGCGACCACCGAAGCCAACATGGCCTGGCCGCAGTATCTGCTCATACTCTGGCCCAAACGACAGCGATTTGCGATCCAACAGCAGACTTTCGACTGGTGATTCGGCACCCGAAACAGCGAGCAAAGCATTCGGTGTGTACGTGACCGCTGCTGCCCCGACCTGTGCAATCTCGCCGGAGGCCAGTCGCAGATCACCAGAGCGCAATCCCTCTAGAAACTCAACCCCAGACAGGTCGGTCGATGAAATGCCCAAGATGGCACCTGCGAACCACGGCGCCGTCACTGTCATTTGCTTGACACTCACATTCGAGAGCTCCCCGAAATCAATTGTCGTAGCAGCCAGATTCAGCCTACTGGCAGCCAGGGAATCACTTTCAATGAGAATGCTCTTAGCCGATAACCCCTTCTCCTCGCTGTAGAAGCCCAACATCTTGTTGCCCTTGATCTCGCCCGAGGCATCGCCCCACAGGCTTTGACCATTCAGCAGGTCGCCATAACGCGTTGATGCATTGAATGCCTGCAACTGTGTTGGCAGTGTGCCGCTGATCGCACAGGAGCCAACACCGCCTGCAGCACCGCCGCAACCGAAGAGCAGGCCATCGACAGCAAAGAGCCCAAGACTCGTCGCATTGGTGGAAAAACCTGTTCCCAGAATGAATCCATTGGGATTGAACAGATTGATCGACGGGGCAAACGCACCATCGTTGAAGTTGACAACATTCAACACGCCATCCAATCGGGTTGACTCGGTCAGAATGCGGCCGTAGATGTCTGTGATCCTCCCCGGAATCCGAGAGCCATCAAAGGTTGCCGTCGTGCCCTCAGGAAGATTGAACACATCAAAGGAATGCAGCAGCTTTTCGCCAGCCACCGTGCCACCGGTGATGGTGTAATCGGGTCCACCCGAAACCTGAGTCTGCAAGCCCAAGCCTGCGCTGCCCGAAGACGGCGTCGCGATGATGTCTCCCGCCTGCGCAGGAACGGCGACCATCGGTGCCACCGTCCAAGCGGCTGCCGCAAGGATGACCGCCGGACACCGACTCGCTGACATTGCCGCTGTCAGGGCACCCAGCAGGCCCATCGATTTCGGTCTCAAACACAGATTTCTCATGTTTTAGAACCAACCTCAGAGCTATCGCTTGTTTGATCCCGACACAAACCGCAGCTCTTCACAGCCTGGGAACATACGGGCATCGAAAACCGCCTAATCACACGTCTACATCTTATCAAGATTCAAGCATCCATTCAGCAAATCTTGATAGCTTATGGACAGGGATTCACTGACCGACACGGTGTTGCTACTAGCACAATTGATTGCGCCGCCGCTGCAGCCAGGTCCCATTCGCCTGCCTGAGTCGGCTCCACTGCAACGCCCCGGCGTCCGAGCCCCGGATGACAAGCCCATCCTCAACGATGAGCAAGCTCCTGAGCAGCCCTCGGCCAGACCCCGGGCGCCCGCCGGCAGCGCAGCACCGCTGCCGGGCGTCAGGGGGAGCAGCGTCTACAGCGCCAGCGAGCTCAAAGCGATCCTGGCTGGCTGTTCACGCAGCACACCCGCAGAAACCCTGAGAGCCTGCGCCGCCGCCCTCTCCGCCCGCTACGTGACCGACGGGTACGTCAACACCCGCGTCTACACCGTGACGGCACCCGCACCAGGCAGCCTCGACGTGGTGGAGGGGCGCATCGCTGAGATTCGCATCGAGACAGCGAACCAGGCCTTTGCGCGGCGCGTCCGCCGTCTGCTCAGGCCACTCCATGGCAGCGTTCTCAACCTCCCCGCCCTCGATCGGCAGATCCAGCAGCTGAAGAGATGGCCCGGGATCGGCACCGTCCAGGGCTCCATCGGTCGACTCGGCAGTGACCCGACCCTCGCCATCCTGAGCCTCAAGGTTGACCAGACATCTGATCCGCTGCAGGGCGAAATCTCCCTGCGCGACGACGGCAATGCCGGCAACGGCCAGTGGCGGGCCGTCGCTGTCGCCCTCAAGAACGACCTCGTCGTCACGGGCGACACGCTGCTGCTCTATGGCGAAGGCGACATGGATGACACCCCTGAACTGGGTGCCGTGATCACCTCCCTCAGCTACACCTACCCGCTCAGCGATTCGATCCGCCTCACCGGATCATTCGGTTACAGCCGCCGCAACCTCGTCGAGGGCCCCCTGGCGCCCCAGCAGCTCGCTTTCCGCCAATTCCAGGGCTACGGCCAGCTCGAATGGGTCTTCAGCGAATCGCTCAGCCAGCGCTGGTACACGTTTGCCGGGGTCAGCCTCAACCGCAATGACGCCTTCAAAAACGGGTTGCCCGCGCCGCTGCTGAATACCGGCGGCAACACCAGCAACAACACCGGCTTCGTTCGCTATGGCGTCGGCGTCAATGGCATCGACCAACGCTCCAGCTGGTCCTTGAGCCTGTACGGCCTCCAGGGCGTCAACGGCTTCAGCCAGAACGACCAGCTCGTCCAGATGGCGAAGATCGGCATCATCCCAGGGCAAGCCTCAGCCCTGGGCGTCACGGGGGCGCTCGCCTTCGCGCTCTCACCCAACACCAGCCTCAACCTGCGAAGCGCTGGCCAGTACGCCTTCAATCCCCTGACGCCCGACATGGGTTTCACCCTTGGCAGTAACACCGGCATCCGCGGCCTACCCGGTCAGACGATCAGTGGAGACAGCGGCTACCTCGGAACTGCTGAACTCGTCTGGACCGTCTGGCGACGGGCCGCCACAGCCATGCAGCTCGTGCCCTTCATCGGTTATGGCGGGATCACCACCAACCGCTACCCCAACAAACGGGGACCGCTCGTCTTCAACAACGGCATTGGCGCCGGTGGCATCATGGCCCGCTTCCTGGCGGGGCCGAACTGGCAGCTCGAAGTGGGCTGGGTTCAGCAGATCGATGCCCATGATCAACTCGATAACGCCATCTGGGGCTCCGATTACCTCATCGGTCGGGGCCTTTACACAAACCTCAAATATCGGTTCTAAGCCTGCAGCATGCGACCGAAGGCCTGGAACATGCGCTGCATCAACCCGGTCTCGTAGGTGTCCTTCTGGGCAGGGGTGAAGGCGCAACGCTCAGCCTCACGGCGGGTCATGACAGCCGCAAACTCCTGCATGGCCGACTGGTTGGTGAGAAAGATCTGCTCGATGGTGGCGTGGGAGATCTCCTGCACGCTGACGTGATTCAGGGCTCGCACGGTGGCGGTGCGCTCGTCGTTGGTGAGGGCAGCGGCCTCACCGAAGATGTCACCGCGATGGAGTCGACTGATCTCCGACTCCCCGCCGGGGGCCGCCGGATCGTGCAGGAGAACAGCGCAGTCCCCATCCTGGATCACATACATCGAGCCACCCCGATCACCGCGCCTGATGATCACCTCTCCGGGCGCGAATTCGAGCACCGGATCCTCCTGGGCGATCAGCTCCAGTTCGCGGTCGCTGAGGGAAGCGAACAGCTCAATCGCGCGCAGGCTCACAAAGCTGCGGCGTTGGGCCTCCGCCAGCTCGGCCTCGATCAGGCCCTGGCTGGAGCGGGGAGTGCGCAGGTCGACGATCGGGAAGGGGATCGAGAAACCTTCACGGCGCACCGCATACCAGATGCGACTGCTCACATCGGTGGCGACCTCGTGGCGCAGCAGGAAGTCGGGCACAAAGAAGTGCAGCGCATAGTCGATGCTTGAGCCCCCGAATCCCTTGAGAAAGGCCCGGGCCCGCTCGGGCTGGGGAATCTGCGGATGGTGCTGCACCGCACTCCTGAGCAGGCGCAGAGCATGGGCAGGGGCCATCTCGTAGGGCAGACCCACCAGCACCTCAAGGCCGAAATCGGTACGCGAGGGCCGCGAATAGTTGATGATCCTGACCTTGTCGATCGTGGCGTTGGGCAGGACGACGTAACGGTCAAAGATGTCGTCGTAGAGGTAGGTGCTGTTCCAGGAGATGTTGTCGACGCGGCCCTGCTGCCCGTCGATCTCCACCCAGTCACCGATCTCGAACTGACGCTCGACCTGCACCGTGAGGGCCGAGGAGATGTTCTGCAGCTGGGTGGCCGATCCCGGACCCACGATGAAGGCCAGCACCGACAGCACCGCAGCGGTGCCGATGGTGTTGAGCATGCCGCGCTGGTAGAGCTCGGCGGTGATCACCGCAAACGAAGCCCCCACAAACAGCAGATCCTTGAAGAAGCGCGGCGCCGGCGTGCTGTCTTTGCGGCTCAGGGCCAGCAGCTGCCAGACAAAACCGATGACCAGGTCGATGCAGGCCACATAGAGGCTCAGCAACGCGACCAGCAGCGCCCATTGCTGCCAGCCGCCCGCCATGTTGAGGCTGGTCAGCGCCCCACCGAGCAACGCGGCGGCGATCGCCACGCGAAACAGCCGCAGGCTCGGCAGCAGATGGCTGAGGCGATGACGCCGTCGCTGCCGCTCCCGCTCCAACGGGATCGTGATCAAGAGCAGCACCAGCAGCAGCAGCAGGGTGCCGGGCTGAGCGATCGCCGAGGCGCTGCCGAACGGCTGCAGCGCCAGAACGGGGGTGGGGAACAGGATCACCAGGCCGCTCCGAGCAGTTCGATGCCAGCCCAGTAATAGGGGTTGTCCAGTCCAGCCTCAACCCGGCGCTGCTGGCTGCGGTTGAGGCCATCGGGACCCACGAGGCGGTCGTCCTCCAGCCGCACCAGCCCGCGGCTGAAGGCCTGGCGGGTGAGCTGCAGGGCCTCGGCCTTGGGAATCCCGGCATCGAGGTAGCGATACATCTGCACGAAGTAGGCGGAGGTGGCCACATCGTCGACGTACCAGAGGGTGCCGACGGCGCTGCGGGCACCGGCCTGGAGCGCCAACCCGGCAAAGCCCAGTTCGCTGTCGGCATCACCCAGGGCGGTGCGGCAGGCGCTGAAGCTGATCAGATCCAGCGGTGCCCCCTGGCGTGCACGGCGCAGCTTGACGAAGTCAGTCAATGGGATCGGCACCGTGCCCGAATAGAGGCGCGACGCGGCCGGGCCACCGGGAAGAAACTCGGCATGGGTGGCCACATGCACCCGCGTGTAGCGCGGATCGGCCGCCTGCTCCATCAGGGTGCTGGGGGTGAAGTCCTTGTTGAGAGCTTTGTCCTTGCGGGCCTCGAGGCTGACCTGGTTGAGCTCGGTGGGCACCAGGGGCAACGGCGCCAGGCCGTCAAACACCGCCGCCCCTGCTGCCAGCAGGCGACCGGGGCGGTTGAGCGGCGGCTCCAGGCTGGTGAGCGCCAGCGATGGCGTCAGCGAAAAGGCATAGGCATTGCCGAAATACTGCTGCCCGTCGTGCAGAGCCGAAAACGGCACCGCCTGCAGGCCCCGATCGGCCGAGATCAGCAGGGTGGTGATCCGGCGCTGCTGCAGCACCGGCGCGATCGCAGCCAGCAGCTGGTCGTAGAGCCGACGGCTGGGCGAGCGGGGATCGCTCACCAGCAGCGACTCCTGACGTGACAGCTGCCGATAGAGCTGGCGCAGGTCATCGGCAAAGGCCTTGCGCGACACCTCGACGCGGCGCCCCACGGGTTCGCCCTCGAGAGGCACCAGGGTGACATCGAGAAAGGCGTCGTTGTCGGCCTTGCTGGTGCCGCCGGCAGCTTCGGTGAAGCGCACATGCAGGATCGCCGGGTTGTAGGCCGCCCGGTTGAAGCTGGGGGGCAGCAAGGCGTTGCGGCCGCCATCACTGCGGGTCTGGCCGGCATCGGCCGCGGCGATCAAGGTCTCGATGCCGAACCGCTGCAGCAACCCCCTGGGCAACCAGCTCTGGGGCCCGAAACCGCCACCACCAGTGCGTACCTGCTGGGCCGCATTGCTGAGGCCCTGCTGCATCTGGGGCACGCTGGGGGCGCTCAGGCTGGATGCACCGCGCTCAGGCAGCAGGCTGTTGACAGCCGTGACCGCCTGGTTGCGATCAGCCTGGCTGACGGCGGCGGCGGCCTGCTGGGCCGGAACGGCTGTGACCGTCTGGCCACCGGGGGTGCTGGTGGGCGGCGCGGCACCGCCGGCGCTGGCTGGCGCCCCTGCAGTCGACGCGGTTCCGCCCTTGTCGGACTCACCCTTGGCTCCGTTGGGTTGGCTGTCGCCTGCGGACTTGCTGTCGCCACCGGTTTTGGCGTCTGCCGAAGCTTTGCTGTCGCCACCGGCCTTGGCCTCTGAGCCACTGGCCTCAGCAGCCTGCGCTTGTGCCGGTTTCGGCGCGGCGGCTTTGGCACCGGAACCGGAGCCCGACGCATTGCCGCCATCTCCACCGGAAGCGCCCTGGGCGGCAGGCGGTGCTGCAGCAGCTGCAGGGGGAGGCGCGGAGGCTGCTGGTGCCCCGGGCCCGGGGCCCCCTCCTGAACCTGGTGCTGGCGCCGACGCTGCCACAGACGGTGCAGCCGGTGCCGTCGCCACTTGCGCAGTGAATGAACTTCCCAGCGAGACATTCACATTGAGGCCGGTCGCCGCCAGCGTTGTTTCGCCGGCATTGCTGGCCAGCACAAGTGCTGAACCAAGCGCATCGGCCTTGGGTGCTGCTGCCGCAGGCGGCGGCGCAGCCGCAGGCGGTGGCGCAGCGGTGTTGCCAGAACCTGTGCCGCCTGCCTGTGGGGCGGTGCTGCCAGCCGACTGCTGCGCCGGTGGCGGGGCTGCAGCCGCTGGGGGCGCAGCTGGCGCTGCGGCAACCGGGGTCGGGGCTTGAACCGGAGCCGGCGCCAACGTGGTCGATTGGGGCACCGTGAGCGGCTGCACCGCCAACGTGGTCTGCACCACATTGATCACAACCTGCTGCGTTTCCTGGTTCGTGATTGAGTTGGGTGGC
>RGUW01000047.1 GCA_010027605.1 Synechococcaceae bacterium WB9_2_112 | reverse complement strand
GGGCTGACCTTCGATTCAGGGGGGTACAACCTCAAGGTCGGGGGTTCCCAGATCGAGATGATGAAGTACGACATGGGCGGCAGCGCGGCGGTGATCGGCGCCATGCGCGCCATCGCCGAACTCAGGCCCAGCGGCCTGGAGGTGCACATGATCGTGGCGGCCTGCGAAAACATGATCAACGGCAATGCCGTGCATCCCGGAGACATCGTCACCGCGTCCAACGGCAAGACGATCGAAATCAACAACACCGACGCCGAAGGCCGTCTCACCCTGGCCGATGCCCTGGTGTATGCCTGCAAGCTCGAACCGGATGCCGTCGTCGACCTGGCCACGCTCACGGGTGCGTGTGTGATTGCCCTGGGTGAAGAAATCGCCGGCCTCTGGTCCAACAACGACGGCCTGGCCACGGCCCTGCTTGGCGCCGCCGAGGCCTCGGGGGAGAGCCTCTGGCGCATGCCCCTGCGCAGCTCCTACAAGGAGGGTCTCAAGAGCGGCCTGGCCGATCTCAAGAACACCGGACCCAGGCCCGGCGGCTCGATCACGGCTGCCCTGTTTCTGCAGGACTTCATCAGCAAGGACCTGCCCTGGGCCCACCTCGACATCGCCGGCACGGTCTGGACCGACAAAGGTCGGGGCTGCGACCCGGCCGGCGCGACCGGTTTCGGCGTGCGCACCCTGGCCAACTGGTTGCTGGACGGAGCTCCAGCGTGCCCCGCCGCCTAGGGTTGCGGCCGAGCTGAGTGTGTTGCCATGGCCGTTCAGAAGATCCGTTGGTACGTCAAGGCACAACTGGGTGTGCTGATGCTGCCGGCCGGCCTCTGCCTGTTTGGCGAGGCTGTGATCCGCAAGGGCATCCAGACCCTGGCGGCCTCGGCCAAGGCGGTTGACCCGATCTCCGATGCCGGGCCCTGGTTCTGGTATGGCACCTTCGGCCTGATCCTGATCAACGCCGGCGTGGGCCTGATGATCGAGAGCGGCCTGCTGCGGGGCTATCCGCGACGCCCGAGCTCACAGGACTGAATCAGGCCGCCACTCGGCTGCGGCCCAGAGTCGATGGGGCCAGCTGCCCGGAATGGCGGTCGATCAGGCTCTGGGGTGACTCGAGCGCGTGAATCTGCCAGCGGGCCCGCTCACCGCAGAGGGCCAGCAGGCGGTCAAGGTCGTCGGCCGCCTGCTTCGGGCTCTCGTAAGGGCCGATGTGGCGGGTCTGCAGACCGTCTCTGATGGTCAGCAGATACATACAGAACAAACCAAGAGTTGCACTTCACGCTAGCCACACCGGAATGGTCCACCAAGTGGGGAAACCCGCTCCCGGACTGAATTCTGACCGGAAGCGCGGCAATCGCGCTTCAGCTTTTCCTCAGCTTCTGGACGCGTCACGCCCAGAGGCTTGTGTGGACCAGGGCACCATCTGGCGCGCGCGCGATCCCCAGACCGCCTCGAGCCGTCGATCACGGCCACAGGCCCAGCGGTAGTAGTTGTAGGTGACCCGATTGCGCACAGCGTAGTTCTGGTGATAGTCCTCGGCCTGCCAGAACCGCTTCAGGGGCTGGATCACCACGGCCAGAGACCCCGGTGGGCGCCCCAGTTCCCTGGCTGCAGCGCGGGCACTGGCGGCTGCGGCACGAGACTGCTCCGTCGAGTCGGTGAAGATGACCGGCCGATACGACGTGCCCCGATCGCAGAACTGACCGCCCCCGTCGAACGGATCGATGTTGCGCCAATAGGCCCGCAACAGCGCTGAATAACTGATCCGCTCGGGATCAAATCGCACCTGCACCACCTCCTGGTGACCGGTTCCACCCCCCGATACCTGGCGGTAGCTGGGGTTGGCCAGGTTGCCGCCGCTGTAACCGCTGCGCACGTCGACCACTCCGGGCAGGGTCTCAAGGTCGTGCTCCAGACACCAGAAGCAGCCGCCCGCCAGCACCGCCTCCTGCAGTGGAGCCGCCTGCAGCGGGCTTGCTGCCAGTACGAGTGTCAGCAACAGGGCCAACCCGCGCAGCAATGGGGCCCACCAGCGGGTATTGACCACGCGCTGCCTCACGCGGGGACCCTTTCGACAGCCCGGTGCGGCAGCTGATCCAGCACGGCAGCGGCGGCACGTCGCGTCACCCCCGGTTCGCCAAGCCGCTCCCGCAGCTCGTGATACCCCTCAAGCATGCGCTGACGCTCGGCCGACGCAGGATTCAGCAGAGGTTCAGCCGCCTCGACCAGGGCCTGCGCCGTGAAGGTGTGCTGCAGCAACTCGGGCACCAGACGACGCTCCAGCACCAGATTGACCGGTGAGATGTGAGACACGCTGAACCGCAGCAGATGTTGTGCCACGAAGGCCGTGACACGACCCACGCGGTAGCCCACCACCTGGGGAACCCCGCGCAGGGCCAGCTCGAGGTTGGCGGTGCCCGATTTGGTCAGGGCCAGATCGGCCGCTGCGCAGAGTTGGGGCTTGAGCCGATCGGCGTCGGCCGCCGGGATGAGGCGCGCCCGCACACCCGCCGCGGCCAGCTGCTCCGCCAGGGTCTGTTCAAAGCAGGACAGCCCGGCCGGCACCAGCACTTCCAGACTGGGGTGGCGACGCTGCAGTTCGGCGGCAGCGGCGGCCATGGCCGGCAGCAGATAGCGCAGCTCCTGGCGCCGCGAGGCCGGCAGCAACAGCAGCACCGGCACCGCATCGCTCAACTGCAGGGCAGCCCTGGCCTCGGCCCGGGAGGGCAGATCGACAAGGGTGTCGAGCAGAGGATGCCCCACCCAGGTGACAGCAGCGCCACGGGAGCTGTAGAAGCGGGCCTCCTCCGGAAAGATCGCCAGGATGCGATCACTGAAGCCGATCAGCCGGGTGGTACCGGATTCACCCAGGCGATAGGCCCACTCCTGGGGAGCGATGTAATACAAGACCGGGACCCCTGGGAAGCGGCGTTTGATCCGCAGACCCAGGCTCACATTGGCGCCCATGTAGTCGATCAACACCACGGCATCGGGCGGGGTGACCTCGAGAGCGCGCCGCAGGCGCTGCTGCAGCTGCAGGGTCGGCAACACGAAAGGCAACGCCTCCAGCAGTCCGATCGCCCCCATGGCCGCGGTATCGGCGATCAACTGCGCGCCGTTGCGCTGCATGCGCTCACCGCCCAGGGCCAGAACCTCGAGGTCGAGCCCCCGGGCCCGGGCCTCATCAAACAGGGCCTTGACCAGAAGGGACCCCTGCAGATCACCGGAGACTTCACCGGTGCTCACCAACAGCCGCACCATCAGCGGCTGGCCGGCAACGGGCCACGGCGACCCGGCCCCGTGGAGGCCTCGAGAAAACTGACCAGGATCTGGGAGGGGGGCAACAGGTCGTGCCGCTTTGCCTCGGCCAGCGCATCGGCAAGCACGTGACCACTGCGGTAGAGGAGGGTCCAGATCTCCTGCAGCTGCCTGAGCTGGGCCCCACCGTCGCGATCGGCCAGACCACTGCGGCGCAGCCCGATGCGGTTGAGACCGCGCACCCGTCCGGGATGGCCTTCAACGGTCATGAACGGGGGCACATCACGGTCGATGCGACTCATGCCGCCCACCATGGCCATGGTGCCGATGTGCACGAACTGGTGAATCCCGAGCATGCCCCCGACCACGGCCCGATCGCCAATGACCACATGGCCGGCCACAGCGACGCCATTGGCGATCACGATGCGATCACCCAGATCACAGTTGTGTCCGAGATGGCTGTAGGCCATCAAGAGATTGCCACTGCCCAGCCGGGTCTGCTCACCCTCGGCTGTGGCCCGGTTGATGGTGACGCACTCGCGAATGGTGTTGTCGTCACCCAGCACCACCTCGGTGGGGGCGCCGTTGTATTTGAGGTCCTGGGGTTCCAGACCGATGCAGGCTCCCGGGAAAATGCGGTTGCCCTGTCCCATGCGAACGCGGCCGTCGATCACCACATGCGGCCCGATGCGGCAGCCGGCCCCGATCTGCACCTCCGGGCCGATCACGGCATAGGGGCCGACCTCGACCCCCTCGGCAAGCTCGGCCCGCGGGTCAACGATGGCTGTGGGGTGAACGGAGGTGGCCATGGCGTGCAACATCATCGCCTCAATCGACCAGGGAGAACATCAGTTCTCCAGAGCAGACCAGGAGGCCGTCGACCGTGGCTTCGGCCTGAACCTTCCCGAACCGACTGCGCTTGAGGCTCAACAGGGTGCAACTGATGCGCAGTTGATCACCGGGGACGACAGGACGACGAAACCGAACCCCATCGATGCCGGCAAACACGAACAACCCCTTCGGCAGATCGGGCATCTGGGTGACGATCAGGCCGCCAACCTGGGCCATCGCCTCGACGATCAGCACCCCGGGCATCAACGGGCGTCCGGGGAAATGCCCCATGAACTGCGGCTCGTTGAGCGTGACATTCTTGATCGCCACAGCCCGCTCGCCGGGCACATGTTCGATCACCCGATCCACCAGAGCAAACGGATAGCGATGGGGCAACAGTCCCTGGATCTGCTCACTGCTGAGAACCACGGAGCCGGTGGTGGCGGGTGCTGAATCAGACAAGGAACGTTCTCCTCAGAGGGCAGGGGCTGCTGCTGAGCCATGGGCTGCAACCAGGGCTGCCGCAAGGGCGGTGTGCAGTCCATGGGAGCCGCGGTAAGCGAAGACCTGGGCCCGCGGTAAGCCTGCCAGAGCCAGGTCCCCCAACAGATCGAGCAGCTTGTGGCGCACCGGTTCGTCGGCAAAGCGCAGCGGTGGATTGAGCCAGCGATCGCCGTCGCAGACCAGGGCGTTGTCGAGGGCACCGCCCTGGATCAACCCGGCTGCACGCAACTGCTCGACCTGGTCTTTGAAGCCGAAGGTACGGGCTGGTGCGATGTCGGCAACGAAACGTGCCGGCGTGAGGGTCAGGGAGAAGACCTGCCGGCCGATGGCCGGCTGCACGAACTCAACGGCGGCACCGATGTGCAGGGCCTCCGCCGGCAACGCCGTGGCAAAACTCTGACCCTGCTGCAGCGTGATCGGCTGGCTGAGCTGACCGGAATCGGGCCGCTCCCCAAGCCTGACCATGCCGGCCTCGGCAATCGCCTCAACCCAGCCAAGAGCTGAACCGTCGAGCAGAGGAATCTCGTCACCATCGACCCACAGTTCGGCATGGGTGATGCCGGTACCCGCCAGGGCAGCCAGCAGGTGTTCCACCGTCGCCAGCGGGCCCGAATCCAGCTTCAGGGCAGTGCACAGCTGGGTCTGGGCGACCTGGTCAGGGGCCAGGCGCTGCAACGGCTGCCGGGGCTGGTTGAGACGACCCACCCAGAAACCATCGCGCTCTGATGGCGCCAGACGCACCCGGGTGTCGGCGCCGCTGTGCAGGCCGACACCCTCGCGCTCTACGGGCTCGGCCAGGGTCCAGGCGCCGCTGTAATCGGTGGGCCAGCCCACCATCAGAACTTCCAACCCACGCCGAGGTTGAAGCGCCACTGACCGGTGAAGTCCTGACTGGCGATTTCAAGACGCAGGGGACCCACCGGGGTGGTCACGATCAGACCGGTACCCACCGAAAAGCCACTACCGGGTTTGCCCAGAAGGGCAGCCGGGTTGCCGTAGAGACCACCGAGATTCTGGCTGCCAAGGGCTGAACCACCATCCACGAAGAGCTCACCGCTGATGATGCTGAAGATCGGGAAGCGGTATTCGATGGTGGCCTCGACGAAGCTGCGTCCTGAGCCCAGGGCGCAGTCGTAGTAGCCGCGCACCGAGTTGCCGCCGCCAAGGCAGAACGCCTCATAGGGAGGGATCTCACCGACGTTGGTGCCGGCGCTGACCTGAAAGGCCATGGCCTGCTTGCAGTCCTTGCTGTCGCCGGGCTTGGGTCGGCAGCCTTTGTAGATCCTGAGCCACTCCACCGGGATGTAATAGGTGTAACCGGCCCTGACGCGGTTGAAGCCCGGCGAGTTGCTGCCGACGGGGATGAACTGCTCGGTGCTGAGGCTGAGGAAATCGCCGGCTGTGGGATTGCGGGCATCATTCAGCCGGTTCATGGTGGCCGCCAGACGCAATCCGAACAGGTTGTTGCTGCTGGCGCAGTTGTAGGCCAGACACACGGTCGAACCGTTGATGGTGCCGAGGCTCGAGCCCTGCCCGGCAAAGTTCATGGGCGTGGCCTGCTGGCCCGACAGGCCCAGGATCAACGACCACGGTTCCTTGCGGAAGGGATTGCCACCGTTGAGCGGGCGCACGAACTGGAGGTTCACACCGGCACGCTGGACCGCGATGATGTTGCCGTTGTTCTGGGTGACGATCGCCGCGCCGGTGTTGGAGTTCTGGAACGACTGGGGCACATCACGGCTGATGAAACCGCGGCCGCGGAAGGCGGTTCGGAACGGATCTCCCTTGATCCAGGGATCGGTGAAGGTCAGATCGATCAGGCCGCCATACTGGCCATAGGTGATGTTGGTGCTCAGATCCCAGGCACGGCCGCGCAGGTTGCTGTCGTTGACCTGAATCTGGCCAAACACGCCCTGGGCGGCGCTGTAGCCGAGGCCTCCCGAGAGCGAACCGGTCGACTGCTCGACGATGCCCAGCACAATCGTGACCTTGCCTGGCTCACCGGGCAGGGGCTGGAGGGTGACCTTCACATCGCTGAACAGGCCGGTGCCGTACAGCCGCTTGATGTCCTCTTCGAGGTTGCGGCGGTTGAAGAGGTCGCCGGGTTTGAGTGAGATCTCCCGGGTGACCACCCAGAGCTTGGTTTTGCCCTTGATGGGCTCACCCTTGTCGTTGGTCTCGGAGCCCTCTTTGTTGACGAACTTGACGTCAACGCCGGCCACGGTGCCCTGACGCACCAACAGCTCGACCGTGCCATCGGGATTGACCCGGGTTGGGCCGGTCACGCGAGCCAGGGAGAATCCCTGGTCCGAGTACCACTTCTGCAGTTCCTGCATGCGCGCCTGCAGGACATTGAGATTGAGGGTCTTGCCGTAATCAGGGGAGAAGATGTCGGCGACCACCTGCGGCGGCACCTTGGAATCGGCAGGATCCAGGCTGATCTTCTGCAGCACGGGGTTGGCGACGACCGTCACAACCAGCTGGACCCCCAGCGGACCGTCAACGGGCTGGATGCGCACATCCGAGAACCACCCGGTGGCATAGATCGCCGACAGGTCGGTCTGCAGCTCTGAACGGGTGACGCGGCTACCGGGGGTCACGGCCATGGCGGCGTAGGTGGCCAGCTCGAGCCGTTCCCGTTCGGGATGACCCTCCAGACCGGCGATCACCACCTCGGCGATCAGCACCCGCGGCTCCGGGGCCGGTTTGGCCCCCGGGAGACTGCTGGAGCCGGGCCCTGCCTGCTTGCCTGGCGCAGCCTGCTTGGCCGGGGCGGCCTGCTTGGTGGGAACAGCCTTCTGCGCTGGAACAGCCTTCTGCGCCGGGGCAGCCGTCTGCTGGGCGGGTTGTTGGGCCTGCTGAGCTGCAGCCGGCTGGGCAGCGACCAGAGCCAGGCCCATCAGGGGCAGGGCTGCGGTGAGGCGAAGTGCGGCGCCAGCCATCAGGTCAACCTTGCTAAGCGGCTGAGCCGCAAATGCTGCTGACCTTACCCGTAGACCCTGGGTTGCGGGCACACACCCTGGACCCGTTTGAGAACCTCCCCGTAGGCCTCCACAACGCCGCCCAGGTCCTGGCGGAACCGGTCCTTGTCGAGAATCCTGTCGTTGCCATCGGCCACCCCCCGATCCCAGAGGCGACACGTATCCGGGCTGATCTCATCGGCCAGGAGCAGTTCGCCATGGCTCGAGAAACCCAGTTCGATCTTGAAGTCGACCAACTGCAGGCCACACCGGTCAAACAGGGCCGCGAGCTCATCATTGATCTGCAAGGCGAGACGTTCAAGCGACCTGAGCTGTGCCTGATCGAGCAGACCAAGGAGTTGCAGGCGCGCCTCTGTCAACAACGGGTCGCCGAGGGCGTCGTCCTTGTAATAGAGGTCAAGCAGGGGCTGCTCCAGCACCGTGCCGGGGGCGATGGGCAGCTGTCGGCACAGCGACCCGGCAGCCACGTTGCGCAGCACCACTTCGACCGGAATGATCGTGACCGGCCGCACCAGCATCCAGTTGCTGCCATCGATCCCCAGGTAATGGGTGGGCACACCCCGGGTCACGAGATGCTCAAAGATGAGGGCTGAAATCTGGCAGTTGAGGGCACCCTTGCCCGCCAGCTGCGCTTTCTTCTGCGCGTTGAAGGCGGTGGCATCGTCCTTGAATTCGACCGCGACAACGTCGGATCGATCGGTCCGGTAGACCCGTTTGGCCTTGCCTTCGTGCAGAAGCTCGGCAACGCGGTAGGCACTCATGGCTGAACTGCGGCGGCGTGGCCGCCGGGGGCACGGGGTGAACGCACAGTCTCGGGGTTGAGCGTGGCAGCGTCATCGAGACGGCGACTCAGACGCCGGCGCCGCTCCTCGAGCTTCTGCCGCGCCGCCGCGGGTTGATCGGCCAGCAGAGCCAACTGCTGATCGAGCACCGCTGCAGCCAGCCCCCAGGCACCGGCGGCCGCGGCCTGGGCCAGCGCCTGTTCGAGCCAGCGTTGACGCAGCTGTGGGCTCATGCTGAGCGACCAGCTGACCGCCTGGCTCAGACGCTGGGCCGCCACCACCCCGGTGGCGCGGCCCGACAGCAACAGCTCGGCAGCCTGGTCGCGCTGACCCAGGGCTTCGAGGTGAGCGGCCAGCAGATCGAGAGCCGATCGGGTCTGCCACCGACCTTTGTCATCCTGCGCCACAGGGACCAGCAGGGCTTCCAGGTTGCGGCCCGAGGCGCTGACAAGCCGGCGCAGCGCCTCGGCCGCCAGGCGGTGATCGAGGGCCCCGTTGGCAGCACGCCACTGCAGCAGCAACCACTGCACCTGTTCGGCCCCGGGCGAGGGGCTGTAGCGGTTGAGCACCAGCAAGGCCGAATCGGGGGCTCCGCAGCGCATCAGTGCATCGGCATTGGCCAGCACCACCGCCAGGGGCTGGGGGGCCGGTCGCACCCGCAACAGGTCGAGCTGCAGCAGCTTGAGCGCTTTGAGATCGCCCTGGGCGCGGGCCTCACGGCAGGCCAGCTCGAGTGCATCGAGGCTGGGCCGGGTCTTGATGGTCTGCTGAGCCAGGGCTGAGCCCTGCCAATCCAGGCTCAACAGGACGGTGCCGACCAGTGCGGCCAGCAGGCTCAGCTGCCCCATGGCCAGGCGCCGCCGCAGCCACGGCCCACGACCCGGTTCCGACCCCATGACGTGCCGCTGTTCAGGTATCAGAGAGGATGGCATCCCTGCTGTGCATGGGCGCGATGGACCCGGGCAAGACACCGCAACGCATCCTGGTGATCGGCGGCGGTGGCCGCGAAAATGCTCTGGCCTGGGCCATGGCCCGCTGTTCCGGTGTGCGCCAGGTGTGGGTTGCCCCCGGCAACGGCGGCACCCTGGAGCTGCCGGGTTGTGAGCAACTGGCGATCGCCGAAAGCGATCACGACGGGCTGCTGGCTGCTGCCCTCCACCACAGAGCCGACCTGGTGGTGATCGGCCCGGAAGCCCCCCTGGCGGCGGGCCTGGCCGACACCCTGCGGAAGGCCGGGCTGCCGGTGTTCGGGCCGGGGGCCGAGGGCGCCCTGCTGGAAGCCAGCAAGCAGTGGGCCAAGGCCCTGATGGCCGAGGCCGCCATCCCCACCGCCCGCCACTGGAGCGCCACGAGCCTGGAGCAGGCTCTGGCCGTGGTGCAGGCCGGAGGGCAACCGCTGGTGGTCAAGGCTGACGGCCTGGCCGCGGGCAAGGGTGTGACCGTGGCCACCACGGTCGCCGAAACCGAAGCCGCGCTGGCCGAGGTGTTCTCAGGCCGGTTCGGCCAGGCCGGCGCCGCCGTGGTGCTGGAGGAGATCCTGGAGGGGCCCGAGGTGTCGGTGTTTGCCCTGAGCGACGGCCAACGCCTGGTGCTGCTGCCCCCTGCCCAGGATCACAAGCGCATCGGCGAAGGCGACACCGGTCCCAACACCGGTGGCATGGGGGCCTATGCACCGGCTCCCCTGCTCGATGCCCCCGCACTGGAGCAGGTGCGCGAGCTGGTGCTCGAACCCACCCTGGCCGCCCTGCAACGCCGCGGCATTGACTACCGCGGTGTCATCTATGCCGGGCTGATGCTCACCGAGCAGGGGCCCAAGGTGATCGAGTTCAACTGCCGTTTCGGCGATCCTGAATGCGAAACCCTGATGCCGCTGCTCGGCGATGAGCTGGCTGCCGTGCTGCTGGCCTGTGCCACCGGCCGGTTGGATCAGGCCCCCGCACTGACGATCAAAGCCGGTTGCAGCGCCTGCGTGATCGCCGCAGCCGAGGGCTATCCCCTCAGTGCCCGAGCGGGGGACCCGATCCAGATCGATCTTCCTGCAGACGATCGCGCCGGCGACGGCTCGGTGCAGCTGTTCCACGCCGGCACCCGCAAGGACGAGGCAGGCCAGTTGCACACCGCCGGCGGCCGGGTGCTGGCCATGGTGTCCCAGGCCCACGACTTCGACACGGCCTTTGCACAGGCCTACGCCGCCCTCGAGGCCGTGCGCTTCGACGGCATCACCTACCGCCGTGACATCGGCCACCAGGTGCGCAGCCGATGATGCAGGTCGAGGCGGTTGACGCAGCTCAGGCAGCGGCCGCGACCACCTGGAGCGAGCGCGTGGCGCGCTGGTGGGCCGAGTTCAGCCTGCAGACCAAACTGCTGGTGGCCGCCACCCTGGTGGTCAGCCTGCTGATGACGGGCATCACCTTCTTTGCCCTCAATGGCATTCAGCAGGGAGCCAAGAACAGCGATACCCGCTACGCCCGTGACCTGGGGGTGCTGCTGGCCGCCAACGTGACGCCGCTGGTGGCCGAAGGCAACGACCGCCTGCTCGCCGACGTGGCCGAGCGGTTCTACGAATCAAGCCGAAGCCTTCGCTACATCTTCTTCGCCGATCCCGATGGGGTCATCTACCTCGGGATTCCGATCGGGGCCAACAACGGCAGCAGCGAACTGCTGCTCACCCGCCGGCTGGAACTCCCGGCCGACATGCAGCGCCGCGAAGGCAACCCCCTGATCCGTCAGCACCTGACCCCGGACGGCCAGGTCACCGATGTGTTTGTGCCACTCGTGCAACAGGGCCGCTACCTGGGCGTTCTGGCGCTGGGCATCAACCCCAACGAAACCCTGCTGGCCAGCTCGGCCCTGACCCGCGAGGTGACCGTGGCGGTCTTCATCTCGATCTGGGTGCTGGTGATTCTGGGTGCGGTCTTCAATGCGCTCACCGTGACCCGGCCCGTCAAGGAGTTGCTGCGGGGGGTGCGCCAGGTGGGGCGAGGCAACTTCGAGACCCGCATCGAGCTGCCGGTGGGGGGCGAACTGGGCGAACTGCTCGAGGGCTTCAACACCATGGCTACCGAGCTGCAGGCCTACAAGGCCGCCAACATCGAAGAACTGAGGGCCGAGCAGGGCAAGCAACAGTCGTTGATCGCCACCATGGCCGATGGGGCCCTGCTCGTTGATCCCGAAGGCCGCATCGTGCTGGCCAACCCCACGGCGCGCCGCCTGTTTCGCTGGGAGGGGCGCAACCTCGAAGGCAACGAGCTGATCGCCGAGCTGCCCGAGCGGCTGGCCATGGAGCTCCAGACCCCACTTGACAACGTGATGGTGGGCGGCCGGGAAGGCAGTGACGTGCGCTGCAGCTTCGGCGAACCGGCCCGCACCCTGCGCATCGTCCTGCAGGCGGTCCGCGATGCCAGCGGCGAAAGCCTCAAGGGCATCGCCATGACCGTGCAGGACCTCACCCGGGAGGTCGAGCTCAATGCCGCGCAGAGCCGGTTCATCAGCAACGTCTCCCACGAACTGCGCACACCGCTGTTCAACATCAAGAGCTACGTCGAAACCCTCCACGACCTGGGCGATCAACTCAGCGAAGAGGAAAAAAAGGAATTCCTCGGCATCGCCAATGCCGAGACCGATCGGCTCACCCGACTGGTCAACGACGTGCTCGACCTCTCGCGCCTGGAGAGCGATCGCGTCTGGAGCCTCGACCCCCAGGAGATCGCCCCTGCCATCGAGCAGACCCTGCGCACCTACCGCCTCAACGCCGAAGACAAAGGGGTCATGCTGAACTTCGAGGCCGATGCCCACCTGCCGCGCGTCCTGGGGAACTGGGATCTGCTGCTGCAGGTGCTCGACAACCTGGTGGGCAACGCCCTCAAGTTCACTTCGAGCGGCGGGCAGCTGATGTTGCGCGCCTACCCCTGGCCCGACAGCTGCGAGCTGCCGAGCACCGTTCTGCCGGCATCGACCGACACCGCACCGCCCCCCAGCTGCCAGCTGAGCTCACCGTTACCGAGGCTGCGCGTCGAAATCGCCGATACCGGCTGCGGAATCAGTGAGGCCGACCAGGAGCGCATCTTCGAACGCTTCTACCGGGTCGAAAATGCCGTGCACACTGAAGCCGGCACGGGCCTTGGACTGTCGATCGTGCGCGGCATCCTCGAGAAGCACGGCAGCCGGATCCGCATGGTGAGTGAACCGGATGTGGGGACCACCTTCTGGTTTGATCTGCCCCTCGAGGGCACCGATGCCGATGAACTGCAGCTGCAGAGCGAGCGCCGCCAGGCCTCAGGCGTCGGCTTCGACGCCCCGCACGATGCGTGAAAGCTCGCTGCGCTCGTCGGTGGTGATCCGGTGCGGCACACCACTGATGATCCGCTCAAAGTTCGAGAACGAGTCCTTGATCTCGGGCCCGTTGCTGGTGATCACGAACTCACGGATGCCCTTGTCATGCCACGAGCCGCGCATCTTGAAGACGTTGAGGGCGCGGGCCATTTCGCCGCGGATCTCGACGTACTGCAGCAGCAGGATCGTGTCGGTGATCGTCGAGATGTGTGAATCGGTGATCGAGTGGCTGCCCATGAACTCCTCGGAGGTGTTCGTGAAGAAGCCGGCGATCTCCTCCTGCT
>RGUW01000460.1 GCA_010027605.1 Synechococcaceae bacterium WB9_2_112 | reverse complement strand
CTGGCGATCGATCCCGCCACTGGCGCCCCTGTCAAGGAGCATCTCTACCTGCTGAGCGGCCGCCCCGGTCAGGACAAGATCGGTGATGTCGCCTACGACGCCGCCCGCAACGTGTTCCTGGTGATGGAGCGCGACAGCAGCCGCGCCCTGAACGGCTTCAAGAGCGTCTATGAGGTGGATCTGCGCGGTGCCACCAACACCCTGCCCCTCACCCTCGGCAGCCAGGTGAGCGAGGCCGCCCTTCCCGCACAAACGTTCCTGGTGGGAACGGAAGGCCGCGCCGTGTTCCGCGAGGTCATCGATGCCGGTGAACAAGGCAACAACGGCTACCGCTTCAATGGCATCCCCGATGGCATTGGCGTTACCGACAACGGTGACGGCACCCTGCGGGTGCTCGTCAACCATGAACTCGGCAATACCGTCGGCGATGTGCGAGCCCATGGCTCCAAGGGTGCCTATGTGTCGGATCTGACGATCGACAAGGCGACGCTGAGCGTGATCAGTGGCAAGGACTTCCTCGCCTCCGCCAATGATCTCTACCTGGCCAGTAGCGACGGCACCAGCTGGACCAATGGCACCACCACCGCGTTCAACCGCTTCTGCTCGGCCGACCTGGCTGCTGCCACCGCGTTCCGCAACGGCACCACCGGCTACAACGGCCGCATCTTCCTCACCGGCGAGGAGGCTGGAGCTGAGGGACGTGCTTTTGCCCACGTGCTCGATGGCACGGATGCGGGCAAGGTTTATGAGGTGGCAAGCCTCGGCAACCTCTCGTTCGAGAACGTGGTGGCCAACCCCCTGGCGCAGGACAAAACCGTCGTCGCCAGCCTCGATGACACGATCACCAACGGCCAGGTTTACATCTACGTCGGCACCAAGGCCACCACTGGCAACGCCATCCAGCAGGCAGGCCTCGCCGGTGGCATCACCTACGGCGTCCGCGTCAACTCCACTGGCACCACCAACACCGAGGTGGGCACCCTGGCCAGCCCCAATGAAAC
>RGUW01000459.1 GCA_010027605.1 Synechococcaceae bacterium WB9_2_112 | reverse complement strand
CGACGATATTTGGGGGGTAGCCCCCTGAGAAAATAGGTCGATGCCAGGTAAAACAATCTTGCTCAGGAAAAGCCACCCTTTGGGGTGGCTTTTTTAATGTCTGATTTGTTGCGAGCTGGCACCCGCGGGCCCCTATGCGCCCCTACGCTGCTCCTCTTCTGGCGTACCAGCTGATCCCGTGCGACGCCGTCTGACCAATTTGCAGTTGCGTTTAAGGCGCTCGTGGTGGCGTCGGTTGTGGGACGCCTATCGCCTCTGGGATCGCCACGATTGCATCGATTTGAGTGCGGCTTTTGCCTATCACACGTTGCAATCCATCTTCCCCATTTTGCTGATCGCCCTGGCGGTGGCCGGCCGGATCCTGGGCCGGATTGATGGTCTGTCTGAGCAATTGATTGGTCTGGCCGATCAGTTTCTGCCCGCCTCGGTGGTGCCGATGGTGGCCACCACCTTGGCCAAGTTGGTGCGCCAGGGCATCGGGGCCGGGGTTCTGGGTGTGGTGTTCCTGTTGATCTCCTCCACCAACGCTTACCTGAGCCTGAAGCGTGGCGCCGACCGGCTCTGGGGGTTGCGGCCCGCCCTGCAACCGCCGGACCATTGGTGGCAGCCGGTGCAGCGTTTCATCCGCGTGCGCATTGAGGCCGCTGGCCTGGTGTTGTTGATCGGCTTTTTTGTGGTGCTCGACCAACTCACCACCAGCCTGCGGCTGTTGCGACCCGGCAGTTGGCGTTTGCAGCTTCAGCAGCTGTTGCCGCAGGAGCTGCATCTCTGGTCTCCCGTGCCGGCGCTGCTGGATTTCGTGCTCAGCCTTGGGTTGGCATTCGGGCTCGCCTATGGCGTGTTGGTGTTGCTTCCCAGTCGCCGCATGGTGGGCGCAGCTTGCCTCCCTGGTGCCGCGCTGATTGGCACCGTGCTCACCCTGTTGAACGCGGCCGTCGGCCGCAGTGTGCTGTCGTTGGGCGCCAGTTTCCAGGCCTATGGCGTGATCGGCGGTGTGCTGTTGCT
>RGUW01000458.1 GCA_010027605.1 Synechococcaceae bacterium WB9_2_112 | reverse complement strand
AGCCCTACCTGGTGTCGGCCAAGATCGGTTCCGGCACGCCGTTTCCGGCAAAGCAGCACCAGTACTGGATCGTGGACGGGTTCACCGTCAGCCAGAGCTATCCCTACAGCGCACCGGTGCCTGGCCATCCGGAGATCCGCTACCTGCGCAACTCCATCAAGGCGGTGGTGGATGCCTACAACGGCAGCGTGCGGCTTTACGTGAGTGAACCGCGCGATCCGATCATCGCCGGGTGGTGGCGCCTCTTCCCGGAACTGTTCGAGCCGCTGCGGGCGATGCCGCCTGCCCTGAAGGCGCACGTGCGCTACCCGATCCGCCAGTTCGAGCTGCAGACCGCCCAGATGCTGCGCTACCACGTCACCGATCCGCGTGTTTTCTACAGCGGAGACGATGTCTGGCAGGTGCCCAAGGAGGTCTACGGCCAGCGCCAGGTGCCCGTGCGGCCGTATCACATCAGCGCCCAGCTCAGCCCGCAGCTGCCTCCGGAATTTCTGCTCCTGCAGCCGCTCACCCCCCTGGCCCGGCCCAACCTGGTGGCCTGGCTGGCCGCCCGCAGCGACGATCCCCACTACGGCCAGCTGGTGCTGCTGCGTTTCCCCAGCCAGACGACCATCTTCGGCCCCGAGCAGATCACCGCCCTGATCAACCAGGATCCGGTGATCAGCCAGCAGTTCGGCCTCTGGAATCGTTCCGGTGCCGAGGTCATCGAAGGCAACCTGCTGGTGGTGCCGGTGGGAGAGGCGCTGCTGTATGTGGAACCGATCTACCTGCGGGCCCGGCAGGGGGGCTTGCCGACCCTGGCCCGGGTGGTGGTCAGCGACGGCACGCGCATCGTGATGGAGCGCAGCCTCGACGCGGCCATCAGCGCCCTGCTGGCGGCAGGCGAACGGGGAGCTAAACCAGCTGGCGCCGGCGCGCAGCCATGAAAAAGGGGCCCCTTGAGGGGGCCCCGAATCGATCAAACCCGAAGGATCGATGGCTGATCAGGCGGCAACGGCGGTCTTGGG
>RGUW01000457.1 GCA_010027605.1 Synechococcaceae bacterium WB9_2_112 | reverse complement strand
CCATAGGGGCTGCGCGGGTAGAAGGGCGTGCGCTCGTTCTGCGGCACCGCCTGCACCAAGCCGAACATCTCGGAAGTCGAGGCCTGGTAGAAGCGGATCTTGGGGTTGACGATGCGGATGGCCTCCAGCAGGTTCAAGGCCCCCAGGCCGGTGATCTGCGCGGTCGTGTGGGGCTGCTCGAAGCTGACCCCCACAAAACTTTGCGCGGCCAAGTTGTACACCTCATCGGGGGCCCATCGCTGAATCAGGCGCAGGCAGCCGGCGGCGTCGGTCAGGTCGAACTCCACCAGGTGCAGCCGCTCGTGGTGCGCCACGCCCAACTCCTCCAGGCGCCAGAAGTTGACGCTGCTGCTGCGGCGAAACGCGCCGTACACCTCGTACCCTTTGCCCAAGAGCAGTTCGGTCAGGTAGGCACCGTCTTGTCCGGTGATGCCGGTGATCAGGGCGCTTCGGGCCATGGGAGTCCTTGGGGTCTGTTCGCAGGTGCGCGGCGTGTCGTCGACGCAAACCCACCATTCTGCCTCAGGCGTGTTCTGCGGGCGCCCGGTTCCAGCCGTGCAGTTCCACGGGCTCGTCCAGGCCTCTGACCCGGTGCAGGCCCAGGCTGCGCAGGGGCATGGGGCCCGCCACACAGGCGTGGTAGGCCTGTGGCCCCACCACCAAGGGCTCGCCCAGGTCGCGGGCCATTTCCTGAAGACGTGAAGCCAAATTGATGCAGGTGCCCACGGCGGTGTACACGCCGCGGCTGCTGCTGCCCAGGTCGCCCACCACCGCCTCGCCGCTTTCCAAACCCACCCGCATGGCCAGCGGGCTCAGCCCGGCCGCCAGGCGCTGTCGGTTGAAATCCTCCAGTCGGCTGAACATCTCACGGGCGGCCTCCAGGGCGCAGGCGGCGTGGTCTGCCATGGGCAGCGGGGCCCCCCAGAACGCGATCAGGCCGTCACCCGTGTAGCGGTCCAGCGTGCCGTTGCGCCGCATCACCGGTGCGGTGATCACCTCCAGAAAGTC
>RGUW01000456.1 GCA_010027605.1 Synechococcaceae bacterium WB9_2_112 | reverse complement strand
CCCCGAGAGCGTCTGATCAACCCGCTGGCTTGATCCAGCATCGGCCGGCCCTGCGGGGCCGGCTTTTTGCTGCGCCACCCCAACAACCCGGCTTAAACTGGTTGGCAACTGGTTGATTGAAGCGGATGAAAACCGCGGGCGCCTTTGAAGCCAAAACCCACCTCTCCCGCCTGCTGGAGGAGGTGGCGGGCGGCGAAGAGGTGCTGATCACCCGCCACGGCCGGGCGGTGGCGCGGCTGCTGCCGCCGGAACCCAACAGCGCCGAAGGTCGCCGGGCAGCACTCGATCGGTTGCGAGAATTCCGCCGCAGCAAACACCTCCAAGGGCTCAGCATCCAAGCCCTGCGCGATGAGGGGCGCCAGCGGTGAAGCCGTCACTGGTGCTCGACTGCTCAGCCGCCTGCGCGCTGTGCTTTGAAGACGAAGCCAATGTCCAGAGCGAGCTGGTGTTTGAGCTGCTTGAAGACGGTCAAGCCCTTGTGCCCGCCCTGTTTTTCTGGGAGGTGGCCAATGTGCTGCTGATGGCTGAGCGGCGCGGCCGCCTCACCCATGCAGAACGGGTTGAGGCACTGCAGCTCTTCGAAGCGCAGAATTTCGCGGTGGATCCCGGAACTGCCGCCGTGGTCTGGCATGACGTGATCAACCTGGCGGAGCAGTGCCAGCTCACCAGCTACGACGCGGCCTATCTGGAGCTGGCCCTGCGCAGTGGGCTTCCTCTCGCCAGCCACGACAAGGCCCTGCGCGCAGCAGCACAGCGTCTGGGGGTTGCCCTGCTGCACACCGCACCGCCAACCGGCTAACTCACACCGCAAACCCCGGATCGATGGCCGCCATCGCGGCGGCGGCCTTGGCGCACAGCTCGCCGTGGCTGGGGCCGTGGCTGGCGATCAGGCAACCGGCCTGGCGGATGTCGCCATCGTTGTAGGAGAGCGGGCGGCCATCGGCGTGGCTGAAGGCCCCACCGGCCGCCAGCAGCACCGCTTCAGGCGCAGCCATGTCCCAATCCTTGGGGGC
>RGUW01000455.1 GCA_010027605.1 Synechococcaceae bacterium WB9_2_112 | reverse complement strand
AGCAGCCGGAGTCCCTGTCGCTCGCGCTCCCTGGCCTCCTAAGAAAGATACATAAATGCAATTTCCGGACCGGCCCAGTCGGGATCGGAGGTCTCCACCCGTGCAGTGGTGTTACTATCACCTAGCCCTCTGAAATCGCTTCGTATGACAGGGCCCATTAGTCAAACTTATGGACTTCGCTGAAACGGAGAGCTTTATCATGATTTTTCATAATGACCTCCGGGGAGCGCTTGAAGCGCTCAAGGCCAAACAGCTGCAGCCAGCTGACTTCGCCGTCCTGATGGCTGTCATGAGCGCCATCAACCACAAGACCGGCATGGTGGAAGTCACGCTCACCGAGCTGGGCCGGGCCATTGGGATGCCGCAGTGGCGTGTGAGCGTTTCGATCAAACGGCTCCGGCTCCAGCAGCTGGTGGCAACGGGCTACGACTCAGCCAGTGGCAAGCGCTTCCTGATGGTCAACCCGTACCTGTGCGGTCGGCGGGACGACACCAAGCGTTTCGGCCTGCGCTGGGCACGGTTCAAGGAGCTGATGAGCAGCGACTGATTTGCCGGTCTCGGTACGATGCGATCAGTGCTCTCCAGCCCTGCAATGGCCAACCACGTCATGGTTTCGCCCGACGAGGCCATTGCCCTGGGCCTGAATGGAACGCTGGTCGAGGAGGCCGCGTACCTGGCAGCCAAGGGCAAAGCCGCGGCTGCTGCCGACGCTGCGATCTTCCTGGATGGCCCCCAGGAGCCCCAGGAAGGCGCCTCTGAGTCGCCTGAGGTAGATCCGGTCCCATCGACCCCCAGACGGCCCCGCAGGGCCCGTAGACCGGCCGGTGGGGACGATGCCGGTCAGTTCGTTCCCGACGATCCGACCACCCCGCAGAACGAGGCTTACGAAACCGACGAGGCGTGATACCGTGACTGCGGTTTCATCTTGTCGGGTGATCCGCGGAAGCCTCTCTGCTGCAGCAGGGGGGCTTTCGTCATGAAGGACTATCCGAACTGCATCCTCCCGCCGGAGCTG
>RGUW01000454.1 GCA_010027605.1 Synechococcaceae bacterium WB9_2_112 | reverse complement strand
CTCCGGCGGGCTGTTGAAGCTGCGCTTGAGGGCTTCCCGTTTCTCATCGCCGATGCCGCCATGGAAGGTGGCGATGCGTTCCCGTTCCCGGTCGCTGCCGGCGATCAACGATTCGATCTGCTCCTGTAGCCAGCGCTTGGTGTCGGCGTATTCGGTGAAGATCAACAGCCGCTCGCCGTTCCACTTGGCCCCCTCCTGCCCTAGATCCGGGCAGAGGTGCTGCTGGATCCAGCGGCGCAGGTAGTGGATTCGAGCATCGGGCGCATACCGGGCGCGCTCGCTGATGCGCTGCATGTCCTTGAGCAGCGCCCACTCCTCTGGGCCTGCGCCCAGTTCGGTGGTGGCCACAGCGAGCCGATGCTCCTGCTCAGCTTCCCGCTCCACACTGTCTTCATCAGCGTCGGCGCGCTCGTCGTCGCCGTCAATGCCCTGCTGCAGCAGCTTCAGCTGCTCAGGGTCGCGGGCTGTGCGTAGGCGCTCGCCGGCATCTCGCCGCTGCAGCGTGTCGCAATGCACGCCCAGGGTGCGGTGGAAGCCTTCGATCGAGCTAAGTAGACGTTTCTGGAGGTTGGTAACGACCAGCAGTTCGGCGGCACGTTGTTTGCTGCTCGCTCCCTTGAGCCGCTGATCCCGCTGGCTGCGATAGGCCTTGAGCAGGCGTGCCAACTCAAGCTCAGGTGTAGAGGGATCCAGGCCCTCCAGCACCACGGGCACCACTTCGCGCTTGGGCAGCTCCTCGCCAATCCGGCGCAGGTCTTCCTTGAGGCGCCGCACCAGCACGGGCTCAATGTCGGCCTTGTTGCGCACTGGCACTCCCCGGCAGAAGCGGGTAGGGTCAAGGATTTCCAGCAGGGCGGAGAAGCTGTTGCTGTGGCCGTTGTGGGGCGTGGCTGAGAGGAACAGCTTGTGCTCAAAGCAGCCGGCCAGGCCGCGGATGGCACGGGTGAGCTTGGAGTCGACAGCAATTTTGGAGCCGCTGGCGGGGGCCGCGTTGTGGGCCTCATCGAGGATCAGCA
>RGUW01000453.1 GCA_010027605.1 Synechococcaceae bacterium WB9_2_112 | reverse complement strand
TTGCCGCCCTGCGGGCCGATGGCTCGGTGGTGAGCTGGGGCAGCAGCGGCGGCGACAGCAGCGGTGTGGCCAGCGCCATCGATGGGGTGCCCAACAGCGAAGACATCGTCGACATCGTGGCGACCAGCTTTGCTTTTGCCGCCCTGCGGGCCGATGGCTCCGTGGTCACCTGGGGGGATGCCAACCGCGGCGGCAACAGCAGCAGCGTTGATTTCAACGGTGCCAGCGACACCCTCACTGTCACCCGCCTGGCCAGCACCTTTTATGCCTTCAGTGCCCTGCGCAGTGATGGCACGGTGGTCACCTGGGGTGACCCCGACCACGGCGGCAGCGGCGGACCGGGTGCAGTCGCCGGCAACCCGGTGATCAGTTTTGCCTCGGCCCTCAACGATGAGTGGTACCGCATCCAGGCACCCGATGCCTGGGCTGTAGAACAGGGCATCAAGGCCGATGGCTCCGCCCTGGCGGGCCAGGCGGCCGAACGCATCGCCGGCAGCCTGTTTGTGAAGGCCGCCGACCCGGAAGGCGTGCTGCAGCCTGCCACCTATGCGGTGAGTGCCGGCCGCCGCGATGGCCTCAGCGCCAGCGCCAACACCAGCGTGGCCACCGGCACCAATGTCGACAACGGCACCGCCATCACCGGCCTCTACGGCACGTTGCGGGTGGGCGCTGATGGCTCCTACCGCTACATGATCGACAACGGCAATGCCACGGTGAATGCCCAGGCCGCCGGCAGCCGCAGCCTGGTGGACACCTTTGTGCTGACCCTGCGCGACAGCGACAACCTCAGCGGCGAGCAGACCCTGCAGGTGCAGATTCTCGGCTCTGACGACGGCCCCACCTCCACTGGCCAGATCCTCAATGCCAATGCGCGCGAATCGGGCCTCACGGCCGCCGGTGCCAGCGAACCCGGTGCCAACGCCAGCGGCAATGCCGGCGCCCTGTTCGCCAACCTCTACGACCCGGAAGGTACCAACCTCAACCTGACGGTGACCAATGCCGGCACCCTCAGCGGCAAC
>RGUW01000452.1 GCA_010027605.1 Synechococcaceae bacterium WB9_2_112 | reverse complement strand
TCGGCATGCAGCACCATGCCATGCACACAGCCGCGCCGGGCCAGCGTCTCCGCCACCGGTTGCAGCAGCCTGGCATCCCAGACCCCCACCACCTGCCGCATGGCGCCAGCCGGGTTGCAGAGCGGTCCGACCACGTTGAACAGGGTCGGCACTGACATGCGACGTCGGACCGCGGCAGCATGAGCACCACCCGGGTGGTGGCGCGTGGCCATGCAGAAGCAGAATCCGATCGCATCCAGCATGTGGGCCTGGACCTCCGGGTCCGCCTCCATGGGAAATCCAAGGGCTGCGATGGTCTCGGCGCTTCCAAATCCGGTGCGCGAACGATTCCCATGCTTGGCCACGGGACAGCCCGCAGCGGCGGCCACCAGGCCAGCCAGCGTGCTGGCGTTGAACACCTTCGGCGCTCCTCCCGTGCCGCAGGTATCCACGATCCGCTCCGGAGAAGTTCGGGTGGGCACCATCCGGGCCCTGGACATCAGTGCCTGCATGCATCCGAAGAGCTCGTCCGGCGTCGGCGTGCGAAGGGCCAGGGCACCAAGCCACCGCGCCAACAGGGGCTCATCCACGGCTCCATCAAGCACCAGACCCATGGCTGTCTCGGCTTCGGAAATGGCATGCGTCCCGCCGGCCTCGACCTGCGCCACGAGATCCAGGAAGGTGCCAGAGCCGGATGGACCTTCCATGGGGTTCACTTGGCGTACACGGTGAGCAGCCGCTGCACCTTGACCTGATCGGGATTGATCTGCAGCGACTTGCGGAACGCCGCCCGGGCCTGCTCGGCGAGGGCCTCATCCTGCCTCTGGCCCTGCAGCCACTCGTTCAGCAGGTTCACGCCCACGCCATTCCACGCAGGCCAGTGCCGACCGTCCACGCGGACCGCTTCGCGATAGCTCTCGAGGCTTCGGCTGTAGTCACCCAACCGGAAGTAGGCCCAGCCCAATCGCTCCCAGCTGCTGGCGGTGGGCGAGACTCGCACGAGCAGGTTGGCCGCATTCACCGCCTCCCGGTACCGCTGC
>RGUW01000451.1 GCA_010027605.1 Synechococcaceae bacterium WB9_2_112 | reverse complement strand
CTCCATCCACTGCTCCACCCACCAGGGCTGCTGACCGAGGCCCTGGTCGCCCAGCTGGGTGGTGATGCCGTTGTGGTTGCCGGGGGTGATCGTCATGGGAGGGGAATGCCAACGCGCTCGATGTGATGGCGCAGGCCGTGATGCCGCAACGACTCCCAGTGGGTGACGTCGAAGCGGTACGGGGTGGGCAGCTGGTCGAGGGCTTCCAGCAGGGCCGCACTGCACTCGTCGTCAGCGCTGTAGGCCAGGTCGATGTCCGATCCCCGCCAATGCCGACCCATGGCCCTTGATCCGTAGAGCTTCACCCAGTGCAGCTGGGGAAAGCGTTCCTGCAGACAGCGCTGGATTTCGCTGAGCGTCTGCTCCGGCAGGCCCGTATCGGGGGTCATGGCTCGTCCTCCAGCCGCTGCAGCAGCGATTGACGCAACCACAGGAGTTCCGTCAGGTAGCGATCGGTAATCAGGCGTGTGGCGGCTTCAGCCTTGGCCTGGTCATAGGTGTGGGTCAACTGATTGCGCTGCTCGAGCATGTCGATCCAGATCTGACCGTTCTCCAGCAAGCCATGGGCGAAGGCCTGTTTGATCACCTCGCGCGGCAGCTTGGCATCAATGCCATTCCAGGCCAGCAGATCTTTGAGGGTTTTCCAGCTCAATTCAAAGCAGAACTCATAGGCCTTGATCAAGGCGATCACCATCAGCTCGTTGTCGGGCAGGGCCTGGTGTGCCTGCACGGCCGCTTCCAGTTGCCTCAGCGCCCGTTGCAGGTTGTCAAAGCGCTGTTTCCAGCGGACATCCGTTTGTTCCGGGCCAAGGGGTGTCATGGCATCAGTCCTCCTGGAGGGTGACCAGCTCCTTGAGCTGACCGATGTCGAGGCCGCCGAGCCATTCTTCGCCGGATCCGACGATGTCGGCCGCCAGCTTCGACTTTTCCTTGATCATGCGGTCGATGCGTTCCTCCACGGATCCGCTGGTGATGAATTTGTGCACCATCACCCGGTTCTGCTGGCCGATGCGGTAGGCG
>RGUW01000046.1 GCA_010027605.1 Synechococcaceae bacterium WB9_2_112 | reverse complement strand
GCCGTCTTTTTTTGGCGATGCCGCAGGGTCAGTGGTTGGCAGCGCAGCGCTTGGCGGTTTTTGTACCGCAACCGTTTAGAGGCGCGACATTGGCGTGTGCTGGAGCAAGACCGGGTCATGTTGGAGCAAATGGAGCCCGATGCCCGCGATCGTGAGCATTTGTACGAACACGATGTGGGTTTGTCGCGGCTGCGGCGATACCTGGAGAGCATGGCGGTCAAGCAGCTGCAAGCCAAACCATCGAAACCGTCAGCGGCCGCAAGCCCCGGTGCCTAAAGCCGCTTCAAACCTTGACCCGAAAAGGTGAGAAGTCGGTGTCGCGGTCGTAGTGGTCTTCGTTTTCTTTGCGCTTGAGCCAGCCCACCACTTGATAGGTCAGGGGGGTGGCCAGCACTTCCCAACCGGTTTTCAGGAAATACTGCGCGATGGCCACGGCCACCACCTGCTCGGTGGGCCAAATGCCGTAAAAAGCAATCACATAAAAAAGGGATGAGTCGAACAATTCGCCCACGGCGGTGGAGCCTATGGTGCGGGCCCAGAGGTGGCGCCCTTGGGTCCAGATTTTCATTTTGGCCATCACAAAACTGTTGACCATGCTGCCCACCCAAAAGGCCACGATGGAGCCCGCCACGATGCGCCAGGTGTTGCCAAACACCATGTTCAAACCCTGCTGCAATTGCTCGTTGTAGCTGCCCGGTGCGGTCGGTAAATTCAGCACCACCCCCGACATGAAGGTCAGGGCTGTCGCCGGCCGGGGGGCCGAGGTGGTGCTGCATGGCGACACCTACGACGCTGCCTACGAAGAGGCCAGACGGCTCGAAGCCGAACGGGGCTACAGCTTCATTCATCCATTTGACGACCCCGACGTGATCGCCGGCCAGGGCACGATCGCCCTGGAGCTGGTGCGGCAGTGCTCTCACCCGCCCGATGTGGTCTATGTGGCCGTGGGGGGCGGTGGCCTGATCGCCGGTGTGGCGTCGTTTCTCAAGAGCATCTGGCCCCAGGTCGAGGTGGTGGGCGTCGAACCGAACGATGCCGATGCCATGACCCGCTCGCTGCAACAGGGGGAGCGGGTGCGGCTCGATCAGGTCGGGCTCTTCGCCGATGGTGTGGCCGTCAAGGAAGTGGGGGCGCTCACCTTCGCCCTGGCCCGTCAGACCGTCGATGCCATGGTCACGGTCGACACCGACGCCATCTGTGCGGCGATCAAGGACGTCTTCGGTGACACCCGCTCCATCCTGGAGCCGGCCGGCGCCCTGGCGATCGCCGGTCTCAAGGCCGATGTCGAGCGGCGCGGTCTGCAGGGCAGGCGGCTGGTGGCGATCGCCTGCGGGGCCAACATGAACTTTGACCGACTGCGCTTCGTCGCCGAGCGCACCGAGATCAGCGAAGACAGAGAGGCGATGCTGGCGGTCGAGATCCCCGAGGAACCCGGCAGTCTGCGGCGTTTCTGCACCCTGCTGGGCACCCGCAACCTGAGCGAATTCAGCTATCGCCTGGCCGACCCCCGGCGGGCCCACATCTTCGTCGGGGTCCAGACCAGTGGCACCAGTGACGAACTGGAGCTGATCCACGACGTGCGAGCAGCCGGCTTCGCCTGCCTCGATCTCTCCAATGATGAGCTTTCCAAGCTCCACCTGCGCCACATGGTGGGCGGTCGGTTGCCGGCCGGAGCCGGCGAGTCAGGGGGTGCCGGACAGGAACTGCTCTACCGCTTCGAGTTTCCGGAACGTCCCGGGGCACTGATGCGCTTCCTGACCAGCCTGCATCCGAACTGGAACATCAGCATCTTTCACTACCGCAACCACGGTGCCGACGTGGGTCGCAGCAGCAACACATGCGGCAACATCACTCGCCCTCAGCAGCGTGCCCGTTGGCTAGCGTCGCGAGCAATGGAGCCGTCGCCCGCCCTGCCACCTGAGCAGCTCTCCCTGCCGGCACGGCTCGAGGCGATCCTGTATCTGAAGGGCAAGCCCCTGAGCCTGGGCGAGCTCGCCGAGATCGCAGCTCTGTCGCGCGATGAGGTGGAGCTCGGCCTGCTCACCCTGATGGCCGACTACGCCCACCGCAACACCGCCCTGGAGATCGTTCAGGACGGCCAGCGCTACAGCCTGCAGCTGCGCCAGGGGCTGGCCGATCTGGTGCAGAACCTTCTGCCGGTGGATCTCTCCACCGCCGCCCTGCGCACCCTCGCCACCATCGCCCTCAAGAAGCGCATCCTGCAGTCGGAGCTGGTGGAGCTGCGCGGCTCGGGGGCCTATGACCACATCAAGGAACTGCTGGCCCAGGACTTCATCGAGCGCAAGCGCCAGAGCGACGGTCGCTCGTTCTGGCTGAGCCTGAGCGAGAAATTTCACCGCACCTTTGCGGTCAAGGCCGATGACCTCAGACCCGTGGCCCGGCCAACAGCGGAGGCAAGTCCGGCCGCAGCAGCACCATCGGCACCACCACTCCTGGACGACTGGGAAGAGGCGAGCTGATCGCCTTCCTCCGTTGACTAGCCTGGACTCGCCGCGTCCAGCCCCAACGCCCCACACCGCATGGAGATCGTCACCCAGCTGCTGCCGGTGCTGGCCCGCACCCTTGAGATCTATTCACTGATCCTTTTGGTCAGGGTGCTGCTGAGCTGGTTTCCCAACCTCGACTGGAGCAGCAACCCGGTTCTGGCGACGGTGAGCTCGATCACCGATCCCTACCTGAATGCATTCCGGGGTCTGATACCGCCCCTGGGTGGCCTGGATCTGTCGGCGATTCTGGCCTTCCTGGCCCTGCAGCTGATGCAGAACCTGCTGTTGGGTGCGGGGGCTGCCCTGGGGGGCTACGGCCTCTGAGGCCTAGCCGAGCTCGAGCTGCTGCTCCAGGGGCAACAACTCCTCATCGGTTCCTGCGCGGGTGCGCACCGGCGCCGAAAAGCCACGCGCCTTGACCTGGCGAAACTGAAGCGGCCCTGGGGTGCCCATCGGCACCGCCAGCCGCAGGGCAAAACGGGAGCTGCCGGGTGGCACATCGCCGATGGATCCCACCCGGGTGCGGTTCTGGAGCACCGGTTCACCGCTGGCATCGAGAATCACGGCAAACACATCGGTGTCGACCACCGCACGGCGCGACGGATTGTTGACCACGCCGCTGAGAGCCCAGCATCCGGCCCCGGTCGAACGGGTGAGCCCGCTCTGGGCTGCCGCATCACTGGCCGGACAGGGCTCCAGATGCACATCGGCCACCGACAGATCGGCCGCCACGGCAGGCCTGGCCGGTAAACCCACCAGGAGCAGAACGCTCACGAGCACAGCCAACACCTGCTGCCAGCCCAGGAGCACCTGCAAACAGGGCAACCAGCGAACCGATGCTGCTCCGCTCACCGCCGATCCCCGCTGCCTGCGATCACGTTACGGGCCATGCGGCTGGCCAGTTTGTCGAGGTTGGCAGCGGCCACATCGTCGAGGTCGAGCCCCAGCTCGCTGCAGAGCTGGGCGACGTACCAAAGGACATCACCCAGCTCGAGCCGCAGGTCATCGCGAACCGCCGCATCAAAGTGGCCCTCCCGATCTCGGATCACCTTCTTCACCTTGTCGGCCACCTCGCCGGCCTCGCCGCAGAGGCCGAGGGTCGGGTAGATGGGATTGGCACCGGCCTGGGGATAGCGGGCCGTCTGGCGGGAGCGGTGCTGATACTCCTGAAAGTCCATGGCCGACCGGGCTGAGACAGGGCTGAATGGTAGTTTCAGCAATACCTTTGGCAACCTGATGGCCAGGCCCGATCTCATGCGTCGCACCAAGATCGTGGCCACCATCGGCCCGGCCACCGAGTCTCCAGAACGGCTGCGTCAGCTTGTCGAGGCCGGGGCCACCACCTTCCGGCTCAACTTCTCCCACGGCGACCACAGCGAGCATGCCGCCCGCATCGCCACGATCCGCCAGGTCTCCCGCGAGATGGGGGTGCACATCGGCATCCTGCAGGACCTGCAGGGGCCGAAGATCCGGCTTGGGCGGTTCGGCGACGGGCCGATCACCCTGGCCAAGGGCGACCGGTTCAGCCTCACCTCGCGCGATGTGAGCTGCAATCAACAGATCGCCACCGTCACCTATGACCGTCTGGCCGATGAGGTGACTGCCGGCAGCCGCATCCTGCTGGATGACGGTCGGGTGGAGATGGCGGTCGAGAGCGTCGACCAGGCCGCCCAGACCCTGCACTGCTCGGTCACCGTTGGTGGAGTTCTCTCCAACAACAAAGGGGTCAATTTCCCCGATGTGCAGCTCTCGATCCGCGCCCTCACCGACAAGGACCGGGAAGATCTGAGCTTCGGCCTCGCCCACGGGGTCGACTGGGTCGCCCTGAGCTTCGTGCGCAACCCCTCCGACATGCTCGAGATCAGAGAGCTGATCACCAGTCAGGGCCATTGCACGCCGGTGGTGGCCAAGATCGAGAAATTCGAGGCCATCGATCAGATCGATTCGATCCTGCCCCTGTGCGACGGGGTCATGGTGGCCCGTGGCGACCTGGGGGTCGAGATGCCGGCCGAGGAAGTGCCGCTGCTGCAGAAGGAACTGATCCGCAAGGCCAACAGCCTTGGCATTCCTGTGATCACCGCCACCCAGATGCTCGACTCGATGGTGAGCTGCCCAAGGCCAACCCGCGCTGAGGTGAGCGATGTGGCCAACGCCATCCTTGACGGCACCGATGCGGTGATGCTCTCCAACGAGAGCGCCGTGGGGGACTTCCCGGTGGAAGCCGTCGCCACGATGGCCACCATCGCCCAGCGCATCGAGCGCGACTACCCCAGGCGGGTGCTCGACAGCCACATGGCCACCACCATTCCCAATGCGATCTGCCAGGCGGTGAGCAACATCGCCCGCAACATGAACGCCGCCGCGATCCTGCCGCTGACCAAGAGTGGTTCCACGGCCAGGAACGTCAGCAAGTTCAGGCCCAGCACGCCGATCCTGGCGATCACCGCTGATGAGCGCGTGGCGCGCCAGTTGCAGTTGATCTGGGGCGTCAATCCGCTGCTGGTGACCGAGCAGGGATCATCGACCAGCACCTTCAGCCTGGCCATGGGCATGGCACGCCAGCAGGGGTACCTCAACGACGGCGACCTGGTCGTGCAGACGGCGGGCACCCTGGCCGGGGTGAGCGGCTCCACCGACTTCATCAAAGTGGGGGTGGTCACCGCGACCCTGCCCCCCGGCCGGGGCATCGGCACGGGCTCGGTGAGCGGCCGGGTTCGACTTGTCGATTCGCTTGAGACGGCCGATGCCGTGCAATCGGGCGAGATCGTCGTGGTGCGTGACGGCGATGACGCCTTTCTCGAAGCGCTCAAGCGGGCCAAGGCCCTGATTGCCGAGAACGACGGGCTTCAGAGCTTGGCGGCCCAGGCGGCCGAACGCATCGGCCTGCCGGCGATCCTGGGGGTCACCGATGCCATGCAACAGCTCTGCCAGGGCGAAATCGTCACCCTCGACCTCAGACAGGGCGTGGTGCACCGCGGTGCCCGCAGCCACAATCCGGAAAGCCAGGGCACCATGCTGTAGGCATGCGCCTGCCCTTCAATCCCAGGTTCAGCCTGGCCGGATCACGTCTACCCGTGGCCGAAACCGTCGGCATGGCACTCAACACCCTGCGAGCCAACCGGCTGCGCAGCGCCCTCACGATGCTGGGCATCGTGATCGGCAATGCCTCGGTGATCACCCTGGTGGGCATTGGCCGCGGCGCCCAGAACCTGGCCGAAGGACAACTGAGCAACCTGGGCGCCAATGTGCTGTTCGTGGTGCCCGGCAACAACGACACCCGACGCCAGGGCATCGACTTTCCCAAGAGTCTGGTGCTCGAAGACGCTGAAGCGATCGCCCAGCAGGTTCCCAGCGTGCGCCGGGTCGCCCCCCAGATCACCCTGAGCGAAGTGGTGCAGGCAGGTGGGATCAGCGCCACCGCCTCGGTGTCGGGGGTGACGCCCGAGTTTCTCCCCGTCAGGCAGTTCGAGATGGCCACGGGCCGGTTCTTCAGCACCGACGACCTGCGCTCGGCCCGCAACGTGGCCGTGATCGGACCTGATCTGGCCAGCAAGATGTTTCCCGGTCGTCAGGCCCTGGGGCGCAGGCTGAGGCTGCGCGACCAGAGCTTCGAGGTGATCGGAGTGTTGCAACCCAAGGGTGCTGTGTTCGGGCAGAACCAGGACGAAGCGGCCTATGTGCCGTTGACGACCATGGTCAGCCGCCTGTCAGGGCGCGACCCCACCTATGGCATCAGCCTCAATTTCATCAGCGTCGAGGCCCGCGACGAAGCCAGCATGGGCGCGGCAGGGTTTCAGATCACCAACCTGCTGCGGCAGCGCCATCGCATCCTGCGGGAAGACGACTTCGCAGTGCGCTCCCAGAAAGATGCCCTTGCCATCGTGAGCACCATCACCGGCGGGCTCACCCTGATGCTGGCCGCCATCGGTGGCGTGTCGCTGCTGGTGGGCGGCATCGGCATCATGAACATCATGCTGGTGTCGGTGAGCGAGCGCACCTCAGAAATCGGCCTGCGCAAGGCGCTTGGGGCCCGCAGCAATGACGTGCTGTTGCAGTTTCTGGTGGAGTCGCTGGTGTTGAGCAGCCTGGGCGGAGCCGTGGGCAGTGCCATCGGCATCGGCGTGGTGAGCCTGGTGGGGCTCGTCACCCCCCTGCCGGCCAGCATCGGCGCCGGCACGGTGATGGTCACCGTGCTGCTGTCAGGGTCCATCGGCCTGTTCTTTGGCGTGGTGCCAGCGCGACGGGCAGCGCGCCTGGATCCGATCGTGGCGCTGCGCAGCCTCTGAAAAAAACCGAAGAAAAGATAAAAGCGCGTAAACCGTCGCCTTTGTCACCAAAGCCCGACCCGAATCGATGGCTTAGTGGGTGGACTGATCGGGCCATGGGCCGTGAATCTCGTGTCGTGTGGCTACCTGAATTCCACGGATCGCATGGTGATCGCCCGCTGCCTCGGTCCCGAGCAGTTTTTTCTCGAGCGGGTGGTCTTCCCGTTCGAGCTCCTCAGCTTCCAGTGCCCGGAAGAGAGCGAACTCGAGATCTGGACCCATGGCCTTGGCGGTGCCGAACTGGTCGAAACCATTCCGACTCGCGATCTTCTGGTCGAAGAGCCCGACAGCAGCAGGACCCTTGCCCTTGAGGCACGCGGCAACGGCAGCTTCGAATCGGCGGCCTGATCCAGACAGCGCCAGGCTCCGACCCGCAGGTTCCTGAGGGGCCGCCGTTACACTTGTTCAAATACTGAGCGGACTCCGCGATGAACCAGCGCTGGCGTGTTCTGGCCCTCTGGCTGCTTCCCCTTGCCGTCGCTGGTTTTCTTGCCTGGCAGGTCTTGGGCAGCGGCTCGCTGAGCCGTTTGGGTGGCGGACGAACCGCCGCTGGCCCCACCGTGGCACCACGCAATGCAGCGGTGGCCCGCATGAGCTATGGCCGTTTTCTCGACTATGTCGAGGCCGGCCGGGTGACCGCCGTCGACATCTTCGATGGCGGCCGCACCGCCGTGATCGAGGCCGTCGATCCTGATCTCGACAACCGCGTGCAACGGCTCCGGGTCGATCTGCCCGGTGTGGCTCCCGAGTTGATCAACAACCTCAAGGAGCAGGGCATCAGCTTTGACATTCACCCACCCAGGCAGTCTCCACCCGTGCTGGGCCTGCTGGGCAATCTGCTGTTCCCACTCCTGCTGATCGGTTCCCTGGTGTTCCTGGCCCGCCGCGGCAACGGCATGCCCGGTGGTCCTGGTCAGGCCATGCAATTCGGCAAGACCAAGGCCCGGTTCCTGATGGAGGCCGAGACCGGCGTCAAGTTCAACGATGTGGCTGGCGTCGACGAAGCCAAGCAGGACCTCGAGGAGGTCGTGACCTTTCTCAAGACCCCTGAGCGCTTCACCTCGGTGGGGGCCAAGATCCCCAAGGGCGTTCTTCTGGTGGGACCACCCGGCACTGGCAAGACGTTGCTGGCCAAGGCCATCGCCGGTGAGGCGGGCGTGCCGTTCTTCTCGCTGTCGGGTTCCGAATTCGTCGAAATGTTCGTCGGCGTGGGTGCCAGCCGCGTGCGTGATCTGTTCAAACGGGCCAAGGAAAACAGCCCCTGCCTCATCTTCATTGATGAGATCGATGCCGTGGGCCGTCAGCGTGGCGCCGGCATCGGCGGCGGCAACGACGAACGCGAACAGACCCTCAACCAGCTGCTCACCGAAATGGACGGTTTCGAGGGCAACAGCGGCATCATCATCATCGCGGCCACCAACCGGGCCGACGTGCTCGATTCGGCCCTGATGCGGCCCGGTCGCTTCGACCGCCAGGTGATGGTGGATGTGCCCGACATCAAAGGCCGGCTGTCGATTCTCAACGTGCACAGCCGCAACAAGAAGCTCGCTGCCGACGTGAGCCTTGAAGCCATCGCACGTCGCACTCCCGGGTTCTCGGGTGCCGACCTGGCCAACCTTCTCAACGAGGCAGCGATCCTGACGGCCCGGCGCCGCAAGGAAGCGACCACCCTGGCCGAGATCGACGATGCGGTTGATCGCGTGATCGCTGGCATGGAGGGCAAACCCCTCACCGACGGACGCAGCAAGCGGCTGATCGCCTACCACGAAGTTGGGCATGCCCTGGTGGGCACCCTGGTGAAGGCCCACGATCCGGTGCAGAAGGTCACCCTGATCCCCCGTGGCCAGGCCCAGGGATTGACGTGGTTCTCACCCGACGAAGAGCAGATGTTGGTCAGCCGTGCCCAGTTGCGGGCACGCATCATGGGCGCCCTGGGGGGCAGAGCCGCCGAGCAGGTTGTGTTCGGCCATGAAGAGGTCACCACTGGTGCCGGCGGCGATATTCAACAGGTCGCTTCCATCGCCCGGCAGATGGTGACCCGCTTCGGCATGAGCGACATCGGTCAGTTCTCGCTGGAAGCCGGCAACCAGGAGGTCTTCCTCGGCCGCGATCTGATGACCCGCAGCGACGGCTCCGATGCCATGGCCACCAAGGTCGATGAAGCCGTACGGGCCATCGTGGAGCGCTGCTATGCCGACACCGTCAAGCTGGTTGCCGATCACCGCAGCTGCATGGACCGCGTTGTCGACGTGCTGATTGAGAAGGAAAGCCTCGACGGTGACGAGTTCCGCGCCATCGTCGCCGAGTACACCGCGATTCCTGAGAAAGAGCGGTTCTCACCACTGCTGGGTGAGGGGATCGCCGAAGCAGCCAACAGTTGATGGAATCGATGCTGATTGCATGGATAAGTCGCGTCGCTTATCCATGAACCCAGCGTCCAGCTCCAGCCTGAAAAACGAAGCCAGGGCCCTCAAGCTGGGCACCTTGGGTAACGCCATCGGAGCCGTTTCTGCCCTGGTCTTCTACCTGAGGTCGGGCTCGGATGCCCTGCTGCTCGATGGTCTTTACACCGCAGTGATGGCCGGGGCCGCGGTCATCGCTGGTCAGGTGAGCCGTGCTGCCCTGCAACCTCGAAGCCGCGCGTATCCATTTGGGGCCTCCGGACAGGAACCCCTCTACGTACTGTTTCGCACCCTGGTGCTGCTTGGCATCATCGCGTTCGCGATGGTGTCTGCGGCCGGTAAGGTCATCAGCCACCTGCAGAACGGGGCAGTTCCCGGGGTCAGGCTCGAGGGGCTCGGCTGGTATTTCAGCGCCATGGTGCTGCTGAACCTGTGGCTGTGGCGGGTCTTTGCACAAAGCTGGAACAACAGCGGTCGCAATAGCGACATGCTGCGCGGCATGGCCATCTCGGCCCGCTTTGATGCCTTGATTTCAGCCGGCACCGGTATCGCCCTGCTGGGATCGCCGCTGCTGCTCGGCACTCCACTGGCGTCCCTGGTGCCGATCGCCGATGCCCTGCTGGTGCTGGTGTTGAGCGTGGCGTTGCTGGGCGAACCCATCGCCATTCTCAGAGATGCAGTCGCCGAGGCAGCGGGATCGAGCCGCTCGATCGCCGACGAGACCCAGAACCGCTGTTGCCTTGCCATCGCCCCGGCGCTGAAGCAGAACCACTGCGAACTGCTCGAGCTGGCGATGATCCGTCTGGGCCGAACCTTCACGGCCGTGGCTTACGTGGAACCAGCGTCCGCCATGACAGCGGAGCAGGTTGATGGTCTACGTCTGGCCGTGGAACAGGAGTTGGTGAGAATTCTCAAGAGCACGGTGCTGTGTGAGGTGATTCCAACAGCCGTTCACCCTTACGCTGAGGCGTCGACCTAATTCTGCGGCGTCGCTCCATGGGCTTTCGCTATCTCAACCGGGTTGCTTCACCCGAACACATCAAGGAGTTTCTGGAACTCGCTGACCTGGCTGCTGGCGGGACCGACGATGCCGGCAACGTGTTCGAACTCTCCCGCCGGCTGTCGGGCAATCCAATGGCCCGCTGTTTGCGGCGTCTGCAGCGTGATCCCGATGCTCAAGCGTTAATCGAATCGCGCAAGCTCTGCGGTCCCTACGACGTGACGGCCATGAAGCAGCTCCCCAAGGGGAGCCTTGGATTCACCTACGCCACCGTGATGGAGGCGTTGGGCTACGACATCGACTTTTTCCCCGATCCAGCCTTCTACAACAACCTCGAGAGTGACGGCGACTACGTCAATTACCGCGTCTACGCCACCCACGATCTCCACCACATCCTCAGCGGCTACAGCCTGGATAATTTTGGTGAGCTGGGTGTCGTCAGCATCAGTGTGGGGCAATTCAGCTTCCCGGGCTTTTCCTTTCTGAACCTGGTGGGGTTGATGCTCAGCTTCTTTGACACCGACAAGGCCGATGAGGACTACGCCACCACCGAGGAGTACGCCAACAGCATTGGCTACAACTTCGACCTGATCACCCAGGGCATGGAGATGGGTATCAGGGCCAAACCCCTGTTCCCCATGATCTGGGAGGAGCGCATGGCCCAGAACCTCGAGGAGTTGCGCAGCGAGCTGGGCATTGAACCGGTCCGTGAAGGTCCCTACAGCTGGTACAGCAACCCGGCGATCACAGCCGCCCTGGCTTGAGCGGGGCTGACATGGATCCCTACCGAGCTCGGTTCAGAACCAGACGGTCGCAGCCATGACCGGGCGATCCAGGGCCATGGTGGTTCCGATGCTGGTCACGGCCTGTGATGCCAGCTGGGGCTGGCTGCTGTCGACGTTTGTGAAGCCGTGGCTGCTACCGCAACTGAGCCGCAACCCCCTGGAAGCGACCCAGCTGCTTGATCAGACGATCGAACCCAGGCTGTGGATCAGCTACGCCGTGGTGCTCGCGGCCCAACTGGCCTGGGTGAACCTGATCATTCCCGGCTCACGATCGACGCGCCAGCTGCGGTTGATCTGGTGGCTGGGTTGCCTGCTCATCACGTGTGTCTCGATCCTTGTGCATCAGGATCTGGTTGTCCAGGCGGAGCCCGGACTGCTGATCCTGGCGGTGCAATTCACCGACCTGATCCTGTTGTACTGGCTGGCCACCAGGCTGCTGACCCCTCTGCCACAACGCAAGGTGATCCCGGGTTGGTGGTGAGCACTCAGCTCACCGGGATCACGGGCAGCTCCAGCCGCGACAGCATGGCCCCGCCGTGGTGGATCGTCTGCTCGGCGATCGCCACGTTGGCAGTGGTGCCAGGGGCATCGGCCACGTTCTGGTTACGGGCGTAGCGGTCCATGTCGCTGGAGGTGACCTCAATGCGAATGCGGTGGCCCGCCAAAAAGCAATTGCTCGTGGGCCGCAGCGCAAAGCGGTACTCGTAGACCCGGCCCGGTTCAATGAGCTTGCGCTCCTGCAAACCATCGCGGTAGGTGACGCGCATGACGCCGTTGCAGATGAACTGGGTATGCCCGTCCGGGTAGACATCGATCAGGTTGATGACGAAGTCGGTGTCGGGGGCGCTGGAGGCGGCATGCAGCACGGCCTTGATGGTCCCGGTCACCTCGACATCGCTCTCCAGCACCGGTGTGGAGTAGACCAGCACATCCTCACGACATTCGATTGCCGCACGGTCACCGAACTGCCCGTCGGTGAACAGGTTCCAGATCGTGACGCCCTCCACCGTGCGCACCGGGTCCAGGGGGTTGTAGCTGTACTGATCGCATGCCTGTTGCGCCGGCGGCTCCCAGCTGAGCAGCCCGTCGCCTTGCGCGGTGTTGGCGTTGCCGCCAGAGCTCAGATACAGCGAGGTGACCACGGCCCGGCTGAGGGGCCACTCGTTTTCGTAGCGCCACTGGTTGCTGCCGAGCACGTACAGCAGCACCCGGCCGGGAGCCTCAAGCGGCGTCGTGACGCCATGCTTGAGGTAATGACCAAAGAACCGCTCCATCTCGGCGTAGTAGCGATTCACCGGGGGCTCTGGTAGCGGCACCTTGCCGAGCCGGGGTTCGGTCTGGTCTTCAAGGTTGTGATGCCAGGGGCCGACCACCAGGCGCACATCGCCACCGGCCTGGGCCTGACGCTCATAGTTGAGCAGATTTTCAGTCAGGAACTCGTCGTACCAGGCGCAGACGATCTGGCTGGGCACCTCGATGGCTTGAAGTCGGCGGCTGATCTCGCCTGCGCTGAGGCTGCCTGGGAACCCCCGCTCCTCAAGCTGCATGGTGGCGTTGGGATGGTCGAGACCTGCCTCGGCGCCGATCTGATTGAGCGGCAGGTGCAACCAGTCGAGGCGCCGAAAGTTCTGCAAGGTGGGCGTGGGTTGGCCAGCCCACTGGAACCAGGCACAACTGCTGCCCAGGCCAGGCACATTGCTGAGGTGTTCATTGCCGTACTTGATGCAGCTCGGCATCACCGCCACCAGTCCGCGGGGCTTGGTGATGGCGGCGCAGTAACTGGTGAAGCCCAGATAGGAAATGCCGGCCATACCCACCCGGCCGTTGCACCAGCGCTGGGCCGCGCACCACTCGACCGCATCAAAGGTGTCCTCGTGTTCATGCAGCAGGTGGCGGAGGTCGCGGTGGATCTCGACACCGGAGAGGTGCGCGTCGAGCGTGTGTGGGTGGCGCACGACTGCGGGCGCGCGC
>RGUW01000450.1 GCA_010027605.1 Synechococcaceae bacterium WB9_2_112 | reverse complement strand
ATCCCCTGCCGCCGGCAGCCAGGCCACGTTGGTGGAGGGCAGGCCGGGGGCGGACTGGGCTGAAGACAAGGCCAGCGCCGACGCCAGACAGAGCAGCACGCGACGGGCCAGAAAGAGGGGCGACACAGTGGACTTCATGACGGCGACTCCGCAAGGTACGGCCGCGCAGGCGCGCCGCCCCTCAATTGTGAGCGCCCTGGCCTGTTCTGCCTGCGCTCTGGTGGTCGACGGGCGCAATCGCATATCCTGCGAACCTTTCGCTGCCCACCGAGATCACCCCATGATGGACCTGCTCACCAGCCCCGAGGCCTGGATCGCCTTTGCCACCCTCACGGCGCTGGAGCTGGTGCTGGGCATCGACAACATCATCTTCATCTCCATCCTGGTGGACAAGCTGCCCAAGGCGCAGCAGGAGATGGCCCGCCGCGTGGGTCTGTTCATGGCGATGTTCATGCGCGTTGGCCTGCTGCTGGTGCTGGCCTGGATCGTGGGGCTGGTGGAGCCGCTGTTCAACGTGCTGGGCCAGGCCATCTCCGGGCGCGACCTCATCCTCATCCTGGGCGGGCTTTTCCTGGTGTGGAAGAGCACCACCGAAATCCACGGCTCCATGGAGGGCGAGGAGGGCCATGCCGCGGGCGCGGTCAAGGCCACGCTGGCGGCCGTGCTGCTGCAGATCATGATCATCGATCTCGTGTTCTCGCTGGACTCCATCATCACGGCCGTGGGCATGGTGGACGATGTGCGGGTGATGATCGCGGCAGTCATCTGCTCCGTGGCCTTGATGATGGTGTTTGCCAGCCCCATCGGCCGCTTCGTCTCCGCGCATCCGACGATCAAGGTGCTGGCGCTGTCCTTCCTGGTGGTGGTGGGCGTGGTGCTCATTGCCGAGGGCTTCGACCACCATGTGCCCAAGGGCTATGTCTACTTCGCCATGGCCTTCTCGCTGGGCGTGGAGATGATCAACATCCGCGTGCGCAAGCGCAGCCAGCGTGTGGTGCAGCTGCACAGCGCCTACGAGCC
>RGUW01000449.1 GCA_010027605.1 Synechococcaceae bacterium WB9_2_112 | reverse complement strand
CGGCTGGCCTGCGCCCAACAGCCCAGGCCGCCTGCCAAACAACGGGCGCAGATCGCCTCCGGCCTGGCCGAGATCGGCATGGCGAAGGCCGCAATCCGCTGCCTGGAGGGCCCGGAACCCGCCTGGGCCGAGCTCGCTGATGGCCCACGCCTCAGCCTGGCCCGCACCCTGCTGAAAGGGGATGCCGCCCAGCGGCAGCGGGGCATCGACCTGCTGCTGGAGCTGGGGAGCCGCCAAGGCGGCAACGCGGCTGATGCCCCAGAGGCGGTGCGGCTTCTGGCCCAGCAGGAGGGTGCGGCGGCCGCGGCGGCGCTCTCGGCCCTGCCCGCACTCTGGCGGGACAGTGCTCCGGTGGCGGCCCGGCGGGTGCTCGCCGATCCAGCGGGCCAGGGGGGGCTGGCGGTGCTGCAGCGCTGGCCGGAGGATCCCGCCAGCTGGGATCTGCAGTGGGAACTGGCCCGCAGCGAGCTGTTGGCCGGCCGATGGAGCCAAGCCGAGCGCCTGCTGCGCGCCATCGACCCGGCGCGGCTGCCGCCGCTGCTGGCGGCCCGACAGCGCTTCTGGCTGGGCTTCAGCCAGCTGAAGCAGGGCCAGGCCGGCGCCGCCGCCGACAGCTGGCGCGAGCTGTTGCGGCACCATCCAGGCGGCTGTGTTCGCGATCAACAATCCTACGGCACATGTTGTGGGTATTGATGTGAGTCAAGCGGCACTGATGCACCATCATGCGCTGAAAGAACGCTACGGACTTGCGAATCTTGAACTAAAACAAGTTCCAATCGAAGATGTCAGTCAACTGAATCAATCATTCGATCTGATCGTTTCAACCGGTGTGCTGCATCATCTGGATGACCCTGCCACAGGATTGATAGCCCTGGGAAGTTGCCTGAAGCCCGCAGGATGTATGGGCTTAATGTTGTATGCCCGCTATGGACGAATCGGCGTGGAGCTGATGCAAGAGATCTTCCAGTTGCTCCAGCTGCAAGCCGATAATAACGGTCTAGAGGTGATCAAAACCTGTCT
>RGUW01000448.1 GCA_010027605.1 Synechococcaceae bacterium WB9_2_112 | reverse complement strand
CACGGGTGAGGTGGCGGACCTGTGGTTCCACACCCTGGTGGTGCTGGCTGCCCATGGGCTCAAACCCGCCGATGTGCTGGCCGAGCTGCGCCGCCGCGAGGGGATGTCCGGCCTGGAAGAATTCGCCTTGCGCAAGGTGCGCCAGAGAGAGTCGGAGGAGTCATGAGCGCAGACCCGAACTGCATCTTCTGCAAGATCGTCGCCGGGCAGATCCCGTCGCGCAAGGTCCACGAGGACGATCGGGTCCTGGCCTTCCACGACATCCACCCCTGGGCGCCGGTGCACGTGCTCATCATCCCCAAGGAGCACATCGCCACGCTGGCCGATGTGGGCCCCGAGCATGACGCCCTGCTGGGCCACATGCTGGGACTGGCCCCGCGCCTGATGAAGCAACTCGGTGTGAGCAACGGCTTTCGCACGCTCATCAACACCGGCCCGGACGGCATGCAGGAGGTCTACCACCTGCACATGCACGTCATGGGCGGGCCCCGGCCCTGGGCCAAGGGCTGAACGCCTGAGGGACTGCCAGCCTCGCGTGGCCCCTGCCACGCAACGGACATGGGGCTCCCCTAGAATCTGCGGTTCCTTTTCAGGAGAACAACCATGGGATCTTTCAGCATCTGGCATTGGCTCATCGTGCTGCTGGTGGTGGTGCTGATCTTTGGCACCAAGAAGCTCAAGAACATCGGGGCCGACCTCGGCGGCGCCGTCAAGGGCTTCAAGGATGGTGTCAAGGGTGGCCAGGAAGCGGCAGACTCGGCCGCCCCCCCGACTGCGCCGGCGCAGCAGGTCACCACGGCCAGGACGGCGGACGCGCAGACCGTCGACGTCGAGGCCAAGACCAAGGGTTGAACCTGACTCACTCACTGCCAGGCTGTCCGGTGGCGGTTGACCGCGCCCGGCAGCCGCATTGCTTGTCGTTCCCGCATCCGGCCCCATGATCGACTTCGGCTTCGACAAGCTGGCGCTCATCGGCGCCGTGGCGCTGATCGTCATCGGGCCCGAGAAACTGCCCAAGGT
>RGUW01000447.1 GCA_010027605.1 Synechococcaceae bacterium WB9_2_112 | reverse complement strand
GCGGCCAAGGCTGAGCGTTCCACTGTTGGCCAGTTCGTCACGCCTCGGCAATAGCCCGTGACCTCTCTGGGGCTGCGGCCCCTGTGCCATGGGCCTCACCCTGATCGAGGCAGCCAAGTACGAGAACCGGCTCGAGCACCTCGCGGTGCTCCGCACCTTCTCAGAAGGCGAACTGCTCGCCCTGCTGCCGTTCATGAACATTGCCGGCAGCGGCCTGTTCTATTCAGCAGAACAGGAACTGCCCTCGGTGGGCTTTCGCGCCGTCAACGAGGGCTACAGCCAGAGCTATGGCGTTGTCGACCAGCGCGCCGAGGCGGTGCACCTGTTTGGCGGTGACGTCGATGTGGACCGCTCGATCGTGGACCTGATGGGCCCTGAGGCCCGCGCCAGCCAGATCGAGATGAAGGTGCGCTCGATGCGCCTCACCCTGGAAGCCACCTTGATCAATGGCGACACCGCCAGCAACCCCCGCGCCTTTGACGGCCTGAGCAAGCGCCTGCCGCCGGGCAACCCGATGGCGTTCAACAACGCCGGCAAGACAGCAGCCGGCGCACCGCTGAGCTTTGACCACCTCGATGAGCTGATCGATTCGGTCAATGCCCACGGCGGCAGCAAGGTGCTGGTGATGAGCAAGGCGATGCGCCGTCAGCTCAATGCCCTCGCCCGCGCCTCCATCGGCGGAGGGATCTACCAGACCAGCACCAATTCCTACGGGATGACCGTGCACCGCTACCAGGACTGCGACATCCTCACCGTCGATCGCGATGCCCAGGGCATTGAGGTCATGGGCTACGACGAGCCTGGCGGCACCAGCTCGATCTACTGCTGCACCTTTGGCGATCAGGGCGTCACCGGCCTGCAGGGCCCCTTCCATGGCCGCTACGGCATTTCGGTTCGCGATCTGGGCGAGGTGCCCGATGCCCCGGTGTTTCGCACCCGCGTCGATTGGTACGTCGGCTTTGCAGTGCTGCAGCCCCGCAGCGCCGGCCGTCTGTTCAACATCACCCCCGCTGCCTGAAC
>RGUW01000446.1 GCA_010027605.1 Synechococcaceae bacterium WB9_2_112 | reverse complement strand
GCTCAAGGAGATCAGCTACATCCATGCGGAGGGCTACCCCGCCGGTGAGATGAAGCACGGCCCCATTGCCCTGTTGGATGCACGGGTGCCGGTGGTGTCAATCGCGGTGCCGGGCACCGTGTTCGACAAGGTGCTGAGCAACGCCCAGGAGGCCAAGGCCCGCGACGCCCAGTTGATCGGCGTGGCGCCGGATTGCGCCGATGCGGAGCTGTTCGACACCCTGCTGCCGGTGCCGGTGGTGGATGAGCTGATCAGCCCCCTGCTCACCGTGATCCCGATGCAGCTGCTGAGTTATCACATCGCGGCCCACCGCGGCCTGGATGTGGATCAACCCCGCAACCTCGCCAAGAGCGTCACTGTGGAGTGAGTTCTACCTCGGTCAGCGGTAGGCCGAATCGTGATCGGGGTGCAGTGACAGCAGTCGCAACCATTCACCATCCCTCCAGGCCACAGCCCGGCAGCTGCGGCTGATCCGCAACGAATACAGCCGCTCACCCTGGGGGCCCTGCCGGCTCTGAATCAGCTCCCAGCGCAGCCCCTTGCTCTGCTGCAGTTGTAACCAGTCCATCGCCTGCAGCAGCCTCAGGGTCTGCAAGACAGCCCAAGCCTGCGGTTTGTCGAGTGCTAGCAGGTTGGCCTGGAACTCAGGGTTGTTGAGGTCGAGCCGGATCACCGCTCAACTGTTTGGAGGGGCTCACTGGCCTTTAGATGGCGCTCCAGCGCTTCAAGATCTGCTTGCACGGGTGCCTGCTCCATGGAGAGGAGGGCCCGATTCAGGCGTTGCGCTTGATCCGGTTGGTGCAACCAGAGTTCGGAATCGGGGATGGTCTGGGCCGTTTTGATCACCCAAACCCCAGGCTCCCGTTGGTCGACCACCACCGTGCGCCCTGCGAATTCCTTGCCCAAGGAGATCTGGCCGCTGGCCCCCACCCGTTTGATGCACTCGGTCATGGCCCAACGACGGCGTTCATGCCGCTGCAAGTTTCATGCCGTCATGCTAGTCGAGTCGTTTGCGCTGGGCT
>RGUW01000445.1 GCA_010027605.1 Synechococcaceae bacterium WB9_2_112 | reverse complement strand
CGCTCAACAGAGTGCGCTGACCATCTCCAAACGACGAGCCGGCAACCGCCAGGAGGTGGCTGCCGCTGCTTGAGCACCTGCAGAAGCAAAAGCTAGATCAGCACTGAAAGGCCCTCCATGGCCCATCGCCGGAGATGATGCTCCCGCTGACCGTCCAGCCGGGTGAGATCGGTTTCTGCGTCTTCACCAAGGTCAAACGGGTGGAGATCACTCTGCGGGGTGCCTGCGGCGGTGTGCCCAAAGCGCTGCGCACGGCGCGACTGCACCATGACCGGCTGATCGTGGTTCTGGACAGCGTCTGGGTCTGCCATGGCCACGACCACCGCCACCGCGTCCCGGATCAGCGCTGGTGGGACGACACAGCTAAGCCTCGATCAACAGTTTCTTCTTTTTGCGAGTGCGGCCTTTGGCAGGCTTGCCGGCCAGGGAGGAGAAGGTGCTGATCGCGATAGCCCGATCTGGGAATACGGCCCGAACCTCTAAATCCCCTCCCATGGCCTGAACGAAGTTGCGCAGGGTGCTCATCAACAGGTCGGCCCGGTTCTCGATCTTGGAAATCTCGGCCTGCTTGACATTCAGCGTTCTGGCCAGGGTGTCCTGGGTGAGGGAAAAAGCCCGGCGCAGTTCCGCCAGGGTCATCTCCTGACGCAGCTGCTCCTTGCGCTGCTCGATGCGCTCGCGCCGCTCAGGGCTCAGGTTCTTGGTGAGTTCAGAGAAGGATCGAGTCATGGCTTGGGTTTGGAGTGCAGGGTCTTGAGGTGTTCGTCGATCGCTGTCACGTCGTCTTGCTCTTGCTCACTGAGCTCAACCCACCACGCCTCGAAGGCAGTGGCCTGAGAGACCTCCCATAGCCTGTATTCCCTGCATGGAATGCTCTAGGCGTTTGGCGGCCTTGGTCAAGCCTGGCCAGCCAGGGATGCAGCAGCTGTGCTGCCCACCAGTGGCTCGATCCGCTCAATCTCTTCGGCCAGCTCTGCGCTAGCCACCTCGGTGTCATGGGCGGCCTGGGCGCGCAGCCAGTAGC
>RGUW01000444.1 GCA_010027605.1 Synechococcaceae bacterium WB9_2_112 | reverse complement strand
TTGAGCACGATCGCGCCAATGCCGATCAGGCAACCGTCTTCAAGGGTGGCCCCATGCACCACCGCCCGGTGGCCGATGGTCACATCGGCGCCAATGGTCAGGGGATAGCCCGGATCGCCATGCAGCACCGCCCCGTCCTGCACGTTGCTGCCCGCACCGATCACGATCGGGCAGACATCACCGCGGGCCACGGCCGTGGGCCACAGGCTGGCGCCGGCCGCCAGCTGCACGTTGCCGATGACCACAGCGGTGTCGGCCACCCAGGCATCGGGGTGGATCAGCGGCTCGGGCCAGGGGAAGGCGGTCATGGCGCTGTCAGGCAGCAGGGCGCGCGACCATTTTCGACCGGGCCGGTCGGGTGATACGTTCAGCTGGTGGCCCACCGCGCCACACCCTGGCGCCTGGCGCTCGGGCGGGTCGTTAGCTCAGCGGTAGAGCACTCGGCTTTTAACCGATTGGTCCTGAGTTCGAATCTCAGACGACCCATTTTCAGTACTGACCACGATTCACCACCCGAACCCTTTCAGGGGTTGGGAGTGAGTCTGGCCCCATGAACCGGCAACATTCATGCAGGCAGGAGACTAGACGCCACGACCGGATCGGTGTTGTCCGTGCTCTGTAGTGAGGACGAAACATCCCAGCGATGTCACCCAGTGAGGGCGGGCGGGCCTGATCTCAGCGCGTCACGCTCGTCATCAAGCCTGCAACAGCTTGCGGCTTCGAGATAGCAGAGCAACACGGCCCCATCCGCCGCCGCTGAGCTGAAACCGCGACCCCGGCGGAAGCCCCTTCCAGCAAGCCGGAAGTGGACAGCTTGATCGGACAACGCCGTTCGGCACGCGAATTCCCAGCGGACTCGAAGCAGGCTTGCATTTCACAAGTCAGCCATTTAACTTGCGGTTTGCAAGTCTTCTGACTTGGCTCCTGACGCGAGGCTTCGCCATGGCTGAACGTGTTCTGCTGACCGGCATCACCGGATACATCGGGCAGCACTGTGCCGCCGAACTTCTCAAGCAAGGCTTCGA
>RGUW01000443.1 GCA_010027605.1 Synechococcaceae bacterium WB9_2_112 | reverse complement strand
TCTGTGGGGGTGGCCGTTATGACGGCCTGGTGGAGCAGCTGGGGGGGGCTGCCACTCCGGCGGTTGGATGGGCCCTGGGGATGGAGCGGTTGGTGTTGTTGCTGGCCCAGGTGGATAAAACAGGCAGTAGTGCGGCTGCACCCGATCTCTACGTGGTGAATAGAGGCGCAGCGGCGGAAGCGGCGGCGCTTGTGCTGGCGCGTGGTCTCCGCGGCCAGGGTCTGCGGGTGGACCTGGATCCGGGAGGATCCGCCTTTGGCAAGCAGTTCAAGCGGGCCGACCGCAGCGGCGCTCCCTGGGCAGCTGTTCTTGGGGACGATGAGCTGGCCCAGGGGGTGGTGCTGCTCAAGCCCCTGCGCGGGCAGGACGCTGGCGAACACCGCATGGAGTTGAACGATCTGCCTGCCCTGATCGCCAGACTGCGCCCATGAACGCGGCCAGGCCCACCGTTTCGATCCTGGTGGCCACCTGGAACTGTGCTGGCCTCCTGCGGGCCTTCCTGGACAGCCTGGCCCAGCAGAGCTGGAGCGACTGGGAACTCTTGCTGCTCGACAACGCCTCCACGGACGGCACCGCGGCGTTGGTGCAACGGTTTCGCGAGCGCCTGGTGACCCCCCAGCAGCTGATTTGGAGCAGCGAGCCGGACCGCGGCATCTACGACGCTTGGAATCGTGGGTTGCGCCTGGCACAGGGCCGCTACCTGAGCTTCATCGGTGCCGATGACACCTTTGTGGATGCCCACAGCCTGGAGCGGATTGCAGCCCTGACCGCCACCGGGGCAGATCTGATCACGGCGCGCAATGCCTATTACGCCCCCGATGGCCGTTTCTTGCGGCATTGGGGTTCCGGTTGGACCTGGCGGCGGATGCGCCAGTCGATGACGATTGCCCATCCGGGCCTGCTTGTGCGGCGTGAGCTGTTTGAAAGCTTTGGCCCCTTCGATGCCCGCTTCCGGATCTGCGGCGACTACGACTGGTTCCTGCGCATGCCGCCTGATCTGCGCAGTGTGCACAGCAGTGATTCGAT
>RGUW01000442.1 GCA_010027605.1 Synechococcaceae bacterium WB9_2_112 | reverse complement strand
CGTGCAGCGCGGCACCATCCCGCTGACCACGGCGCTGGAAATAGCCCGAGCCAACGAGAACGCCAGCACTACCGGCGCCGACGGCCAAGCCAACCTGGGCGACCTGCTACAAGAGGCCTACGAAAACGGCCAGCTCAAAGGTCGCCAGGTCATCGAAGCCAAGCGCCTGATCGAGAAGCGCCTGGAACATGGCCCGGCGTCCCCCAACCGGGACCAGATCAAACCACCGACCTCCAGCTACAGCCTGGTGCGCACCTATCAGCGCGAGGTGGAGCGCCAGCGCAAGATGGTCCTGAAAGCCGAGCACGCCCACCAACGCCTGCTGCTGGTGGTGCAAGGCCTCAAAAAGCTGTTCGCCGACGAGCACTTTGTGAACCTGCTGCGCGCCGAAGGCCTGGACACCCTGCCCAAGTACCTGGCCGAGCGAATCAACACCCTGGGCAGCACCGCCAACCCGATGACACCGACCACCCCCGAACCCGAAGGAGCCACGCCATGAACCTGGCCATGAACCCCATGCAGTCGAACCCTCGCAACAACCTGACTGAGATGTACCCCGGCATCTACCAGCCCGGCCAGGGCGATGACGCCCACGAAGGCCCCAACCTGCCGACCGCGCCCCTCAACACCCTGCTGGGCTTTGAACTGGAGACCTACCAGGTGCCGCTGGACCAGCTGTTGCCCAGCAAAAAGGTGCCCGACGGCGTGATGAGCACCCGCAAGTACAAGCAGATCGTCTCCAGCATCAACGAGGTGGGGCTGATCGAACCCCTGTCCATCCTGCACCCCGATTCCAAGAAGTCCGAGTACCTGCTGCTGGACGGCCACTTGCGCGTCCTGGCCCTGAAAGAGCTCGGTCTGCACGAGGCCCCGTGCCTGTTTGCCAAAGACGATGAGACTTACACGTACAACCATCGGGTCAACCGGCTCTCCACCATCCAGGAGCACTACATGATCCGCCGCGCCATCGATCGGGGCGTGAGCAAGGAGCGGCTGGCACGGGCGTTCAACGTCAACCTCAGCTCCATCAACCG
>RGUW01000441.1 GCA_010027605.1 Synechococcaceae bacterium WB9_2_112 | reverse complement strand
CAGGTGGGCTGCCCCACCAGCACCCTGGGTCTGGCTGCTGCCTGCTGGCGCCTGCTGGCCTTGGCCAGCGCCGACAGTCCTCTGCCGCCGATCCTGCACTGGAGCGATGCCGGTGCCGCCAGTTGGTATGACTTCGCCTTGGCGATTGGCGAGCTGGGGATGGTCACCGGCGTTCTGCAGCAGATGGCGCCCGTGAGCCCGATCACCGCTGCGGAGTACCCCACCCCCGCGCGCCGCCCCAGTTATTCCCTGCTCGACTGCACGGCCAGCCGTGCGGCATTGGGCATGCAACCCCAGCATTGGCGCTCTGCCCTGCTGGCTGTGATCCAGCGGTTGGCGCTTGAGGGGCAGCCATGAGTGCCCAGGCGGTGCTGTTTCACTACGGATCCTTTCAACCCCTGTGGCAGCAGCCGGGTTTGATTCAATGTGGCCCTCGGCTTGTGGCTGGTGAAGGATCGGTGCCAGTGGCGGCCTGCACGGTGGAGGCCATTCAACAGGCTCTGATCCGGCAGGGGCATTCAGCCGCGACGGTGTTGATTCACTACACCGACCCCTTCCTGATCCGAGCGGCGCCGTTGCGGGGTCTGAACCGCTGGCGCGGTCCGCGGTTGTTGGTGTGTGGCGATCTCCACCATGGCCCAGCCCCGATTGACACCCTGCAGGCGTATCTCGGCCAGGAGTTCCACGATGCGGTGTTGCTGGCCTTCAATCCCATGCTGCTCGGGGAGGTGCAACGCCGTTTGGCGGTGCCCGTGCATTGCCATCCACCTGGTTTTTTTCGCTATCCCCGCTGCCAGCGTCAGCAGCAGCCGGCCCGGCGTCTGGTGCATGTGGGCAGCTTGGGGCCCCACCATCCCGGCCGGCGGGCCTTAGTGGAGGCGTTGCAGCAGCGGGGCCGCATCCCCTTTCTGCATTGCACAACTGAATCTCCTGAACAGGCGGCCGAGGTGTACGCGGCCAATGCCTTGGTTCTGAATATTCCGCTCAATAATGATCTCAACCACCGCTTCTATGAGGCGATGGCGGCGGGCGCGCCC
>RGUW01000045.1 GCA_010027605.1 Synechococcaceae bacterium WB9_2_112 | reverse complement strand
TTGGGGCCATCACTTCAGTTTCTCAATCACTCGTAAAAGTTCCATTTCTGCGCGGCTGCGGGCCACGGTTTCGGTGTTTTTTTTCTCGCCAGCCTGGTTACGTGATGCCTCGGCCACTAAGTCTTGCTGTTTTTCGGTTTTGGTGGGTGATGGCGGCGCGGTTGCGCCCATATTTCCCGCCATATTCCCCATGCCACTGGCCACACCGCCGTTGGCGAGCGGTTGCCTGCCCGGGATCATGCGCCAGAGGGCCCTCGACCTGGGGCTCGCTGTCGAGACGCCGATCAGCATGGAGATGTTGAACCGGAGCGACGGCGCACTTCTGCTCAACAGCCTGGGCTGCCGGCCGATCCATGGCCTCAGCGGCGGCAGAGGCCACGGGAGCGCAACGCTCACCAGGATCGATCCAGCTCAGGCTGAAGGGTTCTGGCGCCGGCTGCTGGATGCAGGCGGCGCCAGCGAGGGCGCTCAGAAGCAGCCCTGGGTCGAGATGCGGTAGGTGAAGCCCGTGGCCGCCTGGTCAGATGTGGCGCCGATCTTGAAGTTCAGCTGGCTGACCGTCTTGCCGGGATAGGCGGGGTAGGGACCCCACATCTTGCCGGTGCCCATCGGCGGAGCAAACGAGGGGTCGTTGATCACCTGCATGTTGCTGCCATCGGTGAACTTGAGATAACCCTCGACCGGATAGGTCGCACTCACCGACGAGTTCGCGGTGAAGAAGAACTTGTAGCTGTTGTAGGGCTTGGTGACGTAGAAGTCGGTGTTCCAGTTGGGACGACCGAACGGGTTGGCCACGCTGATCGTCTTGGTGATGATCGGCGTCACGCCGTTGCCACTCACAACGGCCCTGGGCGAGAACGGGGGCCGCAGTAGCCATGGCCAGGCCGGCAGCCAGGCCGACCGACAGGCAGGAGGCGGAAATCAGACGCACGATCCAAGTCGAGAACGACCCAACACATAACAAAAGGACCCGCTGGCTGCAACAGCCAGGCGGGTCCAGTCACAGTCGTTGATCGAACGCCCTGGTCTGCCAGGAGCTGTTTTGAACAGCCGGGTTCAGACACTCAGGAAGCGCTGCAGCATGGCAGGGCTGAGATCACGGGTGGAACCGCTGGCCACCACACCGCCTTTCTGCATGGCGTAATACCAGTCGGACTGACGCACGAAGCTGGCGTGGTGCTCCACCAGCAGCACCCCGATCGACGTCTCCTTGAGGATGCGCGCCACGGCACGCTGAATGTCGAGCACCACCGACGGCTGAATCCCTTCGGTGGGTTCATCGAGCAACAGCAGCCGCGGTTTGCCGAGCAGGGCGCGCGCGATGGCGAGCTGCTGCTGCTGACCTCCCGAGAGGTCACCCCCGCGGCGATTCAGAAACGTCTCGAGCACGGGAAACAGCTCGAACACCAGCGGATCGATGTGACGGTTGCGGGCCAGCCCCCCCGGCAGGGCCTCAAGGCCCAGCTGCAGGTTTTCGCGCACCGTGAGCTGGGGGATGATCTCGCGGCCCTGGGGCACGTAGCCGATGCCGCCCCGGGCCCGGCGGTGGGGTGGCAATGTCGAGATGTCCTCGCCGGCCAACCGCACGCTGCCGCTGCGCTGGCGCAACAGGCCGATGATCGTCTTGAGCAGGGTGGTCTTGCCGACCCCGTTGAGACCGATCAGGCAAGCCATCTGACCCGGCGCGATCGAGAGATCGACGTTGCGCAGGATATGGCTCTCGCCGTAATAGACGTTGAGCGCACTGACCTCCAGCACTGAGTCAGTCATGGTTGGAATTCCCCCTCGGTTTCAGTGCCCAGATAGACCTCGATCACCCGCGGATCGCTCTGCACCGCGTCCATGGAGCCCTCGCAGAGCACATGGCCCTCGTGCAGCACGGTGACCGGAGCATGAAGTTCCCGGATGAACTCCATGTCGTGTTCGATCACCAGCACGGTGTGATCGCCCGCCAGGCTGCGCAGCAACTTGCCGGTGAGCTCGGTTTCCTCATCGGAGAGCCCTGCCACCGGTTCGTCGACCAGCAGCAGTTCGGGATCCTGCGCCAGCAGCATGGCGATCTCGAGCCATTGCTTCTGTCCGTGGGAGAGGCTGCCGGCCTGCTGGGCGACATGGGCCTCGAGGCCAACCACCGCCAGCAGCTCCTGCACCCGCTGACGCTGCGGATGGCTGAGCCTGCCGAACAGCAGCGTCAGCGGATCATGGCTGCCCTTGACCGCCAGTTCCAGATTGCGCCGCACAGTGAGGTTCTGAATGACCCGTGGCGTCTGGAACTTGCGGCCGATGCCCAGCCGGGCGATGCGGTGCTCGGCGATGCCGACCAGCGAGCGCCCCCGGAACAGCACCTCACCCTTGGTGGGACGCACCTTGCCGGTGATCACATCCAGGAAGGTGGTCTTGCCAGCGCCGTTGGGACCGATCACGGCCCGCAGTTCACCGGGAACCAACCGCAGGTTGAGATCGTTGAGGGCCCAGAAGCCGTCGAAGGAGACGCTCACACCGCGCAGCTCGAGCAGGGGAGCCGCAGCGGCATGGGTGGTGGCGTGATGGGTGTTCACTGGGCACCTCCTTCGAGCTTGGCTCGTTCGGCCTGCACGGCGGGATCCAGCTCCAGATCGGGATAGGTGGCCACAGCCGGGGGTGCGCTGAACATGGCGCTGATCCGTCCGGGGCCGCCGCTGCGCCACCAGCCCACCAGGCCATCGGGCAGGGCTGTCACCACCAGCAGGAACAGACCACCCTGGATGAACAGCCAGGTTTCGGGCAGGGCCTCGCTGACCAGGCTCTTGGCGTAGTTGATGAGCACGGCACCGAGGACGGCGCCGATCAACGTGCCGCGCCCCCCCACCGCCACCCAGATGACCATCTCGATCGAGAACGGCACGGCCATGTACTGGGGGCTGACGATGCCTGACTGCACCGTGTAGAGCGCACCGCTGACCCCGGCCATGGCACCGGCCACGGCAAACACCAGGGTCTTGTAGACGGTGGTGTTGTAGCCGGTGAAGCGAAGCCTGGGCTCGTCGTCGCGGATCGCGATCAGGGCATCGCCGAACCGGCCTCGGGTCAACCAGCGGCACAGCAGGTAGGAGCCGACCGCCAGCAGCACCGTGAGCCAGAACAGATTGCGCTGCATGGCATCACTGCCGACAAGCTCGCCCAGCAGCCGGGCCGTGTCGGTCTTGAGACCGTTGGTGCCATTGATCAGCTTCTGCTGGCCATTGAAGAAGTTGAAGAAGACCAGCAGGGCCGCCTGGGTCAGGATCGAGAAATAGACCCCCTTGATGCGGTTGCGGAACACCAGATAACCGAGAACTCCGGCCACCAGCGCCGGCAACACCCAGATGCACAGCAGAGTGAACAGGGGCGAGGTGAAGGGCTGCCAGAACGCAGGCAGGGCCTTGACGCCATAGAGACCGAAGAATTCGGGCAGCTCTCCCGGCGCAAGCGAACTGAGCTGCAGATGCATGCCCAGGGCGTAACCGCCGAGAGCAAAGAAGATGCCCTGACCCAGGCTCAGCAGGCCGGTGAAGCCCCAGATCAGGTCGATGCCGAGGGCCACGATGCCGAGCGACAGGAAGCGACCCAGCAGGTTGAGCCTGAAGGGAGGCAACACCACGGGCAGAACGAGGGCCGCGATCACGATCAGCAGCCAGGGAAGGGCACGCCGCAGGCTGCGGCCCGAGAACAGATCAGGCATGGATCAGGCCTCCACCAGGCGACCCTTCTGCGGGAACAGGCCGGCCGGCCTGAACTGCAGGAAGACGACGATCAGCGCAAACACGAGCACCTTGGCCATGGAGGTGGTGGCAAAGAAGGTCACCAGCTCGTTGAGTGCCGGCGGCATCGCCGGCCACACCAACAGCAGCGAACCCGAACCGACGATGTAACTGAGCACACCGATGCCCAGGGCCGCCACCACGGTGCCGACCAATTTGCCGACGCCACCCAGGACCACCACCATGAAGCAGTCGACGATGTAGTTCCCGCCGAGGTTGGGGCCCACCGAACCGAGCAGGGTGACTGCCACGCCGGCGACTCCGGCCAGGCCGGAGCCCACCAGAAAGGTGAGGGCATCGACGGTCTCGGTCGGGATGCCGAGGCAATCACTCATCGAGCGGTTCTGGGTGACGGCGCGGATGCGCATGCCCCAGACGCTCTTCTGCAGGAACCAGATGACGCCGGCCAGGGCGACCGCCGTCAAGGCAATGATGAACAGACGGGCTGTGGGCATGTTGAGGGCGCCCAGATCAACGGCACCGCGCAACCATTGGGGTGCGGTCACATCGATGTTGCGGGCGCTGAACCAGGGTTGATCCAGGGCACGCACCTCTCCCAGAGCCGAAGCCAGGGCAACGCCGACCAGGCCGGAGCCCACCCAGGTGCCGATCCCCAGCAAGGGGCTCCAGCGCCGTTGCCACAGCACAGCCGGTGTGAAGCGGGGCAGCAGCAGTCCGAGGGCCACGGCCACCACCAGACCGATGGCAAACGCGCTGCTGACCGAGCGCACGAACTGCTGCAGGATCAGGCTGACGCCCCAGGTGGCCAGGAGGGTTTCCAGGGGGCGCCCGTAAAGGCGCCGGATCACGGTCTTCTCGAGCAGCAATCCGGCCAATCCGCTGACCACGAAAGCGACGGGGATTGCGATCAGGATGTAAATCGGAAACAGCGCCTCAAGCGGACCGTCCTTGAACAGGTTCTGGACCACAAAGGTCGTGTAGGCACCGAGCATCATCAACTCGCCATGGGCCATGTTGATGACACCCATCAGACCGAAGACGACGGCCAGTCCCAGAGCTGCAAGGACAAGAACCGAACCGATCGCCAGGCCGTTGAAGAGTGTGTCGTAAAGAAGATCCATCAGGACCTGCAAAGGAGAAAAAAGGGGGGATCCATGTCCCCCCAGATCAACGGAATCGAGTGGCCGGACGGCCCTCGATCACATCTTGAACTTGCCCGCGTCAGGACGCTTCTGCGTCCAGTCGCAGGTGTAACCCTTGGTCTCAGGCACGAACTGGTTCCAGGCCACAGGCTTCACGAAGCCCTTGTCCTCGAGAATCTTGAACATGCCGTCCTTCTGCACCTCACCGATCAGCACGCGCTTCTCGACGTGGTGATTGGGCATCACGGTCACCTTGCCTTCGGGAGCATCGAAGCTCACGCCGATCAGCGACTCGCGCACCTTGTTGTCATCGACGCTGTTCGCCTTCTCGGCTGCAGCGGCCCACAGGTAGACCATCATGTAGGCGGCTTCAGCGGGGTCGTTGGTGACGCGCTTGTCGCCGTACTTGGCCTTGAAGTTCTTGGTGAACTCCTTGGACGCAGGAGTGTCGAGACTCTGGAAGAAGTTCCAGGCGGCGTAGGTGCCTTCGAGGTACTCAGGACCGATGGCGGCGATCTCCTCTTCGGCGATCGAGAAGCTCATGATCGAGTAGCCGTTGGCCGGGGTGATGCCGGCAGCCTTCATCTGCTTGAAGAAGGCCACGTTGCTGTCACCGTTGAGGGTGTTGACGATCACACCACCCTTGGGCAGGGCCTGCTTGATCTTGGCAATGATCGGAGCCACCTCGGTGTTGCCCAGGGGCAGGTAGTCCTCACCCACCACCTTGCCGCCGCTCGCCTTGAGCTGCTCCTTCATGATGGTGTTGGCGGTACGCGGATAGACGTAATCCGAACCGACCAGGAAGAAGTCCTTGCCCTTGTTCTTGAGCAGCCAGTCGACAGCGGGCTCAGCCTGCTGGTTGGGGGCTGCACCGCTGTAGAAGATGTTCTTGGAGCACTCCTGACCCTCGTACTGAATCGGGTAGAAGAGGAAATGATCCTTGGCTTCGAACACCGGCAGCATCGCCTTGCGGCTGGCTGAGGTCCAGCCACCGAAGACGACGGCAACCTTGTCCTGATCGATCAGTTTCTTCGCTTTCTCAGCGAAGGTGGGCCAATCGGATGCACCGTCTTCCTCAACGGGAACGATCTTGAGCTTCTTGCCGTCGATGGTGATGCCACCTTTGGCATTGATCTCATCAATGGCCATCAACTCGGCTTCGGCCACCGTGTTCTCGGAGATGGCCATGGTGCCCGAGCGGGAGTGAAGGATGCCGACCTTCACTTCGCCATCAAACTTGCCGCCGGCCTGCTGACCGCCGCCACAGGCGACCAGCGAGATGGAGGTGGCCAGCAAGGTGGCACCGCCCACCAGCGGTCGGATCGACTTCCGCGTCAGGGGAAACGTCATGGGTTGCAAAAAACACAGGTTGAGCTGCCGCCGATCAGCGGTGGTTGGAACGTATCGAGTGCCCCGTGCAACAACCGGTAGCGGTTGACACCGTTTTCCCAAGCGATGAGACTCATGGCAGCGCAAGGCTTCTGCCCTCCTTGCGCAAGCTGTTTGCGCTGTAACGATGGCTACCGAACGGGCAATTGCTGCAGCAGGAATGCCTCGACCTGCTCCAGCCCTTCACCCGTGCGGATGTTGGTGAAGCACCAGGGTCTGGCCCCACGCATGCGGACGGTGTCGTGCTCCATCACCTCCAGGCTGGCGCCGACCATCGGCGCCAGATCGATCTTGTTGATCACCAGCAGGTCAGAGCGGGTGATGCCCGGCCCGCCCTTGCGCGGAATCTTGTCGCCGGCCGCCACATCGATCACATAGATGCACAGATCCACCAGTTCGGGGCTGAAGCTGGCGGCGAGGTTGTCGCCACCGCTTTCGACCAGCACCAGGTCGAGATCAGGAAAGGCGGCTTCCAGTTCGGCGACGGCGGCCCGGTTGATCGAGCAGTCTTCGCGGATGGCGGTGTGGGGGCAGCCGCCGGTCTCCACGCCGCGGATGCGCCCGGGCTCCAGAGCCCCCGCCCGCGTCAGGAACTGGGCATCCTCCTGGGTGTAGATGTCGTTGGTCACCACGGCCAGCTGGAGCCGATCGCGCAAGCGCCGGCACAGTGCCTCGACCAATGCCGTCTTGCCCGAGCCCACCGGCCCGGCCACGCCAACCCGCAACCGACTCATCGTGCAACACCCCCGTGCCGGGAGTCTCCGGTGCTGCCATCCTGGCGGCGATCGGCAGCCAGCGCAGGGCCATGGTCAACAGGCTCAACAGGCTTGATTTCGGCAATGTCGGACTGGCCCTGCTGTCCGGTGCCGCCGTGAGCATGGGCTTCATCCAGCTGTTGGCCGGGCCCCTTGAGCAGGTGGCCAACCTCAGCGTGCAGGTGCTGTCGATCCGCACCACAGCGCTGGTGGCGCCGGTGCTCATCAGCCTGCTGCTGCTGCTGCGCGATGGGCCGCTGATGGTGAAGCTGGGAGCCCGGTTCGCCCGCCGGCGGTCGAGCTGGTTGCGCCAGGTCTGGCGCCAGCAGGCCGGCGGCCTGATCCTGGGCGCCCTGGCCCATCTGCCCTACATGCTCGCCGCCGCCCTGGTGGCCGCGATGCTGACCCGGCCCGAGCTCGACAGCCTCGATGAACTGCGCTTTCTGGTGGGCAACCTGGATCCGCTGTTGCTGGGCTTCAGCCTGATGAAGACCGCCCTGTTCGCCGGTCTGACCCTGTGGATCGCCCTCGACCAGGGGGCCCGGGCCCGCCGCCGCGGTCTGCCCCCGACGGCGGGCCTGTCGCGGGCGATCAGCGTCAGCCTGGCGGTGGTGCTGTTGCTCGACCTGGCCTGGGCGCTGCTGATCACGCCCCTGATCAGTGTGGGAGTGGAATGAGCCATGGCGACCAGCCGCAAGCACCTGCGCGAGGCCGACCTGGAGCATCGGGGATGGCTCGGCGGCAGCCTGCTGCTGCTGCTGCTGCTGGTGGCGGGCATGGGTGCCCCGCGCAACTGGTGGTCGCCCAGCCTGGAACTCAGCTTCCGCACCTACAGCGCCGCCGGGCTCAGACCGGGTATGGCGGTCATGATCTCGGGCTACCCGGTGGGTCAGGTGCAACGCATCCGCCTGCTCAACGACGCCCAGGTGCAGGTGACCCTGCAGGTGGCCAAAGCCCAGCAGCCGATGATCGGCCCCCGCAGCCGGGCCTCCCTGGTTCAGGACGGCCTGATCAGCAGTCCCTACGTCGCGATCACGCCGGACCTGCACGATCTGGGCCGTCGGAACCCTGGGGCCCCGAACGAGACCCTGATCTACGAACCCAGTCCGGGCATGGCCAGCCTGATCAAGGATCTGGCCGCCAGTCGCATTCCGCTGCAGAAGGTGCTCAGCAGCAGCGCCAGGCTGCTGGAGCAGCGGATGCCCCGCTCGCTCGACAAGCTCGACCGCACCCTTGGCAGCGGCGAACGGCTGGCCAACAGTCTCGAGCGCGATCTCACGGGCCGGGCGGGCGCTCTTGAAGCGAGGGTCGAGCGCGCCACCGCCCGGGTGGAGACAACGCTCAGCGCCCTGCAGTCGACCCTGGGCGACATTCAGGCCCTGGCGCGCAGCAGCAACGCCCTGTTGCAGAGCCTCAGTCGCAGCTGGCTGCTGCAGCTGCTGCAGCCGGCACCAGAGTCGCCTCGGCCAGCACCGCCTGCGGCAGGCGCAGGTCCAGGTGCCGGGCCGTCGCCGCGTTGAGCCAGACCTGCGGGCGGCCGGGCCGCTCGAACGGCAGGTCGGCCGGAGGCGTGCCGCCCAGCACCCGCGCCGCCAGAACACCGGCCTGCCGCCCGTCGCGGCAGGGATCCCAACCCACCACCGCCAGGCAGCCGCGCAGACCCGCGAATGCCGGATCGACCCCGAACAGGGGCAGGCGGGCCGCCCAGGCCAGTTCGGCAAGCTGGGCAAACCCCTGCTGGGTGGTGTAGTCGCCCACCTGCAGCAGGGCCTGAACCTGCCCCTGGCGCAGGCGCTCCCAGGCGAGGGCCAGGTCGGCAGGCTGGGCCACGGGCTCGCGCTGCAACTGCACCTGCTGGGCGGAGGCAGCCTGGGCCAGCAGCTCGGCTTCGAAGCTGGCATTGGCTTCGGCCGGGTTGTAGAGCAAGCCCACCTGGGTCAGTGCCGGCAGCACCGTGCGGGCCAGCTGCAGCTGCTGATCGACCGGGTTGGTGGTGACCGTGCCCGTCACGTTGGGCCGGTGCTGATGGGCACTGTGACCCGCCCCGGCCGCCCAGGGATTGGAGCAGTAACAGAAGACGATCGGCAGGCTGGAGGGGGCCTCGGCGAGGGCGGCCATCAGCGAGGGCGTGCCCAGGGCCACCAGCAGATCGGGCCGGGCGCGGACCAGTTCGGCCGCCAGCCGGTGGCAGCGCCGCTGACTGCCGTCGGCATCGCGGCGCAGCAGCTGTAACCGGGGCCCCTCCCGGAACCCCCTGGCCGCCAGACTGGCCACGAAGGCATCGCGGGTGAGCTGCAACGGCAGCGACGCCCTGTATTGCAGCAGGCCCACCCGACGCGGCCGGGAGCCATCGCCGGCACTGTCGAGCCGACGCGAACCGCAGCCCAGCAGCGGACCCAGCAGGGCTGCCGTGGCGGCGCCGCCCAGCAACCGCAATCCGGAGCGACGGGTCAGGATCAACTGCGGAACAGGCGGGAATACAACTCAGCATGCTGAAGCTGGGCCAGACCGGCACCCACACCACCACTCCAGAGTGCGGATGCCGCGGCCGCGGCCAGCTGCTCGGCACGCGCAGCGATCAACGGCGCCAGCTGCCACTGCAGCCGCTGGCCCTCGGTGGGACCCAGCGGCACCAGGCGCACCGCCGCACTGATCTGGTTCGCCGTCCAGCCGTAGAGATAGGCCTGTTCCAGCTGCGGCGACGCCAGTTGGGCACACACGCCGGCCCAGGCAAAGGCGGCGGGCCAGGTGAGGGTGCGCAGCAGCGCGTCGCACCGGGCCGGTGAGCCCGGGGGCAGCAGCGGCCCACACAGGTCGTTGAGCAGCTGCAGCAGCGACCCACCCATCTGGCGTTGCTGGGCGCGCACTTCGGCGGCTTCGCGCTGGGCCAGCAACCAGCCATCGCGCTCGGCCAGGGCCTCCGCGGCGCTGTGCTCTCCCGCGCGCAGGCGTGCGATGAGCTGCATGAGCTCCGAAAGGGCGGCTGTCTCGATCGCGATGCTGCCGCGCTGCAGTTCGGCCTGGAGCCATGCCTGCAGAGCCGCAGCCGAACCCAGCTCCCCGGCCTGCTGCAGGGCCTCGAGACCCTCCGAATAGCTGAAGGCACCCACCGGCAGGGCCGGGCTGACCAGCTGCATCAGACGCAGCAGGGCCTGGTCGGGATCAGGGGTGGTGGTGATGACCATGGCCCTCCACGGCTGCATAGGCCCCCCCTTCGGGCAGAAACGGCGCTTCGATCGCCTCGACCGCCAACCCCCGGTGCCGCAGCAGATCGAGCAACACCGTGTCGTGCTGCAGGAGCAGGTGATCAGGATGCAGCTCCAGGGCCACATGGCGGTTGCCCAGGTGATAGGCGGCCTGCATCAGAGCCAGGGGATCCGCCGCCGCCGTCACCCGCAGCAGGGGCTCGGGAGCTGCCACCACCTCGACGGCCACCTGCGCGTCGTCGCTCAGCAGCCACTCACCGGGCTGCAGGGCCGCGCCCCGGGGCAGCTGCAGGACCAGGTCATGGCCGCAGCTGCTGCGGCGATGGCCGCGCAGGCTGGTGCGCTGATCCGCGCTCAGACTCAGCTGCAGGCGCCTCACCACCCCGGCGGGCTCAGCCGCGATTGGATCCAGACGTTGCACCAGCAACACAGAAGCCACTGCAGCAGAGTGGGCAGGTCGCTGCAGGATCGCACTGGAGAGCTGGAGGGGCCAGGCCTGGCTGCAGTTCAGCCAGCGGGGTGACCGCACCGTTCACCAGGGGCGGGCCAGCGCACCACTCAAGCTGCAGCGGGCCTTCACCCAGGCCAGCGGCCACTGCGAGCTGCCGCTGCTGCACACCGCCGGCGGCCTGGTGGGGGGCGACCAGCTGGACCTGGTCATCGAAGCCGGGCCGCACAGTCGTGCCCTGATCACCACCGTGGCCGCCCAGAAGGCCTATGGCAGCGTGGGCCGCTCGCGCCTTCACCCCGGCGGTCAATGGTCGCGGCAGCAGGTGGAGCTCCAGCTCGAGCAGGGCAGCGATCTCGAATGGCTGCCGCAGGAGCTGGTGCTCTACAACGGCGCCCTGTTTGAACAGACGCTGCAGCTGACCCTGGCCGCCGATGCCGCGTTTCTGGGGGCCGAGGTGGTGCGCTTCGGCCGCACCGCCGCCGGCGAAGGCCTGGGGGCGGGGCGCTGGCGCTCGGCCCTGAGCATCCAGCGACAGCATCCCAACGGCCCCCGCTGGGAGCTGGTCGATCGGCTCGAGCTGGGCGATGCGGCCCTGACCAGTCCCCATGGCCTGGGGGGAGAACCGGTGTTCGGCTCCCTGGTGTGGGCCGCGCCGCTCAGCCTCGAACCAGCCGCCCTGGCAGCGTTGCTTGAGCAGTGTCGCAGCGACCGCAACGGACTGCCGGGCACCATGGCCTGCGGACCCCTGGACCAGGGGCTGATCGCCCGCTATCGCGGCAGCTCGACCCAGGCAGCACGGTTCTGGTTCTGCCGCATCTGGGCGCGGTTGCGCGCGTTCCGTGCCCTGCAACCGCCCGAGCTGCCGCGGGTGTGGCCCTTTCAGGAGAACCCGTGGCCGGAGGCTGGTTCAGCCTGAACGCCCCGCGCGGCAGAGCACTGACAGACTGACGCCATGCACCTGACACCCCAGGAAAAAGACAAGCTGCTGATCGTGACCGCCGCCCTGCTGGCGGAACGGCGCCTGGGCCGCGGCCTGAAGCTCAACCATCCCGAAGCGGTGGCCTGGCTCAGCTTTTTGGTGCTCGAGGGCGCCCGCGATGGCAGAAGCGTCGCCGAGCTGATGGCCGAGGGCACCACCTGGCTGAGCCGCGACCAGGTGATGGAGGGCGTGGCCGAGCTGGTGCACGAGGTCCAGATCGAGGCGGTCTTCCCCGACGGCACCAAGCTCGTCACCCTGCACGACCCGATCCGCTGAGCCTCTCCTGTCCCGACCGCGCACCAGCCATGGCTTCCCTGATCCCCGGTGAACTGCTCCCCGAACCGGGCGAGCTCGAACTCAACGCCGGCCGGCCCGTGACCACCCTCGAGGTGGCCAACAGCGGCGATCGCCCCGTGCAGGTGGGCTCCCACTTTCACTTTTACGAGGCCAACAGCGCCCTGGAGTTCGACCGCGAGGCGGCCCGCGGCCTGCGGCTCGACATTCCCGCCGGCACCGCCATCCGCTTCGAACCCGGCGACAGCCGCAGCGTGAACCTGGTGCCGTTCGCCGGCAACCGCCGCGTGTTCGGCTTCAACGGGCTGATCAACGGCCCGCTCGACTGAGCCCGAACCCCCCAACCGCTTCGCAGCAGACCCTCCATGGCCTATCGCATCTCGCGCCGCGCCTACGCCGAGACCTATGGCCCCACCACGGGTGACCGGCTGCGGCTGGCCGACACCGAGCTGATCCTCGAGGTCGAGAAGGACCTCACGGTCTACGGCGACGAGGTCAAGTTCGGGGGTGGCAAGGTGATCCGCGATGGCATGGGCCAGGCGCAGACCACCCGGGCCGAAGGCGCCGTCGACACGGTGATCACCAACGCCCTGATCCTCGATTGGTGGGGCATCGTGAAGGCCGACATCGGCCTGCGGGACGGCCGCATCGTGGCCATCGGCAAAGCCGGCAACCCCGACACCCAGGCGGGCGTCGACATCGTGGTGGGCCCGGGCACCGAGGCCATCGCCGGCGAGGGGCACATCGTCACCGCCGGCGGCATCGACACCCACATCCATTTCATCTGTCCGCAGCAGGTGGAGACCGCCCTGGCCAGCGGGGTCACCACCCTGCTGGGCGGCGGCACCGGTCCGGCCACGGGCTCCAACGCCACCACCTGCACCCCCGGCGCCTTCCACATGGCCCGCATGCTGCAGGCGGCCGAGGGTCTGCCGGTCAACCTGGGCTTCTTCGGCAAGGGGAATGCCAGCACCCCTGAAGGTCTCGAGGAACAGATCCGCGCCGGTGCCATCACCCTCAAGCTGCACGAGGACTGGGGCACCACCCCCGCCGCGATCGACTGCTGCCTCTCGGTGGCGGATCGCTTCGACATTCAGGTGGCGATCCACACCGACACCCTCAACGAAGCCGGGTTCGTCGAAGACACGATCCGCGCCATCGGCGGCCGCACCATCCACACCTTCCACACCGAAGGGGCCGGCGGCGGCCACGCCCCCGACATCATCAAAATCTGCGGCGAGGCCAATGTGCTGCCCAGCAGCACCAATCCCACCAAGCCCTACACCCGCAACACGCTTGAGGAACACCTCGACATGCTGATGGTGTGCCACCA
>RGUW01000440.1 GCA_010027605.1 Synechococcaceae bacterium WB9_2_112 | reverse complement strand
AGCTTGCATTGCCGCCCTGACCACCGCCAGCAGTGCAGCTACCCGCGCCGGATCTTTGTCACCGGGGCTGCGTTCGACCCCGCTCGACGCGTCCAGGCCGGTTGGCTGCAGTACGGCGAGGGCGGCGGCGGCGCTGGCCTCCCGGATACCGCCGGCCAGCCACCAGGGCAGGGGTGGTTCAAAGGCCTGCAGCAGCTCCAGCGGGATGGCCACACCGGTACCTCCCAGCTGGCCGCTGACCCAGGCGTCGAGCAACAGGGCATCGACGCAGCCCTGGTAGGTCCTGGCCCGTTGCAGATCGGCCCGGCTACGCACCCGCAGGGCCTTCCACAGGATCACCCCGTCCAACTTGTCGCGCAACTGCCGGCACTGCTCGGGGGTTTCGTCGCCGTGCAGCTGCACCACCTGATGGCCCCACCCCGGACGCAGCTCGTCGATCAATCCCGGGTTCGGATCGGCTACCACCAGCACCCCCTGACAACCGGGATTGGCCTGCCGCACGGCGGCAAACAGGGCCGGCCGCTGCGTTGCCGGCACATACCGCGGTGAACCCGGCACCGCGATCACACCGATCGCATCAATCCCCATGGCTGCGATCGCCGCGGCCTGGTCGCTTTGCCGCAGACCGCAGATTTTGAGCAAGGTCATGTCGCCTGAAACCTCGATGCCCCTGTTCTTTCTAGGATCGAGGTTCGACCCCGGCCCCAGGGCCCAACCACCGCTGCACCTCAGGACGTGGGAGAAGGCTGGACTGTTCTGAAGATTCGCGGCATTCCCCTGCGCATCCACCCCACCTGGTTTGTGATCCTGGTGATGGCCACCCTGGCCTTTCAGCAGCACTACACCCAGGCCCTTGAGCCTGCACCCGCAGTGCCGCTGCGCTGGGGTCTGGCCCTGTTGACGGCCCTACTGCTGTTTGTGTCGGTGTTGTTGCACGAACTGGGGCATTCTTTGGTGGCCCTGTCCCAGGGGGTCAAGGTGCGCAGCATCACCCTGTTTCTGCTGGGCGGCGTGGCCAGTGTGGAGCGCGAATGCAGCACCGCCCG
>RGUW01000439.1 GCA_010027605.1 Synechococcaceae bacterium WB9_2_112 | reverse complement strand
ATCACGACCTGGCCGCCGCCGCTGCTGGGTTCGGTGCGGTAGTCAGCACCAGCGATGTCCTGACCGAACAGGCCGGTCTGGAAGGTGACGGGGTTCCAGCTGACGCCGACGTCAGTGGTCCACTTCACGTTCTTGCTGATGTACCAGTTGCCACCGATGGTGCCGATGTTGTTCACAAAGGCGCTGGTGGCCGGGCTACCCGCGATGCCGCCAGCGGCGGGGGGGTTGGCACTGCTGTTCTGGCTGCTCATCCACTCCCAACGAGCGAAGAGCTCGATGGCGTCGGTGATGAAGTAGCCGCCCTGGATGATGGCGCCGTAGCTGTTCTGGCTACCGGTGCCACCTGGGTTGCTGTACGCGGTGTTCATGGTCCAGGCGGCGTAGATGTTCGCGCCACCGAGGTCCCAAGTCGCGTCAGCGGTCCAGGTGAAGAACTCGCCATCAGCGTTGCCGTTGGCGGCAAGCGTGGTGGCGGTAGCGTCCTGATTGCCACCGCGCTGCCAGTTCATGCCAGCGCCCACGAGCAGGCCGGCGCTCTCGCCGCGCATGCTGGTGAGGTTGTCGAACTGGGCCCAGTTGCCGAAGGCCATCCACTCCACGCGGCCAGTGAAGGCCCACTGGGTGAAGCCAACGCCATTGTTGTTGCCACCGTTCACTTTGGTGCCGGACGCGGAACCGAGGTTCGCGTTGTTGGCGCCGTCGTTGTAGCTGGCCATCACGCGCAGCATGTCATTGTTCCAGTTGGCCTGAATGCCCTGGGTCCAGCCGGTGTTGAACATGGTGCTCATGATCGAGCGCTCGGCGGCCAGCTGGTACTTGCTGCTCACCAGCCACTCGCGCAGGAAGGGGCTCTTGAACTGACCCACCTGCACGCTGAAGCCATTGCCCATGTCCTTCTTGACGTAGGCGTTTTCAAGGCCGAAACCACCGGCATAGTTGTCACCCTGGTTGATACCGCCGCCGCCAGAGTAGTTCGGGCTACCAGCAGCACCGGTGCCGTTCATGGCAGTGCTGCTGTTCGATCCGAAGAACTGCTGGTACGCCAGCGT
>RGUW01000438.1 GCA_010027605.1 Synechococcaceae bacterium WB9_2_112 | reverse complement strand
TGTTACGCCTCCCGTTCGGTGCTTGGTACACACCCCTCACCCAAGGGGGGGGCTCAACCGGCTGTTGTTTCTGTCGAATCAATCAATCTTTTTCCACTTGTCACCGCCGACCCTGCCCGCTGCCCCACAGATCACCATTACCGCCCACCTTCCACGGCAGACCCGCCACCCATGCCCACGTTGGCCGCGACGGTTGTTTCGATTCGGCGTCAGCTCGAACGTGAAGAACTGGCCCGGTGGTTGGGTGCCGCAGCTTGAACCGCTCCTGCCCTGTGTTCGGGTCGGAAATCTGAGGCACACCTTCCTGCCGCTGATGTCGATCCTGGGTTGTGTGGCCACCGATGCCGAGGCCCTGGTGGCTGCCGTCGCCAGCAGTGCGGGGGTGGATTGGCGAGCCGCCGCATGGTTGCTCGAACATCATCCGGAGCACCGTGAGCAGTTCGGCGATCTGGCCCACGATCAACGGATCCGCCGTCAGTTGATCGCGCAAGCGGTGGCGGCCATCGCTGCCGCTGCCCTGCCCCCGGATGATGAGCGCCGCGTGCTCCTGCAAATGCAGGCCCACGGGCTGTAAAGGACTGATGACCGTGGCGGCCGATGGCGTGGAAGGGGTAGGGGGTGCAGTGGCCCACAACGTTGCCCGATCACAGCAGGTTGCCCGCTGGCTGGTGGAAGGATTCAGCACCGCCGAGGTGCACCACCGCGCCCGCGAATCGTGGGGGGTGTCGCATCGCAGCGCCGATCGTTTGGTGGCCGCTGCCCGTGCGGAGCTGATTAGGGGCTGGGATGTTGAGCGTCACGAGATGATTGCCCTTCTGTTGTCCAGGCTCGACACGGTGTTCCGAGAGGCCATGGCAGCGAAGAATCACGGCGCCGCGTTGGGTGCGATCAACGCTCAGGCAAAGCTGGCGAAGGTGCTGGAGACGCTCGAGCGCATGGCGAAGGTGACGACGAGGCCCTTGTCCGTCCAACCCAATGCGGGGATGCCCCGCGAGATTGCCGGACGCAAGATGTACCTGTCGAGCCCCGAGTACATGGCTCGCTACGCA
>RGUW01000437.1 GCA_010027605.1 Synechococcaceae bacterium WB9_2_112 | reverse complement strand
CGCAGGGGGCAACGCAGCCAGCTGCTGCAAGGGCTCTGGCCGCGGCTACCCGCGCAGTTGGTGATGCTGGGCTGCGGCAGCCCCTGGGCCTACCTGCAAGTGCTGCGGCAGCGGCTGCTGCGCCCCACCGCCGTGATTCTCTGGGTGCCCTGTTTTCATCCGCCGGACCACGTACGGCACACAGTCAAGGCCCACCTGGCGCGTTGGGCCCTGAGGCTGGCGCAGCGGGCCAACATCGAGGTTCGCGTGCTGTCGGCGCAGGAACACGCCCGACTGGATGCGGGCCGCTGCCAGGGGATCAGCCTGGGGTTTGAGCGTCGGTTCACGCTCTCAGAACCGCAGCCCGACCAAGCCCGCCCCTTTGATCTGGTGTTTCTGGGTCGACCCACGGCCCAGAAGGGTTGGCCACTGTTTGAACACCTGGCCCAGCGCACCGGGCTGCCCAGCCTGGCGTTGCTGGCCCATCCGCCGGAGCAGCCACCCGCCGCTGAGATCACGGTGATCACCGCAGGCAGCGATGCAGCCGTGCAGAGCGGCTTGGCCAGGAGCAAGCTGCTGCTGCTGCCAGCGGATTACGAATCCTTCGGCTTCGCCCAGGCGGAAGCCCTGGCAATGGGGTGTTGCGTGCCGGTGTTGGGGGAATGGCCGTTGTGGCTGGACGTGCCCGAGCTGGATTGGCGAGGGCTCGATGCCGCAGCCATCGCCGCTCGCATTCAGGGTCTACTGGGCCCATCAGCGCAGTGGCGCTGGCACCTTCGGTGCTGTTGTCAACGACGATGATCTGTTCGATTCCCTCGAGCCGAAGTGAGTCCACGCAGGACACCAGATCGTCGCCGGCGAAAAAATCAACCACGACCGCGCTGACCTGATTCACGGTGAACTACCGGAGTCCGAGCTGCTTAACAAGGTGCGTCATGGTCATCTCGATGCTCGTAAACGCATCGAGCCTGAGAGGCAGGAGTTGGGCAGCCGTTGGATGCACTGAATCGACCAGGGGCATGAGGGAAAACCTTAGTTCCGGCCAGCCACAAAACGGGATAGAGCATCCGT
>RGUW01000436.1 GCA_010027605.1 Synechococcaceae bacterium WB9_2_112 | reverse complement strand
ATGCGGCTGAACTGGAGCTGTGCTGCCATTGCGGCACCCCGCTCAAACTGCATCCCGAGGGCAAGGCGGTGCGCATCCCTCGGCTGTACCAGATCGAGCAGGTCACCACCAAGCGGGCTGATCGGATCACCTCCGACGACGAGGAGCGCCAACGGCTCGGCTATGAGCTGATCACCACCTACGAATTCCCCAAAGAAAACGGCGTGGTGAAGGTGGCCAAGGCCCAGGTGAGTTGTGCGGGCCAGCCGCTACTGGAGCTCAGCTACGCCCCGGCCACACAGATCAGCCGGGTGAATCTGGGCTGGCGCCGCCGCGAGAACAAAAACGACATGGGCTTCCCCATCCACCCAACCAACGGGCAATGGGGCGGGGAGAAGGATCTACGCGGTGATGCAGCCGATGACGACGGCCCGGAGGTGGGCTTCGTGAAGATCACGCCCTATGTGCAAGACCGCAAAAACGCCCTGCTCGTGCGGTTTCTGGGCGACTGGCAACCCACGCAATTGGTGAGCGTCAAGAGCGCGATCAAGCGAGGCATTGAGGTGGCCTTCCAGCTCGATGGCAGTGAGATCGCCGCAGAACTCATGCCCAACGAGGAGTTCGCCACAGCCCTGCTGCTCTACGAGTCCGCAGAAGGGGGCGCCGGTGCCCTGAGCCGGCTGGTGGAGAACGCCTCGTCGCTGCACGCGGTTGCCAAAACCGCGCTGGAGATCTGCCACTGGAGCTGGGATGGAGAGATGCCCGCGCTGGAAGCGCAGCTGGTGAATGCCGATCCTGAATGCGAAGCGGGTTGCTACCGCTGCTTGCTCGGATATCACAACCAGCGGGATCACGATCTGATCGACCGCCAGCAGCCGGAGCTCAAGCAGTGGCTGCTCGATCTGGCGCGCTGCGAACTGGTGGGCCAGGGCGGTGTGGATGGCCGCAGCACAATTCTGGAGCGCCTCAAAGATCTGGCTGGCAGCGGGCTTGAAAAGCTCTGGCTCGACACGCTCTACAACCACGGCCATCACCTTCCAGACAATGCCCAGCAGGAGGTGCCCGGCCACT
>RGUW01000435.1 GCA_010027605.1 Synechococcaceae bacterium WB9_2_112 | reverse complement strand
TTAGTTAGCCGGTGTGTAATCATTAGGCCAGATTAACGAAGCACTTTACAAGTGTAAAGATACGACTGTGAGTCAAAGGCAGTCGTTCTCTGACAGCGAACGAGGAAGGTTGTCTAGAAATAGGCAGTCGTTCTTGGAGCTTCACTGAAGAAGGTTGTCTAATAAAGGCAGTCGTTCTTGAGACGTCGAACTGAAAACACGTCTAAAAACGTGTTTGAGGAGAGACGTTCACAGAATCTTAGAATTCTGAAGCAGAGAGAAGATTTCAAGTTGAAAGTTTCTTTTTGTTAAGTGAAAAGAGAACGCGCAGAGTTGTTCGATAAACTTTAAAGACGAAACGGACGAGGTAATTTAGTTTAATTATTGGGACTCCGCTAGAAATTGAGGTTTATGGAGCTAAGTTAAGCAACAACAAAAAGAGACCGAGGTTTAAGAAAAGTAGTTTGGTAGAGGAGCCCGGTTGCCTACGCTTAATGATAAAACTCAGCCCCTAAAATAGCCTATTAATGCGTCTTTAACTGGTCATTTTAGGTAGAGGTTAAACAATGTCTCAGCTTTCTTAAGGGTTTCATTGTGGAATAATCAGTTAGATTCCTCTGGTTATTGCTCACGCACACATTATTAAGCTAATTAAGTGTTTAATTAGGGTCACGTTATTACAGTCATAAAGGACCGCTAATGAAGCAGGTAGCAAAGGCCATGCTAGTCGTGTAACATTGAGCGCTTCTAAGGCCAAAGGTAACGGTCAGGTTGTGCTAGTGCCACTTAGTGAAACAGATCCTAGCCAGCTACGCTGACGCATCTGGAGCCGAGATTAAACTAGGGCCGGTATATAACCTAGTTTATGGGTTTTAACTGATGTCACCGATCTTAGCGTCAGTCACCAGTTAATAGTAACTAAGAAAATAGTCCAATTATAGTGTGTTGCGGTGAGTCCTCAGTCAGGAAGTGGGTAGTTTAGTGTGGGTTCCTAAATAAAACCCCTATGGGTAGTTCAGAGAGAGGTTACTAAAGAAAACCCCTACAGTTAATCGTGGAAGGTTAACCGCA
>RGUW01000434.1 GCA_010027605.1 Synechococcaceae bacterium WB9_2_112 | reverse complement strand
CTCACCACCAGCCCGACCTTCGGGTACTACACCCCCTGCGCCCAGATGCAGGGCATGGCTATCCAGGCGATGCCTTACCGGGTGTCCGATTTTGCCTTTCCGCTTGATGCGGTTCGGGACGCGCTGGTGGGGGCTTCGCCCCGGATCCTGCTGATCTGCAACCCCAACAACCCCACTGGCACCCGACTGGCTCCCGAGCCGATCCTGGAACTGGCCGCCGCGGCGCCCCAGACCCTGGTGGTGATCGATGAGTTGTATGAGGCCTTCACCGGCGACAGCGTGCTGCCCCTGGCCGACTTTGCCGGCACCCCCAACCTGGTGGTGTTGCGCTCCCTGGCCAAGACCGCTGGTCTGGCCGGCCTGCGCATGGGTTTTGCCATCGGCGCTGCGCCGGTGATCGATCGCATCGGCCGCGTCACCGGCCCTTACGACATCAACAGCGTTGCGGTGACGGCGGCCCATGCCGCCCTGGCCGATCAGGCCTACACCGATGCCTATGTGGCTGAGGTCAAGCAAGCCCGGAGCTGGTTGGTGGAGCAGCTGCAAGGGGCCGGCATCAGGCACCATTGCGATGGAGGCAACTACCTGCTGCTCTGGCCACGGCAGCCTGCTGCCGTGGCCGAAGCCCAGCTACGCGAGGCCGGCATTCTGGTGCGTTCGATGGCAGGCAAGCCCCTGATCGATGGTTCCCTGCGGGTGAGCATCGGCACGCGTGCGCAGATGCAGCAGTTCTGGCAGGCGTACAGGGCGATCGAGGCCTGAGACCCGCCACGGCGGATCAGCGCATCACCTCGATCACCAGGCCATCGCCCAGCTTGCCGGGGAGGCTCAGGGTTGCACCGGTGCGGTTCACCTTGGTGCCGGCCATGGCCTTGAGGAAGGGATCAACACTGCTTTGATCGCAGCCGTTCGGCGCCTTGCGGCCGCTCACGTATTGCACCGGGATGACCCGGCGCGGCTTGAGTTCGCGCACCACTTCGGCGGCTTCGCTGCCGTCGTAGACCTTGGCACCGCCACCGACGCCGATGATCAGCACATCGGGCCGCCCCAG
>RGUW01000433.1 GCA_010027605.1 Synechococcaceae bacterium WB9_2_112 | reverse complement strand
GCACGCTGCAGCGCTGGAGGCGACAGTTCGCGCGTGATGGGGACGGTGGGGATCGCCGCAAGGGCAGTGCCCGCCACGTGCCGCACCGCCTGAGCGAGCAGGAGCGGCAGCAAATCCTGGCGGTCTGCAACGCGCCGCAGTACGCCTCGCTGCCACCGGCGCAGATCGTGCCTGACCTGGCGGATGAGGGGCGTTACCTGGCCTCCGAGAGCAGCTTCTACCGCGTGCTGCATGCCAACCAGCAGGTGCAGCGCCGCGGCAGGGCACGGCCGCCGCAGGCTCCAAGGCCCGTACCAAGGCGCCGTGCTGATGGGCCCAATCAGCTCTGGAGCTGGGACATCACCTACCTGCCCACAGGGGTGCGCGGTGTCTGGCTGTACCTCTACCTGGTGGTGGACGTGTGGAGCCGCAAGATCGTGGCCTGGGACGTCCATGACCGTGAGGAGGCCGAGCTGGCGGCCGATCTGATCAGTCGCGCCTGCCTCAGGGAGCGCATCAGCAAACGGCGCCAGCGGCAGCTGATCCTGCATGCCGACAACGGCGGCGCCATGCGCTCCGCCACGCTGGAAACGCGGCTGGAGGAGCTGGGCGTGCAGCGCTCGTTCTCACGGCCGCGGGTGAGCAACGACAACCCGTTCTCAGAAGCCCTGTTCCGCACGGACAAATACCGTCCCGACTACCCCAGCAAGCCCTTTGCCAGCAAGGAGGAGGCCTGTCAGTGGGCCTCTGCATTCGTGGAGTGGTACGTCCACGAGCATCGCCACAGCGGCATCAAGTTCGTCACGCCGCAGCAGCGCCACAGCGGCCAGGCCGGCGCCATCAGCAAGCAGCGAACACTGATCTACGAACGCGCCAGAGAACGCCATCCACGGCGCTGGTCACGATCGGTCCGCTGCTGGAAACAACCTGCCGTGGTCTGGATCAATGAACCAACCGATGACACAACCGAGAAACATGCGTTACTCTTCCATCAGGCGGCCTGAATAGGCGCCAAACGGCGACATCTTTCCTGAAAGTCACCGCAGACGTCTGCGAGAGGTTGGCGCAGGTT
>RGUW01000432.1 GCA_010027605.1 Synechococcaceae bacterium WB9_2_112 | reverse complement strand
TGCTGGTGCGGCACGGCAGCCGTGCTCCAGACCACGGGGCCAGCCATGTTCCCATCGGCCTTGCGGTAGCTGGCGATGCTGGGTGTTCCGCTGACCGCCAGGAACTGGTTGGCCGGATCGTCCGGGCGACGGGCACCGAGGTTGGTCGCAACCAGGGTTGCACCGTTCCAGCTCAGGGCATACAGGTGGCTGTGGTTCTCGGCCACCGATGAGGCCGGCGAATAGTTGTAGCTGGACTCGATGTAGAGCGTGGCCCCGCCAATGAGGCTGTTCATTTCGGCAGGCGTCAAGGGCACATCCAGCGCATGGCCATGTGTGCCACCCACAGCGGCGGAGACCACCGTGAAGGAGATCTGCGGCGTTTGGTCGCCCGTGCTGTAGCTGGTCTTGGGCACCCGGGGGCTCAACTTGCCCACCGCGCGAGCACGCAGTCGGTAGTTCAGGTAGGCGTACTCGGGCGTGCCATCGGCATTAACCAGGGAGATGACACCACAGCGGAAGGAGCCGTTTTCTGGGAGGTCCTTGGCTCCTGAATAGTTGAGCTTTTGCGCGAAATTGAGCAGGTCGCGCAGCCGGTTGGCGTTCTCCTTGTGGCGGAAGGAACTGATCAGGGTGTTGAGGTCACCACCTGCGGGAAGCTTTTCCAGCCAGACCTCCATGTAGAGCAGGTCCAGCCGGGTGTCTTCCAGGTGCTGGGTGAACAGGTTGCGCATGTAGCGCGCCTGGGTGTCGCTGGCCGTGTCGATGCTGACCGTGCCGTTTGCATTCAGACTCACCCCGGTGGGCTTGGCCAGGACACTGGCGGGCACCGGCGGCGCGCTCAAGATGCGGCCGTCCTGATCAATGAGCGTGGGGTCGTTGTGCGTGGTGCGCACGTAGTAGCCGTTGACAATGGCGCACAGCTCGCCCAGGCCCACCATGCGGTAATAGTTGGGGTGGTTGTGCTGGAACTGCGCGGTGGACGTGACCGTAAACGGACGGTGCAGCGCCTGGTTACCATCGTCGACCGAGTAGTTGCGGGTGCTGTACAGGCCCGAGCCACCCATGCCGC
>RGUW01000431.1 GCA_010027605.1 Synechococcaceae bacterium WB9_2_112 | reverse complement strand
TACTGGTCAGGGTGCGTTCGCCCAGCGTGAGACGTACAACCGGGCGTTCCCCACGTGGGTCCTGGACGCGATGAACGCCGACGCCGGTCTACAGGCGGCGCTCCGCGACGCGGCCAACAGCGGCCCCACCAGGGCACGGGCCATTATTGATGAGTGGCTGGCCACCAGCGCCCGCATCACCATGCGTGACGGCACGGAGCGTGCCTGGTTGCCGCAAGGTGTCGGACCGTTCGACTACCTCCGGGACGGCATTGATCCCAACGATCTCCTGGCTGGTGCCACGGACCCGGTTGCGGTGGCGAGCAGGGGCTGCGGAAGTACGGAGACGTTGGCAACGATCTGTCCAGCTACCTCCGGAACATGGGCCAGCGGAACACAACGGCCAATCTGTTTCTGGACCAGCTGGCCCTGCCGGCCAATCTATTTGACAGGCCAGCCAATCTGGTGCCTGGTGGCCAGGCATACACGCCCATGGAGGCGTTGCAGGCACTAGGCGGTTTCGATGTGACCGAGCGTGCGGACGGGGCCATCCCTGCACTTCAGGTTCTGGCCGACCGGGCCGGGCTCACGCTGGACCAGCTGCAAAACGTCTCGTTCCCCAAGGACGTGATCGATCGCTGGAACCAGAAGATTGTCGGCAGCCGTGCCCCACGCGAGGCCCGCGGTCTGGTCGCTGCCTGGGATGCGGTGACAGATCGGTTTAAGACACTGGCATTGGCAAGCCCGTCACGGCACATGCGTGACCTTTACTCTGGGCAGTTCGCCGCTGCCACGCAGGGTGCATTCGATCCGATGCTGCGTGATCAGGTGGTCGCCGGACAGGTGGCTGGCGGAAACTACCGGAACCTGCCTGCACGGCTGCGTGGCACGCCGATGTACGAGCGTGCCCGTGAAGAGGTCGCCGCCAACCCAAGCCTTCTGGATCCGATCCGCAACAGCCCACGCTTCCGTGACCTAAGCGACGACCAGTTGCTGGATGAGTTGTTGATAAGGCGGTGGGCCGTTGACGCCGGAGGTGTGAATCTCACCTCACAGAGCGTAGCGGACGAAC
>RGUW01000044.1 GCA_010027605.1 Synechococcaceae bacterium WB9_2_112 | reverse complement strand
TCGGGCAGCAGGGCCAGGCGCAGGCGCAGCCACAGCCACCAGCCCAGCAGCCAGCGCACCAGCAGGGAAACGCCAAGCCAGTCCACCGGGTGCCGCCGCACTGCCCATCAGGCTGACGAGGGCGACCGGGCGCAGCGGCAGCACGCCTCAGGGCCGCAGCAGTTCGCGCGACAACGGGCCCACCGCCGCGGCATCGCGCAGCAGCTGGGGGTGGGTGGCCACCGGCAGCAGCGTGCGCGGGCCGATCGGCAGCACGGCGCGCCAACCCGGCAGCACCGCCAGATCGAGGGCCGAATAAAAGCTGTGGCAATCGACGCCTGCCAGGGTGTCGAGGTTGCTGTTCAGGTCGTGCAGCAGGGCACTGCCATGGCGCAGATCAGCCAGGCCCTTGAACAACCGCCGCGGCCAGGGGCGCGCAGTCAGGGTTCCCTGCTGGGGGCTGCCGACGCTGATGAAGCGCCGCGTGCGCTGATGCCCCCCCAACCGCTGGATCCAGGTGCGGGCGATCACCCCTCCGATCGAGAAGCCGAGCACATCGACCGGGGTCTCACCGGGATAGGCCGCCGCGATCTGGCCGCTCAGGTCGGCCGCGGCCTGCGCGATCGGCGTGCGGCCCAGCCGGAGCGACAGCGCAGGAGCCAACACTTCAACGCGCCGGTCCCCCAGCTCGCGCCGCAAACGGTCAAACACGCTGGGGCTGTCGAGCAGCCCATGCACCAGAACAAGCGGTGGGGTGGCGATCGGAGTCAGCCTGCGCCGCTTTGGCGCCGAGCACTCCCTTGATTGAACGCCCGCTGAGCCCAGCCGCGGCGGTTGCAGCCGGTGGGGATGACCGTCAGCTGCGGTGATAGGGCCCGCCCTGCTGAATCGAGAGGGCCCGGTAGAGCTGCTCGAGCAGCAGCAGCCGTGCCAGCTCGTGCGGAAAGGTCAGCGGCGAGAGGCTGAGGCGCCAGTGAGCCCTGGCCTTGATGGCCGGGTCGAGACCATCGGCACCACCGATCACAAAGACCAGCCGGTCCGAACCCGACCCCTCGAGGGCCTGGGCCAACCCCTGCGAGGTGTAGGTCTGCCCCTCCTCGCAAAGGGCCACCAGGCGCTCGCTTGGCTGCAGCTCAGCGGCAATCGCTTCGGCTTCGCGGGCACGACCGCCATCGCGCAGCTCGACCAGCTCGAGCCCCGGCAGGCGTTTGCGGTATGAAGCCACCCCCTCGGCCACCCAGCCCTTGCGCACCTTGCCCACGGCCAGGATGCGCAGGCGGGAAGGGTTGATCACGGCCGCACAGGCGCTGCTGGCAGGCTAGGGGAATGCCCTGGACCCCCTACGCCGACTGGATCTACACCGTGGTCAGCACCGCCGGACTGCTGCTGTTCGTCTGGCTGGTGCTGCGGCCGCGAAGTTAAGCCACCGGAACAGCGGCTTAAAGATCGCCCAGGCCCCGACAAGCAAGAAACAAGGCAAATCCAGCCGCCACACCCGACTCGATCGCGCGGCGATGTTCGGCGATCCAGCGACCACCGAGATCCAGCCAGCGCTCACCCGCCCTGCCGCTGACCACCACCACGGCCAATGGCAACCAAACCGGCAGCAGGGTGATCAGATCAAGGGCGCTCCAAGCCAGTACGCGTTCGGGCCAGAGCTGGCCTGAACGCCCGACCAGCTGGGCTGCCGGCAAAAACAGCATCAACGACGTCAGGTTGATGGCCATCAGGCTGAGCCCCTGCAGCAGGGGGGACAGAACCCCGGAACCTCCTGTGGGCGTCACGATCGTTGGGGGCTGGGAGCGGCGCCAGAGCTGCAGTGCCGCAGCCACCAGCGAGAGCGCCAACACCAGCTGAACAGCCGCAGCCACCGGATCTTGACCGCCCTGGTGAAGCGGAAGCCGCTGGGAGACCCATCCGGCAGCGACAGTCCAGCACAGCACAACAGTCAGAGCCCCCAGCAGGTAGGCCAGGCTGCGTCGCAGGGCCCACAGCCGGCCGCCCCCAGCACTGAGCTGGGCCAGCTGACCCAGCAGCAGCAGGGGGCTTGCCGCAGCCCCCACGGCCAGTGGCAACACACGCTGCCAGAGCTCCAGCTCGTTCATCGACCCCTGTTACCCCTCCAGATCGCTGTGGGGGCTGGCGAAATCGCCTGGCATGGGTAGCTCGGCCGGCAGCTCGCTCGGGAGTTCGGGCCTGGGCCGCTCGATCGCCGCCGGGGGCTTGGGCAGCAAATCCTCGAGCTCGCACACCGGGAAGCGGTTAATGGCGCGCAGGGCGGCGCGGGCGTTGTCGCGCAGCTGCTGGCTCACGGCTTCGCAGTAGGGGATCTGGGCTAGCAGATCGACGGTGCGGCGCAGCACCCGCACCACATCGCCCTCATCGAGGGAGGTGTTGGCGATCACATCGCTCCAGCTGGCGCCTTTGGCCCAGGCCTCCACCAGGCCGGTGAGCTCGGGCTCCCACCAGATCGGGAACGCCACCTTGGCCCGCTCCTGCTGGCGGCCCAGCTCGCGCCGCAGGCCGCGCAGATCGTGCAGGGCCTCATCGACCGCCGGCGGCGGCGGGTAGCCGCACCACAGGTCGGGCCGGTTGACCTCGGTGGAGATCGCCTCGAGCACCGCCGCCAGCTCGGCGGGCGGCAGCTCATCGAGATGGCCGCTCATCAGCGCCAGGCCCAGCCAAAGCTCGTTGTCGCCGCGCAGGGCCGCCACGGTGCGGCCGATCTCGGTGGGCTCCAGGCCCTCGTCGCCCGCGAGGGCGCCGAAATGGCGCAGCACCTCGATCAACGCCAGGAAGGTGTCCCAGTGCCGGTTGGATCTGAAATGGAGCAGCCGCTGGCGCTCCTCGATCTCGAGGGCCAGCTCCTCCATGCGGCGGCGGTGCTTCTTGAGCTGCTTGCGGTCGCCCCAGCGGTGGGCCGGATGCAGCTCCAGCTCCTCCTCGAGCTGCTGCACCAGCTGGGCCTGGCTCTGCACCTCGGAAGCGAGGTCGTACTGGGGCGTGTGCATGTCGTGGCGACGGGCCATCGACGCCACCGCCAGGGCCAGCCCGCCGCTGGCCTGATCACCGTGGCGCAGCTCACCGGCATGGCGCAGCTCGGGGGCGTCGAGCTGCCTGACCTGCAGGCAGCTCAGCTCGGCGTGCAGGCTCACGACCGCCGAGCAGGGCAGCAGGACCCAGACGTTGTCGTCGGTGAGGCACAGCAACAACGGGAACTGCCCGGGCCCTTTGACCTTCTCGACGATCACGGCCGGCGTGACACGGCCCCTCAGCTGGGGTGCCTTGATGCTGACAAGCGACCCCTCGCTGGCAAACTGCAGCGCCAGGGTCAGCTCATGGGCCAGGGTCTCCTCGGCCTGGTGCTGAAGGATGCGCAGCAGGCGGCGCTCCTCGCGCAGGCGGCCACGCTGCTTTTCATAGTCTTCAAACGCCTCCCAGGGCACATCGCCCGAGCCGTCCTCGAGCTGCTCGAGCCGCTCGCGCAATGTGGCGATGGCCGCCTCATCGTCGGCCAGGTCGAGGGTGGCCAGGTAACGCCCGAAGCTGCGCTCGACCAGTTCCCTGGCCTTGGCCAGGTTGTAGCGCTGCAGCAGGTTCAGCACCATGCCGTAGCTGGGGGTGAACTGGCTCACCAACGGATCGGCGGGGGCGGTGGCCAGCTGGCCTGCCTCGCGCACCCCCTCAAATCGGCTCTGCACCGTGACCACATAGCCCTGGGAATCGAGCCCGCGGCGGCCGGCGCGCCCGGCCATCTGCAGAAACTCGCTGCCCATGAGCGGGCGGTGGCCCCGCTCCGTGCGCTTGGAGAGGGCCGAGATGACCGTGGTGCGGGCCGGCATGTTGATGCCTGCGGCCAGGGTCTCGGTGGCAAACACCACCTTGATCAGGCCCTGCTGGAACAGCTCCTCGATCAGCTCCTTCCAGGCCGGCAGCACCCCCGCATGGTGGGCGGCGATGCCCCGCAGCAGGGCATCGGCATGGCCGCCCTCGCGCACCGCTTCGGGGGTGGTGGCCACAAAGGCACTCAGCCGCGCCTGGATGCGCGCCTGCTCATCGGGGTTGACCAGACAGACCTTGCCCAGATCGCGCACCCCCTTGTCGCAACCGCGGCGGCTGAAGATGAAATAGATCGCCGGCAGCATCTGCCGCTCGGCCATCTGGGCCACCACAAAGCCCAACGGCGGCGCCTCGGGCTGGGGCGGCTTGGGGGTCTTGGGTCCCTTGCGGTTGTGCCCCTTGGGGGCGCGCCACACCTTGCAGTTGGGGTGCAGGCCGGTGCCTTCGTCGTTGAGCAACGGGTGCAGGCCCTTGGCACTGCAGAAGCTGAACGCCAGCGGCACCGGGCGGTGGTCGCTGTGCACCAGCCGCGTGGGCCCATGCACCCGCTCGATCCAGTCGGTGAGCTGCCCGGCATTGGCCACCGTGGCCGAGAGGGCCACCAGCTGCACGGCCGGCGGACAATGAATGATCGATTCCTCCCAGACCGTGCCGCGCTGGGAGTCGTTCATGTAATGGCACTCGTCGAGCACCACCGCCTCCACATCGGCCAGAGGGTCGTTGTCGGGGTGATCGATCTCCGCGTACAGCATGTTGCGGAAGATCTCGGTGGTCATCACCACGACCCTGGCCTCGCGGTTGAGACTCAGATCGCCGGTGAGCAGACCGACGTTCTCGGCACCGAACTGCTCGCGAAAGTCGCGCAGCTTCTGGTTGGAGAGCGCCTTGAGCGGTGTCGTGTAAAAGACCTTCTGGCCATGGGCCAGGGCGCGGTGAATGGCGTATTCGCCCACCAGCGTCTTGCCACTGCCGGTGGGGGCGCTGACCACCACCGAATGGCCCTGGTTGAGGGCGTCGATGGCCTCGAGCTGAAAGCCGTCAAGCGCAAAGGGAAACAGCTGGTCAAGCGGAGGCACCCCAGTGCCGCTCAGCGCGGAAGCTGCTGGATCGGGCTGATCGATGGCCGAGGTGCGGGCGACGGTGCCGAAACCGGTTCTGGAGAGATCCTATTGGCCAGATCGTCGCCATCACCGACAGACCCATGCCTGCCCCAGACTGGCTGGCATGGGTCTGCCTCCACTGAACAGCGCTGAACGGCAACAGCCCTGGAAACAGCCGCTGCGCCAGGCGCTTGACGCGCAAGCGGCCACCAGCCGGCGCCACCTGCGCAGCTTTGCTCCCGGAGCGGCCGGCAACCTGCACCCCCAGGAGCGCCAGAGCACAAGCGGTGACCCCCTGCTCGACCTGGCCAGCAACGACTATCTGGGCCTGAGTCGCCACCCCCAGGTGATCGCCGCCGCCGCCGCCGAACTGGAGCGCAGTGGGCTGGGATCGGGTGCCTCAAGGCTGGTGAGCGGCAGCCGACCGGTGCACGCCCAGCTCGAGGAGGCGCTGGCCGGTTGGCTCGGGCGTGAACAGGCCCTGCTGTTTCCCAGTGGCTTCCAGGCCAACATCGCCGCGGTCACGGCCCTGGCCGACCGTCACAGCCTGGTGTTGGCCGACCGGTTGATTCACCACTCCCTGCTGGCGGGGGTCAGGGCCAGCGGGGCCAAGCTGAAACGCTTCGGCCACAACGACCTCGCCGATCTGCACTGCCAACTCGAGGCTGCCCGTGCCGCAGGCCCCGATCGGCGCCTGCTCGTGCTCAGCGAAAGCCTGTTCTCGATGGAAGGCACCAGTCCAGCGGTCGGGCAGCTGATGGAACTGTGCGAGCAACACGGCGCGGCCCTGCTGCTCGATGAGGCCCATGCCCTGGGATTGCTGGGGCCTGGCGGTCGCGGACTCGGCCACGGCCGCGACGGCATCGCCCTGATCAGCGGCACCCTGGGCAAGGCGCTGGGCAGTGGTGGCGCCTTCCTGGCGGGTGATGCCACCACCCTGGAATGGCTCCTGCAGCACAGCGGCCCCTTTCGCTACACCACCGCCCTGGCACCGCCGCTGGCGGCAGGGGCGCTGGCGGCCCTGGACTGGCTGCAGACCCAGGAGGCCCATGGCACCCCCGTTGGGAGCGCCCTGCTGCAGCGGGCAGCACGTTGGCGCACCGGCCTTGAACAGGCGGGCTGGCCGCGCCCGCCCGGCGAGGGTCCGATCCTGCCGCTGCTGCTGGGCGACAACGCCAGGGCCCTTGCGATGCAGCGCCGGCTTGAGCAGGCCGGACTGCTGAGCGTGGCGATCCGCCCACCCACGGTGCCCGAAGGCACAGCGCGGCTGCGCCTGGTGCTGCGGGCCGACCTTCCCCCGGGCACGCTGACACGACTGCTGCGGGTGCTGGGCCGTCCATGACCAGCGAGCGTCAGTTGATCGCCATGCATGGCTGGTGCGGCGACAGCCGCAGCTGGGATCCCTGGCTGCCACTGTGGCAATCCCGCGGCTGGCGATGCAGCTGCGGCGAACGGGGCTACGGCGGTCTGGACGCCCACCAACCGGGCTGGAGCGACGTCCCCGGGCTCAAGGTGGTGATCGCCCACTCCCTGGGCCCCCATCTGCTGCCCGCCTCGGTGCTGCAGGCAGCCGATGCCCTGGTGCTGCTCACCAGCTTCGGCCGTTTTGTGCCGGCTGGGCGCGAGGGCAAGCGGGTGCAGGCTGCCCTGGCGGCCATGGCGACCCAGCTGCGGGGGCCCGATCCCGGCGCCATGTTGCAGGCCTTTCTGCAGCAGGTGGCAGCGCCTGCAGCACCGGAGCTGCTGCAGGCATCCCCCGCCCGTGAGCCGCTTGCACCCCAAGGCCTGGACCAGTTGCACAGCGATCTGGCACTGATCGCCGGTGCCCAGGGACTGCCTGACGGCTTTCCAAGCCAAGCCCAGGTCCTGCTGGTGCAGGCGGGCAACGACCAGATCGTGCATCCAACAGCCCGTCGGGAGCTCGAAGACACACTGCCCCAAGCCGATGTGCTGACCCTGGCCGGCGCGGGCCATGGCCTGATCGGCACCGCCACGGTTGCGATGGTGAATGCCTGGATCGAGGGTCTGAGCGCGCGATGAACCAGCCCAGGCCCGCCAGCTGCAGCCGTTTTGACCGGCAGGCGTCCCACTACGACAGCCATGCCGGCCTGCAGCGCGCCATCGCCTGGCGGCTCGCCCACTACGCCGCCCGGCTGCCCCTGGTGCCGGGACCGCGGGCCGATCTCGGTGCCGGCAGCGGCCTGGTGGGGCTGGCCCTGCGGCAGCAGGCGCCGCGGTTGGAGCTGCTGCAGCTCGATGGCAGCGCCGGGCTGCTGCGCCGCAATCCCCTGGCCAGCAAGAGCCGTGCGCTGCTGTGGGATCTGGACCAGGAGCTGCCACCCGAGCTGAACCGCTGCAGCCTGATCACCAGCAGCTTTGCGCTGCAATGGCTCCAGGACCCTGCCACCAGGCTCAGGCACTGGGCCGCCGCACTGGCGCCGGGGGGCTGGCTGGCGCTGGCGGTGCCGGTCGCGGGCAGCTTTTCCCAGTGGCACCAGGCGGCCGAACGGGCCCAGGTGCCCTGCACGGCCCGCCGCCTGCCGGACGCCGACACCCTGGTCAGCGCCGCCGCATCGGTGCTGGCGCTGGGCTGCCTGCGCCGCCTGGTGTTCAGCGTGCGCTACGGGCCCGGGGGGCATGCCTTTCTGCGGCATCTGCGGCGCCTGGGTGCCGGCCACAGCGACCAGGGAAGCCTCTCGGCTACCCAGTGGCGCCGGTTGCTGGCCCACTGGCCCCCCGGCGATGTGGTGAGCTGGCAGGTGTTGCTGCTGGTGGGGCAGCGCCCGGAACGTCTCGCACCATGACCCAACCGCTGCAACTGGCGATCTGCGGCACCGACACCGACGTGGGCAAGACCGTGGTCAGCGCCTGGTTCGTGCAGGGACTGGGCGCGAGCTACTGGAAGCCGGTGCAGAGCGGTCTCGAAGGGGGCGGCGACTCAGCCCGTGTCCAGCGACTGCTGAACCTGCCGCGCGAACGCCTGATCCCCGAGGTCTATCGGCTCAGCCAGCCGGTTTCACCCCATTGGGCCGCCGAACTGGATGGCGTCACCATCGAGCAAGCGCGCCTGAACCTGCCCCGCTGCCAGGGAGCGTTGGTGGTCGAGACCGCCGGTGGCCTGCTGGTTCCCCTGGGACGCGACTGGCTGCAGATCGATCAGTTGCGCCGCTGGGGGCTGCCGGTGCTGCTGGTGGGCCGCAGCGGCCTCGGCACGCTCAATCACACCCTGCTCTCGATCGAGGCGCTGCGGGCCCGGGCGATCCCCCTGCTGGGTCTGGTGCTCAACGGCCCGCCCCATCCCGACAACCCCCGCAGCCTCGAACAGCTCAGCGGGGTCCCCGTGCTGGCCCAGCTGCCCGCGCTGGAGCCACTGTCGGCAGAGAGCCTGGCGGCGCAGTGGTCCTGTCAGAACCTGGCGGACACGCTGCAACGACGGCACATAGATTGACGTCGTGATGATGCAGAGTCGATGAGCACCCGCAACGGATTGATCAGCCTGGCGGTTCTGCTGCTCTGTGGCGGCATCCTGGTGTTGTTCACCGACATCGAGGTCTCGGCGGTCCGCTGGTTCAACTGCAAGGTCTGGGCGACCCCTTCAGAGCGCAGCAGCGAACTCTGCCGCTGAGCATGCCAGCGCAAAGACCCACGGCGATCTTCACACCCGTCGTTCGTTTGCCGGTGGCGTGCAGCATCCAAAGGATGTTGCCGGAAACCCTTCAGATCTCGTTCTGAGCCCTGAGCGGGCAATGACCGGAGAGCCGGGCCGCATGGCGCTTGGCGGTGGTCAGCGGCCAGCCTTGCCGCAACTGGTCATGCACCAGTTCGATCTGGGACGGGTACCAGCCCTGTTGCTCCAGCTGGACCCGGATCACCTGCCATTGCCCCTCGGCAAACAGCTCACCAGGCCCCCAGGCGCGGCATCGCCCTGGTGACGAAGGCCGGACCTCATCAGCGGCAAGGAAACGCTTCGACGGAGCGCGTTTGTTGCGCGACTCCGGAAGGCTGGCTGCGGAGTTGGCGGGTGCCATGGTGAAGGCCCGCTGACACTGTTGACCTTTCCATCATGCCAAGGGCCTGGACGATTGTTCAGGGCCCGGCCAGAATCGCCGCCTCCACATCGGCTCGCGACAACCCATAGGGAAAGTGGCGCACACTCTGGCGTCCGTCGTGCAGCCAGCTCACCTTGAGCTCCTCGACCTCCAGCTCGAGCAGGGCACTCCACTGGGGTTGATGCAGGTCCCATTGGCACGAATGCGGCGCCCGCTGGCGTCCGCCCATGGTCCGCAACCAGGCCTCGAGCAGGGGCAGCGGATGGTTGTAGAGCGGCGTGTCGCGCTCGGGCAGGGTCCCACCCCCAGGCCCCTCGGCCATACCCTCAAACTCCTGATCGTTCATCGCGCCTCCAGCCACCAACTGGGCCATTGGACCAGATCGACCCCCCGCATCCAGGCCAGACCCACGCCCAGCAGCAGGGAAAACACGGCCGCCGACAGCAGCAGCAACAAGGCCAGCCACTCGCCACCCGACAACGGCCGCCGCTGCTGCTGCAATGGCGACTGCAGCACGACCGACCGGGGCGGGCCCGAACTCGAAGCAGGGCTCAGCAAGGCGAGCTCAGCGTCGTAACGGCGCCGTTCGTCCGGGTCGCTGAGCACGCTGTAGGCCTGTTGCAGCTCCCTGAATGCTGCCGCGGCCAGAGGCTGCGGCAACGCGGTGGTGTCGGGGTGGTACCGCTTGCTCAACTGGCGAAAAGCCTGTCGCAGGCTCTCTGCACTGGCATCAGGGCGAACGCCCAGGCGTTGGTAGTGACTCGGAGCAGACATGGCCCCACGGTTTGCGGGATCCTAGGAAGATCGTCTGATCTCGGGTCCGGGTGAGCGCTGAGGAGCCGGCTGCATTGTGGAGTCTCCTGGGCTGGCAGCCGTCTGAGCTTCAACTGCACCAGTTCCAGCAGTTGCAGGCCGAACTGCGCAGCTGGAACGCACGCCTGAATCTGACCCGTTTGGTTGACGGCGACGACTTCTGGATCGCCCAGGTCTTTGACAGCCTCTGGCCCCTGGTGTCGCTGATCAAGACCGCGCCGCCCGTGCGCCTGATCGACGTGGGCACCGGCGGCGGCTTCCCCGGCCTGGCCCTGGCCATTGCCCTGCCGGACGCCCAGCTCACACTGGTGGACTCAGTCCAGCGCAAGATCGAAGCGGTGCGGGCCATGGCCACCGCCCTTGGGCTGGCCCAACGGGTGGAGTTGTGCAGCGAGCGGATCGAAAAGCTGGGCCAGGACCCAGCCTGGCGCCACCGCTTCGACTGGGCCATGGCCCGCGCCGTGGCCCCGGCACCGGTGGTGGCCGAATACCTGGTACCGCTGCTCAAGCCCCAGGGGCACGCCCTGCTCTACAGAGGCCAGTGGTCGCCCCCGGACCGTGAGCAGCTGGACCGGGCCGCTCGCAGCCTCAATGCCAGGGTTGAAACCGTGGAGGCCCTGGATCTGCCGGCCGGCCGCGGCCGGCGCCATGCCGTGAGCCTGGTTCCAGTGGCCGGCTGCCCGCGCCAGTATCCCCGCGCCGTCGGCATCCCGGCCAAACAACCCCTGGGGGGCTAGCCAGACGCGCGGGGCAGGGTTCGGCGGGTGCGCGCCGGGCTGGGCAGACCGAGGGGTTGCAGCTCCTGCTCGGCGAGGCGGCGCTCCAAGGCGGGCAAGTCCTCAAAGGGGACCCAGTGGATGCAGTCCACCGGGCAGGTGTCCATGGCTTCCTGGATGCGTTCATCCCGATCGCCGTCCTGGCGGATGGCCCGGGAACGGCCCAGGTCCGGCTCAACCACAAACGTGTTGGGCGCCACATGGGCGCAGTAGCGGCAGCCGATGCAGGCGGCTTCATCGACCCAGACGGCCTTCTGGCGGAGGGCGCCTCCCAGGATCGGCTCCAGGCCGTTTGGCGCACCCTCGACCAGGGGGACCGACGTCGAAAACGCCAGGGCTGGATCAACCATCATCAGGCTCGACTGAAGGCCTGGCCTCCCAGGACTCACCCCCAGCGGGTGACCACGAGCTCAATGGCTCCGTCATCGCAGTTGGTCTGCTCAGCCACCTCAAAACCCTCGGCGACACTGGCAGCCAGGATCGCCTCAAGGGCGTAGCGCTGGTTCAGCCGGGCCAGAAACCGTTCCGGTGGCACCGGCAGACGCCACAGATCGAGATCGGCGACCAGCTCATAGGCACCTGTGCCGGCATTGCGACGGAACCCGAGGTCACCAGCACCCTCCTGAGCGGTCACAACCAGTTCGGCCTGCTCCTGCTGGCCGCGGTAGCCGCGCACCAGACCAGGCCCATCCTTGGGCTGGTGGCCCAGGGCAGCCAGGGCGGCGACCAGGGCATCCCGGTCACGGAGTTCGGTCTTGATGGTGCTGAAGTGCGACATCGGAACCTGGAGAAATTCGATCAGGACTTCGACATCCAGCCTGTGGCTGTGTCGTAGGCGGGTGTCTGCTGATGCACACCCTGGTCAGCGGCCAGGTAGGCCTCTGAGGTGGGCACGCGGCGCTGCACCGAACCGACCCGCGACTCGATGCGCTCGCTCAGGGACTCACAGGCGGCCCCAGCCACACCCTCCACGGTTTCCTCGACCCGGCCGTCGGGCCGGATCCGGAAGCGGATGGTCTGCTGATTGAGCTGCCGTGACGTCGGCTGAGCCAAGCAAACAACAGCGGGTCGGGGGATGCTAGCGGCGCTGGGCGACAGTTGGCTCAGCTCAGCAACCCTTCATCGACAAGCGTCTGAAGACGCTCCAGCACGTCGGGCTGCTCCAGCTGCTCAAGGGCCAGACGGGCCTCATCGCGCACACTGGCTTCGCGGTCCTCAAGCAGGGTCTGGAGCAGGGCCTGGACCACCACCTGCTGCCGCGGTTCCACCAGATCGGGGTACAGCCGGCCCAGGGCCCAGGCGCTGTTGCTGCGCACGGCCGCCTCGCTGTCGATGCGCAGGCTCTGCAGCAGCTGGGCGGCAGCCGGATCGGCCTTGGCCGGCCCGGTGCTGCCCACATCGGCCAGGGACGTGGCCGCCCAGAGGCGCACGGCCGCCACATCCATCTGCAGCGCACGGATCAGCGGGTTGAGCACCGGCGCATCGGCGAAGTTGGCCAGGCTCCAGGCCACGGCCTTGCGCACATAACCATTGGCGTCGGCGGCCAGCAGGCTCAACAACGGTTCCACCGCCATCGGATGGGGGTTGCGACCCAGGGCATACACGGCGCTCATGCGCTCGATCGGGCAGGCCGCCTGCAGCAGCGGCAACAGCTGGGGAATCGCCCGCGGGTCTCTGTGTTCGCAGAAGATGCGCAACCCCTGAAGCCGCTCATCGTGACCGCCGGCCAGCAGCGTCAGGCCCAGGTCACATTCGGCAGCGGCATCGGCGCTGCCGCTGTCGTCGCTGTCGATCTCATCGAGCGGGTCGCCGAGCAGCTCCAGGGCCAGCTCGGCAGCGAGCACATCAGGATCGAGCACCAGGTCGTGACTGGCGTTCTCGTCGTAGGGCTTCCAGGAGCCGTCGTCGGCAACGGTCACGGTTGCGGCCTCACTGCAGCGGGGCCGGCGCCGCCATATCACCGGGCAGCCAGATGCGCGCACTGACCGCAAACAGAGCCAGGGCAAACAGCAGCACGATGGCGGCCGGCAGAAGGGTCGAACGGAAGAACTGCACAGCCTTGATGGGGTGAGCGCGCCCAGCCACGCCCCCTAACTGCCCAACCCGCGCAGGCCAGCCTGCAGGCGGGAGCGCTGCTGCAGCCCCACCACACCGATCACCGCCACAACGAGCCCGCCCCAAGCCCAGAACTTCAGCTTGAGCAGGAAACCGCCGATGCCAAGCAGGGCTCCGAACAGCACGGCGCAGCTCAGCACCAACTGGCTGACCAGATCAAGCAGGGTTTCCTTGGGCTCGACGCCGGTGCGCCGCCGCCAGGCAGCCCAGCCCGGCCCGGCCGGTTTCACCTGCTTCACGAAGCGCTCTAACACCTCGGCGCTCTCTGGCGGAGTGGCCAGCATCACCAAAATCCAGAGCACGGCCGTCAAAGTTGTGGTCACCAGCAGCCGCAGGCCGTAGTCGTCGATGCGCAGCAGCGGCACCACCGAGGTGGCAAAACCCACCAGGAAGCCGCCCAGCATCGCCGCCAACTCTGCGGTGGCATTGATTCGCCACCAGAACCAACGAAGCACCAGCACCACCCCCGGGCCCGTGCCGATGGCGATCACAAGTCGGAACACGGTGCCGATGTTGTTGCTCAACAGGGCCGTGGTGGATTCGGTTCCCGTGAACTCGACCGACACATTCCAGAGGTCGGCGAGGGTTTCACAGACATCGCGAACCGAGAGGATCTCCGAACCCGACACGTTGACGATCCAAGGCGGGCAGGTCAAGTGCTCGAAGGCGCACAACGTCTGGGAATTGGCGGCTCCCTGCCAAATCGTGTTGAAGTACCCCATGGAGAGGTCGACGGGCTGGCGGTGTCGAACCCGGCACGCGAGGTCAACCAACACCCCATAGCGCAAATCGCAGGCG
>RGUW01000430.1 GCA_010027605.1 Synechococcaceae bacterium WB9_2_112 | reverse complement strand
AACCGCGGCAGCGCCGCGGAACAGGTGCTGGCTTCCGAGCTCAAGGGGCGCGACGATTCCAGCGACGCCCTCTCGATGATGGTGAGCTCGATGGTGCACATGGTGCAGGCGGGCAAAACCCGCAGCAACGGCAGCCGCTGGTCAGCCTGAATGGGGCGCGGCATCCGTGGCGGGCTGCTGGCCCTGACGCCGCTGCTGTGGGCAGGGTTGACGGCGGGTGCGGCCCAGGCCCATGGCATTGAAAGCCGCCTCAGCCCCCTGCGGGGCCTCAGCGATCAGCTGGTGCTGCAAAGCCAGTTTTCCAATGGCGAACCCACCCGTGATGCGGTGGTGCGCCTGGTGCCCCCCCAAGGCGAACCTCTGGAGCTCGGGCGCACCGACCAGCACGGACAGCTGAGCTTCGCTCTGCCCAAGGGCGCCAACGGGTCGTGGGAGCTGCAGGTGGACGGGGGGCCTGGCCACCGCGACTACCTGGAGATGCCCCTGCGGCGCGGCCAGGCGCAGCTCGATCAAGTGAGCGAACAGCCGCAGCCCGTCCATGCAGGCAGCTGGCTCATGGGTCTCAGCGGCCTGGGGGCAGCTGCCATGCTGCTGGGACTCCAGCGCATCCGCCGCCCCCATTGATGGCCTCCGGCAGCCAGAAGCTCGATCAGATCGTTGAACGCCTGAAAAGCACCGCCGACCCGAAACGGCGCTACGAGTACGTGCTGTGGCTGGCGAAGAAGCTGCAGCCACTGCCGGAGGAATTCCGCACCGACGCCTTCAAGGTGAAGGGCTGTGTGTCGCAGGTGTACGTGGTGGGTCAGTTGGTGGAGGGCAAGCTGCACTGGCAGGGGGATTCCGATGCCGCCATCACCAAAGGGCTGCTGGCGCTGCTGATCGAAGGGTTGGAGGGGCTCGATCCGGCCACCGCCGCCACCATCGATGCCAGCGTGCTGGCGGACACGGGCCTGCAGGCCAGCCTGACCCCCTCGCGGGCCAACGGCTTTCTCAACATCCTGCGCTTGATGCAGGCCCAGGCCAAGGCCCTGGCCGATTTCTAGGATCCCCG
>RGUW01000429.1 GCA_010027605.1 Synechococcaceae bacterium WB9_2_112 | reverse complement strand
AGCACCATCATCGAGGCGCTCCAGCGGTGCACCGAGCGGATCAGCCAGCCGAAGCTGACGTCGGTCATCAGGTACTGCACCGAGGCGTAGGCCTCAGCCACGGTGGGCTTGTAATAGAAGGTCATCGCGAAGCCAGTCGCGAACTGGATCAGGAAGCACACCAGAGTGATGCCGCCGAGGCAATAAAAAATATTGACGTGGGGCGGCACGTATTTCGCAGAAATGTCGTCAGCGATCGCCTGGATCTCCAGACGCTCGTTAAACCAGTCGTAGACGGGGTTTTTGCCGTCGGGAGCGGTCGGAGACGCGTTCGCCATGCAGCGTGGGGCTCGGGTTGCGAGAGTCTACCGATCGTTCCGCCCTGCTTGTGACCCCTCCGGCCCTGCCGCCACCGCTTGCAACACCCCTCCGAACGGCCACGGCGGCCCGCACCTGGCCCTCCCTGAAGCATGGCCTGGACAGGCTGCGCAGCCTGTGCCGGATCGGGGTGCTCGCCTTCCTGCTGGCTTCGCTGGTGCTCCCGTCCCCAGCCCTGGCCCTCAACGATGCCCAGGCGGAGGTGGTGGAGGCCTGGCGGCTCGTGAACCAGAGCTACCTGGATCCAACACGCCTGGAATCGGTGCAGTGGCGCAAGCTGCGCCAGAAGACCCTGGAGCGGCCGATCAACACGTCCGAGCAGGCCTACGGCGCGATCGAGGCCATGCTCGCCCCGATCGGCGACCCCTACACCCGGCTGTTGCGGCCGGCCGAGTTCGCCGCCCTCCGCTCCAACACCCGCGGCACGGTGAGCGGGGTTGGTCTGCAGCTGGCCCTGCGCGGCGAGCAGCCCGAGAGCGCACCGCGGATCGTGGTGATCGCGCCACTCGATGGCTCCCCCGCCGCCGAGGCGGGGATCGTCTCCGGATCGGAGCTGCTGCAGGTGGATGGCCGCGACGCTCTCGATCTGGGGCTCGAGGAGACGGCTGCCCGGCTGCGCGGGGAGCCAGGCAGTGACGTGCTCGTGAGCGTGCGCTCCCCGGGCACCAGTCGCGTGCGCGAGCTGGTGCTGCAGCG
>RGUW01000428.1 GCA_010027605.1 Synechococcaceae bacterium WB9_2_112 | reverse complement strand
GGCCTGGAAATAGGCATCCGGGCGGGGCGTGCCGAAGGCGTCGTAGGCCAGGCCGGTGGACACAAACAGGAATCCCGCCAGGAACAGGGCCGGCAGGGTCACGGCGTGGATCACCCAGTAACGGATGCTCGTGATGATTTCGAAGAACGGGCGTTCACCCGTTGAGCCGGCAGCCATGAGCAGCGAGCATTCAGCTGCGCGATCCTAGGGCTGCAGCGCAGGCCGCCGGGATCGCTGCGACGGCTTGGTTACAGAGGGAAAGGTGCCCCGGGCCTGAATGCATGGATTTAGAATTTGGTAATTCACCGGCGCGGAGCCCCGCCATGCGAAGCACGATTACGGCCCGCGGGCAGACCGTGATTCCCGCCGCCATCCGGGATCGCTTTGCGCTCACCCCCTCCAAGCGATTGGAATGGATTGTTGACCCGGATGGCTCGATCCGGGTGCTGCCCGTGGATCCCTCACCGGTGAAGGCTTTTCGTGGCATGGGCAGGCAAGGGGGCGCCACCCAACGCTTGCTTGCCGATCGGGAGACGGAGCGACGGCTTGAGCGCTCCGACTCCCGCTGATGGCGTTGTTTGTGTTGCTCGACACCTCGGCTTTGCTCACCCTCCGCGACGACGAACCCGGTGCGGATCGTGTCGAGCGTGCATTGGCGCAGCCCCAGCGTTGTTATGCCTGCTTCCTCAGCCGGATGGAGGTGCTCTATCGCGTGTGGAAGGACGAAGGCGAACGGGCTGGCCGCCTGGCCTATGAACAGCTCAGGGGTCTCCCCTTGCTCTGGGTCGAGGCCTCTGAGCCGCTTCTCGAGCGGGCGGCCAGCTTCAAAGCGCGGCATTCGCTGTCGTTGGCGGATGCATGGATCGCTGCATCCGCGCAGCAGGTTGGTGCCACCCTCTTGCACAAAGACCCTGAATTTTCAGCCATTCCCGATTTGGATCAGGAATGGTTGGGTTGATTCAGCCAACCCAGCGCAGCAGTGAGCCCCGCTCCCCCAGCACAAAGCCTTTGCCGTCTGGCAGGAAGGCGATGTGGCTGAAGTTGGTTGGCTGCTGAGCGCCC
>RGUW01000427.1 GCA_010027605.1 Synechococcaceae bacterium WB9_2_112 | reverse complement strand
ATGTCGCCGATGCGCTTGGTGAGGAAGGCATCACGGGCCCCCTTCACCACCAACGACTGGTTGTACCAGGTGCCCACGATCACATAGGTGCCGATGGTGAGCAGCTCCAGCAGCACGTAGCTGAAGAACACCGAATCGGTGAGGACGAGGGCGCACAGGCCCGCCTCAAAGAAACTGAGGCCTCCGAAGAAGCGGGGCCAGCCCCAGTCCATCTCCATGTAGCCGATCGAATAGATCTGCACCAGCACATGCAGGCCGGTGATCACCGTCATGGCGATCAGGGCCGGCTCACTCACCAGGCCATCGAAGCCGATGCGCAGGCCTGCGGTGTTGATCCAGGTCCAGCCGAAGGTGGGCGGGGCATAAATCGCGGAGGCCCCGGCCGCCGAGTTGTTGTTGAGGCTGATCAGGGCCAGCAGGCTGTGGGCGAAGGCGATCGCCACCATCAGCAGGTTGATGTACCCAGCAGGCCTGGGGCCGCTGCGCTTGATCAACCCCGGCGACCACAGCAGGCTGAAGGCCGATCCCACCAGGGGATAGAGGGGAACCAGCCAGGCCGTTCCTAACCAGGACACGCAGGGTGTTCGCAGAGTGACGGGAACGGTAGAAACAGCACCAGGCCATTGGGCCTGCTGCTGCAAAGGCGTTACCTATGCAGCGGCAAAGCGCCGCTTATGGGCCGCCGATCTGCCGCATCCCCCGCGGCGGCTTGCTGCGCAGCAGCGATCGGTGCCATGACGGAGGCACAGCAGCGCAGGTTGCCCCAATGCGCTCCAGCCTCCGAGATCTGCTCAATCAGCTGGTGCAGCGCGGCTGGGCGAAGCTGGACGTGCAGCCGGGTGTGCCACGGCCTGCGCCACCGGGCCCGTGGTGGACGATTGAACTGGGCACGGCCGTCACCACCGTGAGCCTCCACCCCTGGCGGGAGGGGCTGCTGGAGTTCACGATCACCGTGCTGGCGGACGACGACAACGTGATCCAGTCGTTCGAGCTGGAGTGCAACGCCATGCCCGTGCCGGTGGCGCTGATCAACTGGTGGGGAGGGCTGGATGCGGCCCTGGGGCA
>RGUW01000426.1 GCA_010027605.1 Synechococcaceae bacterium WB9_2_112 | reverse complement strand
GGCCCCGCCTTCGGCGTGGATCACCTGGCCCACCCACCAATCCTCCGGTGGGCCGAGGGGCCCCTCCACCACCACCAGATCCCCCACCCGCACCGCCAGAAAGCGCAGCGACGCCAAGGCCCATCGGCAACTGGTGCAAATGTACTGGTTTTGGTGTGGGGTGGGTCGCCTGGCTGGTCACCCGAGCAGGGACTGGACCTGCTCGATCAGGGCTTCAGCTCGGTTGCACCACCCGGTGCGATCGAGGCTGAGATCCTCGGGCTCATCGTCGTATCGGTATTGCACCGCGAAGCTGGTGAATGCACGCAGTGGAAGCAATTCGCTGGTCTCGACACCAGCCTGCTCCAGCAGCAACAACAGGCGGGCAATGTCATGCGTGGCCGGTGGCTTGGAGCCGGTGGCGTGGATCCAAGCCTTGAGGGTTTTCTCCAGGCACTGCTGAGCCGCCCAGCCCCAGCTGGCCTCTTCCACGTCCGGGTCGAGGAGCCTCCTGGCCATCTTCAGGTCACGGCGCGCAATGCGCAGCAACCGGGCAGCTTCAGGGCTGGCCATCGAGCAGCACGCCGTCGCGCAGGGCCTCATGCACCAGCGATCCCGGCTCCGTGGCACGTCGTGCCACTTCGCTGCGGGAGTGGAGCACCAGATCCACCGACAGGTCGGGCTGGGCCACGGCACCCCACAGGTCCGACAACAGCGCGAAGCGATCGTGTTGGGCCAGCCAGGCGTCAGGCGCGGTGATCAGCAGGTCGACGTCGGAATCGGGGCGGGCTTTCCCCTGTGCCCGAGAGCCGAAAAGGCGAACCTCAGCGGCGGGGATCAGCTGATGAATCGCAGCGGCCATGGAGGCAAGCCGCTGCTGCATCGGTGGTGCTGTGCTGATGGTCATGGTCCCATTCTGCTGCTGCCAAGCGGATACGGATTCCAGGCCCACGCTCACCACCCCTCCGGCAGCAGCTCCTCCTCCTCCAGCAACGTGATCTCCTCCTCCATAGGGGTGATCAGGATCCATTCGATCGCCCGGCGGCAGGATTCCACCAGGCAGACCGGATCCTCAGGCGCAGTACCAA
>RGUW01000425.1 GCA_010027605.1 Synechococcaceae bacterium WB9_2_112 | reverse complement strand
TCGGGGTTGTCGTGCACCAGGGCGCGGTAGTGGCTGCGGGAGCGGGCCGCCAGCCGCACCATCAGCGCGTTCCAGCTGGGGGTGTCGTCCACATGGCTGGTGACCAGACTGTTCTGCAGCACCGCCGTGGTGACGGTTTCCAGGTTGTACAGGGCCAGTTCGGGCAGGGCGTACTTGGAGGCCAGCACTTCGCCTTGCTCGGTGATCTTGATGCGGCCGCAGAGGGTGCCACTGGGTTGGGCCAGGATCGCCTGGTAGGCCGGACCGCCACCGCGACCCACCGAGCCACCGCGGCCGTGGAAGATCCGCAGGGCCACCTGGTGGCTGTCGGCTAGGCGCTGCAGGGCGATCTGGGATTGGTGAATCTCCCAGTTGCTCGAGAGAAAGCCCGAGTCCTTGTTGCTGTCCGAGTAGCCGAGCATCACCTCCTGCAGGGGCTGGGCTGACTCGGCGCTACTGCTGATCAGGCGCCGGTAGAACGGCTCCCCCAGCAGACGTTCCATCACGGCGGGGGCGCCCTGCAGGTCCTCGACGGTTTCGAACAGGGGGACCACCAGCAGAGAGGCCCGTTGGGCCTGGGGATCCACCAGGCCCGCCTCCTTGGCCAGCAGCAGCACCTCCAGCAGGTCCGAGACCGTGTGACTCATCGAGATCACATAGGTGCGGCAGATGCGTTCACCGAACTCCTGTTGCAGCCGCTTGAGCATGCGGAACACCGCAAAGGTCTCAGCGGTTGCCTCGCCCCAGCGGGCCGCCGGGGGCAGCAGCGGGCGCCGGGTCTGAAGCTCGGCCAGCAACCAGTTGATGCGCTGGGGCTCGTCCATCTCGGCATAGGGGACGGGCAGCTGCAGGTAGCGGCTCAGCTCATCGATGGCGTCGCTGTGGCGCGTGCTCTCCTGGCGGATGTCGAGGCTGGCCAGGCAGAAGGCAAAGATGTGGACCTGGCTGATCAGGGTCTGCAGCGGTTCGCAGCTCAGGCCGGTCACCTCCAGGCTTTCCTGGATCAGTTCCAGGCTGGTGCGGAATTCATCGGCTGAGCTGAAGTGCAGCTCGGGACTCTGGTTGATGC
>RGUW01000424.1 GCA_010027605.1 Synechococcaceae bacterium WB9_2_112 | reverse complement strand
AGCGTGTCCTTGTAGCTCGCGGTCACCGGGCCTGCGGCACTGAACCGCCGATTATCCCGCTTCGCCCGTGGTGGTGGCCGCGTCAGCGTTGTCGGCGCTGGCCTGAATCAGGGCGTCGACCTCGCTCAGGGAGCTGACGAGCGGCGGCTCTTGCGTGTCTGGAGTGGTCTCCGATGCCTCCGATGCCTCAGGTACCTGAGGTGCCTCTGATGTCTCAGGTGCCGCGGTCTCTGGTCGGATCCAGCGCTTGCCTCCGCTTTTGGCCGGTTTGGCCTGGCCGAACCGGCCCATCACCAGCTGACGCAGTTCGAGCGCCAGGGCCGTCAGCCGGGCACCTGCGGCCAGCAGTTGTTGCAGGCTCGTCTGCCAGCGCTCACGCGAGGTCAGGGCCTGCCGCTCGTCGGGGCTGAGGGCGCGCCAACGGCTCTGGCTGACCTCGACGCTCAGCCGACCGATCAGCAGCGTGCCGCACAGCACGGCCAGCATCGGTGAACCCACCAGCCGCTCACTGCTGGTGACCAGGGTCAGGCCCAGCAGCAGCACCACCGCGCCCCAGACGGCATCGCGCTGGCGCGACAGCTCCGGGATCAACAGCGGAAGCAGCAGCGGCACCAGCCCCGCGACCAGGGCCAGCAGGCCGGCAAGGGTGGCAAGCATGGCTGGCCGGGCAGTGCACTGCTCCCATTGTGGAGGGCGCCTAAACTCAGCCCATGCCCACCTGGCGGAATTGGTAGACGCGCTGGGTTTAGGTTCCAGTGGCTTCGGCTGTGGGGGTTCAAGTCCCCCGGTGGGCATACGCGCCGCGAACCTGTGGCCCTTAAGTTGGGTCCACCCGTGCTGTGCGGGGCTGTTGCACCCAGTTCTCCGCTGATCTGGCTTCTTCGCCGCCGATGACCCAGGCCCTGCTCAACCCTGCGCTGGCACGGCAGGTGCCCTTGGCTGCAGGCCAGGACGCTCTGCCGCGCTCGGTGCCCAAGGACTTTCTTGATCCCCCTGCCGCCTGGAACCCCACGGTGGGGTTGTTTCTGGGGGGCTATGCCCTGGCAGGCCTGACCATCTGGGGGTGGTTT
>RGUW01000423.1 GCA_010027605.1 Synechococcaceae bacterium WB9_2_112 | reverse complement strand
CGCATTGGCTGTTTCGGCGCCAGGTGTGCCGATGGCACTGGAATACAGCGGCACCAAGGGGGTGCAAGAGAGTGCGGTGAGCGGCAAGAAGACTCCAAGCGGCAGCTTCGGCGATGGTGCGCTGATCAAGGTGGCCTTGCCAGAGCTGATCAGCGGCAATCAGTACAGCGTCTCGAGCGTGGATGGCACCAAGAATCCTTTGTTGATTGATATTCTTCAACAGGCGTATAGTGTCAAGGGCAAACACAAGACAACCCCCAATGCTCAGCCCGAGTCTGCATACATGCAGGCACTCAGGGCGGCCACGACCGACAACATTGCACCTGCCACGCTGCAGTACAACCAGGCGCTGCAGGCCGCTCCCGTGGGAGCGGTGTATCTGATCCCAAACAGCACGGATCTCAGTGGGCTGGCCAGTGCGGCCACCGCGAGCGGCCTGAACGCTGCAGCCGTGGCCGCCAAGAGCGGTGCCACGTTCTACGGCGCCATGCCGTGGAATACGCTTGGAGAGTCGAGGTTTGGCAGCAGTCTGGCCTTTGGAGATCTCAATAACTCCAACAACACTGGCGGTGTGCTGGCGATCGGCGCGTCTCAGAGTGGCGGTCCTGGCACCGTGTATCTGTTTGATAACAGTCAATCGTTTGGAGCACCTCCAGCAACGGGTTGGCTGAATGCGATCAACCTGAGCAGCAACAATGAGTACCTGGCACACCTGGCCAGCGGTCTGACACTGGTTGGCGAGGACTCAGCCGACAGTTTTGGCAGTGGTCTGCGCAATTTGGGCGATGCCAACGGTGATGGCTACAGCGATTTAGCGATTTCGGCCTTCAACGCCGCTAGTGGAGCGGGCAATGGCTATGTGCTATTTGGCGCCGATCAGCTCTTTCAATACAGCAAAGACAGCAACGGCAACCTTGTTAACAACCCGGCAGTAGGCACAGTGGCCAGCGGCAATTTGGGGCGTTTCACGCGCGCCGATGGCAGCACCTTCCAGGCCGCGATTCTTAGTCAGCAGGGCAGTGGCGCATCGGCGTTAACGGGCCAGGGCAGTTATGGCATTGGTGATGTCAATGCCGATG
>RGUW01000422.1 GCA_010027605.1 Synechococcaceae bacterium WB9_2_112 | reverse complement strand
AATCCCCCAGCGGCCGGCAATCAATCGGGCCTGGAGCGGCGGTAGCGCGTTGATGCGCTCACGCAGCTCCATGATCAACGGGTCAGGCTCTGGTGCGCCAGGGGTGGCCAGCATGGCGCCCAGTGGCGATGGATCCTCGGACCCGGCCACCGGCTGATCAAGCGAGCAGCAGGATTGGCCAACGGTCAACACCAGGTCAAGATCACGCAAGGACATGCCCAACGCTTCGGCCAGTTCGGCCCGGCTGGGTTGGCGACCCAGCTGCCGCTGTAGCTCCTCGCCGATCCGGCCCAGCCGGGCCAGCTTGGGCGCATGGCCCGATGGGGGCCGAATCAGTCGGCTGCTGGAATCGCACCAGCGGCTCACGCCCTGACGAATCCACCAGTAGCCAAAGGTTGAGAACAATCGCTCCGCGCCACGCATCAGGCCCATGGCGCCAGCTTGGAACAGGTCGGGCAGATCAGCTTCCCCAACCTGCCGGCCCAGGCCCGGGCGCATCGTGCGCACCACATGGGCCACCAGGCGCAGGTTTGCATTCACAATGCGATCCCTGGCCCTGCGGCCGCGGCGGGTGATGCGGGCAGGAGCCTGCTCAGGCCCAGCAGGATGATCCTGCCAGGCCCGAACCAGGCTGCCGAGGTGGAGTTCCTCGGCTGCGGTGAGCAGCGGCTGGCGTCCAGCCTGCTGGAGCCAATGGGTTGCCGCGTCATCGCTGCTCATGGGTCAAGGCGGCGTGGGGCAGATCAGCACCGAAGCAATGCCCAGCGCAGCGGCGATCACCAGTGAGCCGGAATGGCCGCCACCAATGCAGATCACGGCCACACCCAACACGGCCAGCAACAGCGAGAACGCGCAGCGCTGGGCATCCTGTTCGCTCATGCTGCCCCCTTGATACGGCGGCGCAGCTGGCGGCTCCAGTGGAGCCCGGCGCCAAGGCCCAGCAGCGGGGCAGGGCCTGGGGCGCCGGGCACCCCACCGACTGGGGCGCAGACTTCTGGACCGACAACATACTCCGTGCAAATGATCGCAGTGCCGGGCTGCGTGTTGAATGGCCCCAATGAGCTGGGGTCAAACAACAG
>RGUW01000421.1 GCA_010027605.1 Synechococcaceae bacterium WB9_2_112 | reverse complement strand
CTTTGCGCAGTCACTGCGATCCATCCTACGCCAGGACCCAGACGTCATCATGATCGGTGAGATCCGCGACCTCGAGACGGCGCAGATCGCGATTCAGGCCTCTCTCACCGGCCACCTCGTGCTGGCCACACTCCACACCAACGACGCGCCCTCGGCCGTGAGCCGGCTGCTCGACATGGGTGTGGAGTCCTTCCTGCTCTCCTCGAGTCTGGTGGGTGTGCTGGCCCAGCGGCTGGTGCGTCAGACCTGTCAGGCCTGTGGGGGCGCGGGCTGCTCGGCCTGTGACCAGACCGGCTTCAAGGGCCGGCTAGGCATCTTTGAAATGCTGGTCATGGACGATGCCCTGCGCGCGGCCGTCAAGGACCGACAGGATGCCTCGCAGATTCGGCGGCTGGCGGTGTCTCAGGGCTTTCGCAGCCTGCACGAGGACGGCGCGCGGCTGGTCGCGCTGGGGCTGACCACCGCGGCCGAGGTGGCGCGGGTGACTGAGCTTGGAGACCTGGAATGAGACTGCTCCGTCGGCCCGAGGGCCGGCGACTCTCGGACCGTGAGCTCGAGTTTGTGGTGCGACAGCTCGCGGCCCTGCTTGAGGCGGGCATTCCGCTGGAGCGCGCGCTGGGAACCCTTGCAGCACAGGCCAAGCCCAGCGCCGCCGAGATGCTGGTGAGCCTGCGAGACCGGCTCCGAGAGGGCGCCTCCTTGAGCCGAGCCATGGCCGCCTATGAGCGCGACTTCTCCGAGAGCTTTCGAGGACTGGTCGCGGTGGGCGAGGGCTCGGGGAGCCTTGGCACGGTGCTGGGCCGCATGGCCGATTCCATGGCCAGCGCGAATCGGCTGCGCCAGGGCCTGGTCTCGGCCATGGCCTATCCCTTCATCGTCACGCTGGTGGCCCTGCTGGTGGTCTTTGCGCTGATGAGCTATGTGGTCCCGCAGATCGTCACGGTGCTGGCCGCACAGAACCAGAACCTGCCCCTGCTCACACGCGCACTCATGGCGGTGAGTGCCTTTCTTCAGGCCTATGGCAGTGCCCTGCTCCTGGGGACTGCGCTGGTGGGGGCTCTGATCACGCTCGCCGTGGGC
>RGUW01000043.1 GCA_010027605.1 Synechococcaceae bacterium WB9_2_112 | reverse complement strand
CCGGTGGCACTGGATCAGGGACAACGCAGCGATCCCTCGACGCCATGGCTCAGTCCGCCGATACCGCCACAACGCTTGTGGCCTCCCTGATCAGCCTGATGGAGAGTGGCACCAGCCCCTGGCGCCGCGCCTGGGATGGCCCACTCACCGGGCACCACGTCAATCTGCGCTCTGGACGCCCCTATCGGGGCTCCAACCCGGTGTTGTTGACCCTGGGAATGCATCTGCGGGCGTCGCGGCTTCCCTATTGGTGTGGCTGGGGAGAGGCCAGAGCTCTCGGCCTGGCCCCGCGGCGCGGCAGCAAGGCGGTGCATGTGCTGCGACCCCTGCTCCATGGCCGTTCCGACGACGACCCCCCCGGCAGCGGCTGGGTCAGCTATCGCCCCGTGGCGGTGTTCAATGCCGCTGACCTGGTGGGCGAGGCCCTGCCTGCCTTGCTCGAGGCCCGTCGTGCCAGCGACGGTGCGCTGCTGCGACCCGAGCCCGAGCGGTTGGCGGCGGCCGAAGCCCTGTTGCAGCGCTGGCCCGTACCGATGGACCATGGCGGCTCCCAGGCCTGTTACTGCCCGCAAGCAGATTGCATCGTGCTGCCTGAACGGCGTGCCTTTCACAGTGCTGCGGCCTTCTATGCCACCTGGGCCCATGAGGTCATCCACAGCACGGGCCATGCCACCCGCCTCAACCGGGACCTCAGCGGCGGCTTCGGCAGTCCCTCCTATGCGCGCGAGGAACTGGTGGCTGAACTGGGTTCGGTCCTGCTTGGCGACCGCCTGGAGATCGGCAGCGATCTGGCCAATCACGCGGCCTACCTGGCGAGCTGGGTGACGCTGCTGCAGGAGTCTCCCAGGCTGCTGCTCCAGGTGCTGGGCGATGTGCGTAGAGCCGTTGATCTGATTGTGCCTGAAGTTCCGCTGACCGCGGATCTTCGGGCCGATGGCGCCTCAGATCAGGAGGCCCCTGGCCAGAATGATTCAGACAGCCTGAGCACGAGAGAGCCCGAGCAAGAGGGAACCTGAACAAGCCGGTGACTGGATTTGAACCTGCGACCTACTGATTACGAATCAGTTGCTCTACCGCTGAGCTACACCGGCGCGGCCCTGAACTTACCATTTGACCTGGGCCTTGAGCTTGCCGGTGCCAGACGACTCCAAGCCCATTGATCCCGCCCTCAAAGCCAGGCTGTTGCAGGAGGCGAGAACCCCCTGGAGGGGGTTGCGTCGGGGGTTATGGGTTGCCCTGGCAGCGTCGGCAGCGGTCGGTCTGGCCACCATGGCCATGCGTGGGGCCGCCGGTGGTGAAGTCCCTTCAGCTGACCTGCTGATCCAGGTCGGCGCCCTGGTTCTCTTTGGTGGCTTGCTCGCGTTCGACCGCAACCGCGGGCCCCGCTGATTCAAAACTCAGCACAGGCAACCTCAGCAGTGGCAGGCCCAGATGGGTGCGTCCATGCTGCAGTGCTTCGCTGCTCAGGGGCGCTGTGGCGGCCAGCTGCTCCCCACGGCGGGTCAGCAACCAGATCGCCTGCACCAGTTGCTGCCATTGCCAGACCATGAGGGCCAGCACGGCTGTGCCAGCCAGCAGACAGCTCAGGCGCCCTGTGTGCTGCAGCGGGCTCAGGGCCGTGGCCAGTGCGGCTGTGCGGTCTGCCCATACCAGCAGGGGCAGCATGGCCACCACCCCAAGAGCAAACAGCACCTGAACGACGGTCTGTTGTTGCTGGGCAGCCAGCTGAGACTGCAGTGCCGTCGGCTCCCTGTCAGCGGCCTTGAAGAGCAGCAGCGAGCGCAGATCGGCAGGACGCCGCCCCAGCAGCAATGCTGGAGCCACGGCCCCCAGAGCCCAGCTGAGCAGGCGCTCCAGCGCAGGCAGGGGGCCAGGATCGGCCCCCGCAAGCAGCAGCACCAGCAGCACCAGCTCGGCCGGCAGGGCCGCTCCAGCGATCAGCTGGACCCAGAGCCAGGCTTCGCTGCGGGGGGTCACGACGGCTGCCGGGTGATCAGGTGCTCAGGGTGCGGCGCTGTGTGACCAGTTTGTAGGCCTCGATGCGATCACCTTCCTGCCACGCATTGAAGCGATCGCAGGCGATGCCGCACTCGAAGCCAGTGGCCACCTCCTTGACGTCGTCCTTGTTGCGACGCAGGGAGTCGAGATCCCCTTCGTGCACCTTCTCCTTGCCGCGCCAGACGCGCACCTTGCAGTTGCGCTGCAGCTTGCCGGTGGTGACGTAGCAGCCGGCGACCGCGCTCTTGCCGATCGTGAACACCGCGCGCACTTCGGCCTCGCCCAGGGACTCCTCGACGAGCTCGGGTTCCAGCAGGCCTTCCATGGCCATCTGGATGTCCTCCAGCAGCTTGTAGATGACGTCGTAGTCGCGCACGTCGACGCCGGTGGCGTCGGCGGCCCGCTTGGCACCGGGAGCCATCGAGGTGTTGAAGCCGACGATCACGGCCCCAGAGGCGGCAGCCAGATCGACGTCGGTTTCGGTGATCTCGCCAGGTGCGGAGAGCAACACCCGAACCTGCACCTCGCCCTGGGGCAGCTGCTCGAGGGAACCCAGGATCGCCTCGACTGAACCCTGGACGTCGGCCTTGAGGATCAGGTTGAGCTCCTTGAGCTCCCCTTCGCTGGCCTGGCCCGACATCGAGGCCAGCGATACGCGGCGGGAGGCCATCTGCTGGGCCAGTCGGGTCGCCCGCGCTTCGCTGGCGCGATCGCCCACGACGGCCCTGGCCGCCTTCTCATCGGGATAGACCTCGAACTCATCGCCGGCGGTGGGCACTTCGCTGAAGCCGAGGGCTTCAACGGCAAACGACGGACCGGCTTCCTTGACCCGTTTGCCGGTGTCGTCGACCATGGCCCGCACCTTGCCCAGCACGGGGCCAGCGGCCACCACATCGCCGGCCCGCAGGGTGCCGTTCTGCACCAGCAGAGTGGCCACAGGACCCTTGGCCTTGTCGAGGTGAGCCTCGATCACGGTGCCCTTGGCCATGCGGTCGGGGTTGGCCTGCAGGTCCTCCACTTCGGAGACGAGCAGGATCATCTCGAGCAGGGTGTCGACGTTGTCGCCCTTGATGGCACTCACCGGCACCATCACGGTGTTGCCGCCCCAGTCTTCGGCCACCAGCTCCAGCCCCGAGAGCTCCTGTTTGACGCGATCGGGCGAAGCACCTTCTTTGTCGATCTTGTTGATGGCCACAACGATCGGCACCTCGGCGGCGCGGGCGTGGCTGATGGCCTCCAGGGTCTGGGGACGCACGCCGTCATCGGCCGCGACCACCAGCACGGCCACGTCAGTGACCTTGGTGCCCCGGGCGCGCATCGCCGTGAAGGCTTCGTGACCAGGAGTGTCGAGGAAGGTGATCTTGCGGGTTTCGCCCGCATGGGGCACTTCCACCTGGTAAGCGCCGATGTGCTGGGTGATGCCCCCTGCTTCCCCGGCTGCAACCCGGGTTTTGCGGATCGCATCGAGCAGGCTGGTCTTGCCGTGGTCGACGTGGCCCATCACCGTCACCACGGGTGGACGGCGGATCAGGTGTGCGAGGTCGCTGGCCTCGATCATTTCGACCGTCTTCTTGGCGGCTTCCTGGACGTCGTCTTCGAGCACCGGCACTCCGAACTCCTCGGAGACGGTCTCGATCGTCGACATGTCGAGGCTCTGGGTCACCGTGGCGATGATCCCCTTGAAGAACAGGCTCTTGATGATCTCGGAGCTTTCGACACCCAGCCGTTCGGCCAGTTCCTGCACGGTCAGATTGCCGTCGGGCACCACCAGCATTTCGGGCCGGACCGACTTGGCTTCGCGGGATGCCCGCAGTTCCATGGCGCGGCGCCGCTGCCGCTGGCGGGTGGTTTCCTTTTTGCGTTTGCGCACCGCCACGGTCGGCTTGGCTGCCCCACCCGCAGCGCTGCGGGGTTTGGCTGGGCGGGCCAGGCTGGCCTGCAGCACCACCGCTTCCTGTTCGCCGGCGTAGCCGCCGGTTTCGGCCGTGAGGGCATCATCGTTTTCGCCGATGATGTGCACCTTGGTGCGCTGTTTCTGCGGCGTGCGGCTGCGAAGCGCCTCGAGTTTGGCGCTGTCGTCCCAGTCCGGGCGCCGGGCGCGGGGTGCCGCACCGGCCGGCTGGGCTGGCCTGAATCCTGGCCGCCGCGGTGCCGTCGGCGGTGCCGCACTGGGACGCACCAGTTCGGGAGTGGTGGTGCCGTCGGTGCCGCCGGCTTCGGTCCGATCTCCGGGGCGGCGGGGCGGCGGCGCCGTTGGGCGGCCTGGCGAGGGCTTCTGCAGTTGCATCAGTTCGCCGGGAGCCATCGGCCTGCGCATGCCGGCAGGCATCCCGGGACGCCCTGGCATGGCCGGCCGATCGCCGCCAGCGCCAGTGCCATCCCGACGAATCGGCTTACCCACCAGTTCCAGCGGTGTCTGGGCGGGCCGCCCGCCTGTCGGTCGGCCGCCACCAGCTGTCGGCCGACCCACGCCGCCCTGGCCAGGGCGGGTGGGGGCCGGTGCGCCGGGTCGGGTCGGAGCGGGTGCGCCGGGCCGGTTGGCCGGGCTTGTGGGCGCGCTGATTGGTTTGCCCACCAGCTCGGGGCGGCCCGGACGCGGCCCTCCCGGCGTTGGTCGGGTGCCGCTGGGTTGCCCAGGTCGGCTTGGCGCGGGCGCACCCGGTCGGGCAGGCTTGGCCGCAATCACAATCGGCCTGGCTGGCACTGCAGGCCTGCCGCTCTGTTGCGAAGGTTGTGAAGAACCCGGGCGGCTCGGGGCCGCCGGTCTGGCAGGGGGTGCCGCCGCGGGCTTGGCCACGATCTCAGGCCTGGGGGCGGGCGGTTTGACGGCTGCCGCTGGTTTGGCAGGTGCTGCCGGCGGTTTCACGGCTGCCGGTGGTTTGACTGCAGCTGGTGGTTTGATCACGGCAGGTGGTTGAACCGCGACCGGAGGTTTCACCGCTGCGGCCGGCTTGGCTGACGCAGCTGGCATCGATGGGGAAGCCGCCAGCGGAGGCTTGGATGCCTGGGCGGCAGCCGGCTTGCCGACCAGCTGGGGCTTGGTCGGCGGCGCCTGGGGTCGGGGTGCCACCGCTTGGGCGCCCGAGGTGGTGGGGGCTGCCGGGGCAGAGGCTTTCTTGACCGACAGGATCGCCTTGCCGGGCGCTGTTGCAGGCTTGGCCTCAGGCTTGGGCGCGTTGCCATTGCCGTTGGAACCGCTGATCAGGTTGCGGATCCGCAGGGCCTCGTCATCGCTGATCGAACTGCTGTGGCTCTTGGCGGCGACCCCGAGTTTCTCGGCAGCGTCGAGCACGTCCTTGTTGTCCAGGCCCAGGTCCTTGGACAGCTCATAAATTCTCACTTTGCCGCTGCTGGTCATTCAGGTCTCCGAAGGGCGGGGCCTACGGGCCAGAGGACCCTGAGGCTTGCCGGGCCGCGCGCACACTGCGGCCATGGTTCATCTTGCCTCAGAGCAGGCTGGGTCGTTGCCGGCCAGTCTGCTTTCAAGGCACTTGAGAATCGATTCAGCCACCTGACAGCGCAGTGCCCGCTGCAGTCGCTTGTGTCTGCGGGCTGCCTCCAGGCAGGTGGCATGCCGACAGAGGTAGGCCGATCGACCTTGTCCACCATCGAGCTGGATGCCACCCGTGGCCAGGCGCACGACCCGCCAGAGCTGGGCTCGATCGAGCAGCTCACGGCAGGCCACGCAACGCCGCAGTACGGGCCTGGAGCTCACCGCTCCCCACCCTCGCTGACATCGCTTTCGCTGACGTCGCCCGCGCTCACTTCACTTTCGCTGACGTTGCCCTCGACCACTTCACTGTCACTCAATTCGCTTTCGATCAGCTCCTGCTCACCATCGCCGTACTCCTCGTCGTCTTCGGGCAGGGGGTACAGCTCCCGCAGCCGGGCATCCTCCTCGGCCCGGGCAGCCTGTTCGGCCGCCAGACGCGCCTCAGCCTCGGCCTGCAGGGCCTCTTCTTCCTGGCGCTGGGCGATCAGTTCGGTGACCACCGCATCCTCGGATTCCTGGTCATAGTCGCTGGCATTCTTGATGTCGATCTTCCAGCCGGTGAGGCGGGCCGCCAGGCGCACGTTCTGGCCTTCACGGCCGATCGCCAGGCTCAGTTGGTCCGGCGGCACCAGCACGTGGGCGTGCTGGCCTTCGGGATCCACCAGGCGCACCATTTCGACCCGGGCGGGGCTCAGCGAGTTGGCGATGTACTGACCCGGATCCTGGGACCAGCGGATCACGTCGATCTTCTCGCCACGCAGTTCGTTGACCACCTGCTGGATTCGGGAACCGCGGGCACCGATGCAGGCGCCCACCGGATCCACCTCGCGCTCGACGCTGTCGACCGCCACCTTGGTGCGGGGTCCCACCGAACGGCTGGGGGGGTTGGCTTCGCGGGCCACCGCCACGATGCGCACCGAACCCTCCTGGATTTCGGGGACCTCATTTTCGAACAGATAGACCACGAGGCCTGCGTTGGCGCGGCTCACAAACAGCTGGGGCCCGCGCCGGGGCACCTCGCTGACCTCCTTGAGGAACACCTTGAAGGTGGCGTTGGCGCGGTAGTTGTCGTTGGGAAGCTGGTCGCGTCGCGGCAGTTCGGCTTCAACCTCGGGGCGGCCGAGGCCGCTGCTCACGGCCATGATCACGCTCTGGCGCTCGAAGCGGATGACCCGGGCGGTGAGTACCGGATCCTCGAGGTCGGCAAACTCCTCCTGAATCATGCGGCGCTGCTGGTCGCGCAGTTTCTGGGCCAGCACCTGTTTGGTGGTGGCGGCGGCCATGCGCCCGAAGTCATCCTTTTCTGGGGTGACATCCAGCACCACCGTGTCGCCGATCTGGGCGTCTTCGGCGACCTGCCGCACCTCGTCGATGGCGATCTGGTGGTCCTCGCTTTCCACCTCCTCGACGATGATCTTGGAGGCGAGCACCCGATAACCCTCCTCCTCGAGATCGAGGCCCACGTCGAAGTTCGAGAAATAGTCCTCTTCGAACGGGTCTTCGCTGATGCCCAGGTACAGGGTGCGGCGGTACCGCTCATAGCCTTTGAGCAGCGCTTCTCGCAGGGCCGCTTCAACGACCGGGGGCGGGAGTTTTTTCTCTTCGCTGATGTCCTCGATCAGGTTGTTCAGACCGGGGAGAAGGACAAGGGCCATGGCAGGTGGTGATTCAGTTTTGGGTGATTCAGTTGTCGGAGCTGGGGGTGATCAGGCGGACGCTGATCACATCAGCGCGTTCGATGCGTTTGATTCGTCCGCGCATGTTGAGTTGCACGACGTCCGCATCCCGCTCCAGCAGAAGACCTTCGCTTCGCTGTTCAGCCCCCTTGGATCCACGGTGGAGCACGGCGACCGGGAATCCACGAAAACTGCGGAAGTCGCGATCACTGCAGAGCTCCTCGTCGATGCCGGGGCTGCTGATCTCCAGAACATACGCGCCCGTCAGCAGGCCGGCGGCCTCGATCGCATCGCCCAGGGGAGCGCTCAGACCGGCGCATTCATCGAGGCTGATATCGCCACCATCGAGCCGATCCACCGTCACCTGCAGGGTCACCGGGATGCGATGGCTGAGGATCTGCACGGTTCTGACGGCATAGCCGGTGGGTTCGGCGGCGCTGCGCGCCAGGCTCAGCAGTGTCTCGAGCAGGGCCTCGCTCATGACGGCGTGCCCTCGTCGGTGACGACCTTGGGCAGCTCGATGATCGGCGCTTCAGCGAAATAGTCGCTGGGCTGCACCTGGCCGGCGACGTCAGGGTCCTGATTCAGGCATTGCCGTTTCTGATCATCGCTGCGCAGGTACTGGCACACGCGGGCCCAGAGTTTGGCCCGGCTGCCCGGCCCACCATGGCTGAAAAAGACGAGGTCGTTGCCACCGGCCATGCCCTGAATCTCCACCTGGCAGAGGCTGCAGCGTTGACGGCTGCCGGGAGGAATGGTGGCCATGGCGCGATGTCGCGGAACACTGCAACTTAGGTGGATGCGGCTGCTTCAGCTCAGCGACTCCCACCTGCTGGCCGACCCGATGGCCCAGTGCCGCGGACGGTTGCCGCAGCTGCAGCTTGGCGAGGCCCTGCGCCAGGCCCGTCTGGCCCTCGGCCGAATCGCCGGTTCAGCGGATCTGCTGCTGATCAGCGGGGATCTCTGCCACGACGAGAGCTGGCAGGGGTACGCCATCCTGCGCGATCTGCTGATCGATCTGCAGCGTGATCAGGGGATCCGCATCGCCCTGCTGCCGGGCAATCATGACCATCCCCAGTTGCTGCGGGCGGTGCTCGGGCGCCATGGGGCGGTGGCCCCAATGCTGGTGACCGGCACGGCGGCGGATCTGGTGTTGCTCGACAGCCATCGCCCCGGCTGCGATGCCGGCTGGCTCGGGACCGAACAACTGCGTTGGCTGCAACGGGTTCTGGCCGAGCGCCGGGCTGCACCCCTGCTGGTGGCGCTGCACCATCCCCCCGTGGCGATCGGTGATCCCGATTTCGATGCCATCGCCCTCAGGGATGGGCCGGCCCTGCTGGACCTGTTGCAACCCGAGTCCGACCTTCGGGCGGTGCTGTTCGGTCACATTCATCAGCACTGGCAGGACGCGTTCCCGGGGCGCCCGGAGGTGCAGCTGCTGGGGTGCCCATCAACACTCTGCAGTTTCGGGCCGGTGCAGCCCTGTCCGTTGAATCGCGCCGCCGAACCTGGCGGACGACTGCTGGAGATCGGAGCCGATGGTGTGCTGCAGCAGCGGCTGCTGCGCTGGCCTGCGGCTGCGCCTCCTAGCCTCGGCCCCGAACCCAGAACGGCTGGGCCCACGAACTGAATTCCATGCCGACACGTCGTCCACTGGCTGCGTTGCTCGCAGTGCTGTGGGCCCTGGTGATCAGCCTGGGCCTGCCGGGCGCAGCCACCGCTGCTGAGCCCGAGACGCCGCCCGCTGTCCATAGCTTTGTGGCCGCCGCCGCCCGGGAGGCAGCACCGGCGGTGGTCCGCATCGACACCGAGCGCTCGCTGGCACCCCAGTCGCTTGATCCGGCCCTGCTCGATCCCATGTTGCGGGACCTGTTCGGCGATCCGGGATCGCTGCGCGAACGGGGCCAGGGGTCTGGCGTGGTCTTTGATGCTCAGAAGGGTCTGGTGCTGACCAATGCCCACGTTGTCGACCAGGTGGAGCGGGTCGAGGTCACCCTTGCGGATGGTCGCCAGCTCGATGGAGACGTGGTCGGGGCTGATCCGGTCACCGACCTGGCTGTGGTGCGGATTCGTGGTGGGTCCGATCTGCAGGCGGCCCGCCTCGGTGATTCCGAAGCGCTCGCGGTCGGCGACTGGGCCATCGCCCTGGGCAGTCCCTACGGCCTCGAGCGAACGGTCACGCTGGGCATCATCAGCAGCCTGCACCGCGACATCAACCTTCTGGGTTTTGCCGACAAGCGACTCGACCTGATCCAGACCGATGCGGCGATCAATCCCGGCAATTCGGGCGGTCCGTTGATCAACGCCGCCGGTGAGGTGGTGGGTATCAACACCCTGGTGCGTTCAGGCCCTGGCGCCGGTCTGGGATTCGCCATCCCGATCAACCTGGCCCGGGGGGTCGCAGCCCAGCTCAGCACCGGCGGCGTTGTGGTCCATCCCTATCTGGGCTTGCAGTTGGTCCCCCTGACGGCCCGCCGCGCCCGCGACAACAACCGGGATCCCGATGCCCTGCTGCAGCTCCCTGAACGGGATGGTGCCCTGGTGCAGCGCGTGATCGAGGGCAGCCCCGCTGACAAGACGGGGCTGCGGCGCGGTGATCTGGTGGTGTCGATGGATGAACAGCCCGTCAACGAACCCCGCGATCTGCTGCGCCAGGTCGAACACGCTGCGGTGGGCAAGCCCCTCGAGCTCACCGTGATTCGCGGGCAGAGCGAGCTGCACCTGTCGATCTCGCCGGCAGCCCTGCCCCACGCGGGTTAGACGCCTGAGCGCGACCTTGCTACGGTCGCGCTCCCTCCCTGACATCCCGGCGCTCGATGGCTGATCTGCAGGACCAGATGAAACAGGCCGTCGCGCTGGCGGCCACCGAGCAGATCCGCAGCGGCATGGTGGTCGGCCTGGGCTCGGGCTCCACGGCAGCGCTGATGATCCAGGCCCTGGGAGCCAAGCTCAAGCGGGGTGAGCTCAGCGACATCACCGGCGTCACCACTTCATTTCAGGGCGAGGTGCTGGCCGCTGAGCTGGGCATCCCGCTCAAGAGTCTCAATGCCATCGACCGCATCGATCTGGCCATCGACGGCGCCGATGAGGTCGACCCGGGTTTTCAGTTGATCAAAGGTGGCGGCGCCTGCCATGTGCAGGAAAAGCTGGTGGCGCGCCGAGCCGAGCGTTTTGTGGTGGTGGTTGACGCCACCAAGTTGGTGGATCGGCTCAATCTGGGCTTTCTGCTGCCGGTCGAAGTGCTGCCCGGCGCCTGGCGCCAGGTCCAGGCGCAGCTCGGCGAGATGGGTGGCGAAGCCCAGTTGCGCATGGCCGTCAGGAAGGCCGGCCCCGTGGTCACCGACCAGGGCAACCTGGTTCTCGACGTTCGCTTTGCGGGCGGCATCGCCGATCCGGCGGGGCTTGAAAAGGACATCAACAACCTCCCCGGGGTTCTCGAGAACGGGTTGTTCGTGAACCTGACCGATCAGGTGCTCGTGGGCGAGATCAGCGATGGCGTCGCCGGCGTGCGCGATCTGGTGAGGCGCTGAAGTCCCTTCAGGCCAGCGGTCAGCCCAGCCGCCGGCGTACCGATTCGGCATGGCTGTGCAGGCCTTCGCTCTCGGCCAGGGTGACCACGGCTGGTCCTGTGGCCTCGAGGGCCGCCCGATTGAAGCGGATCAGGCTGGTGTGGCGCAGAAAGGTCTCCACGCTCAGGGCTCCGGCGAAGCGGGCCGTGCCGCTGGTGGGCAGGGTGTGGTTGGGACCGGCGAGGTAATCACCCACCGCTTCGGGGGTGTGGGGTCCCATGAAGATCGCTCCGGCGTGGTTGATCCGCTCGGCCAGGGGCTCGGGCTTGTCCACCAGCAGTTCAAGGTGTTCGGGTGCGAAGCTGTCGCTCAGAGCAGCCGCCTCTTCCAGATCGCGGCAGACCACGATCAGGCCCCAGTCGCGCAGGGCTTGACGGGTGATCGCTGCGCGCGGGTGGTCCTGCAGCTGGGATTCGAGCGCGGCCGGCATGGCTGCGGCCAGGCTGGTACTCGTGGTCAGCAGGATCGCCGCCGCCAGGGGATCGTGCTCCGCCTGGGCCAGCAGGTCGGCCGCCACCAGATCAGGGTCGGCCGTGCCATCGGCGATCACCAGCACTTCGCTTGGGCCGGCCAGTGAATCAATCGCCACGCGGCCGAAGACCTGCTTCTTGGCCAGGGTGACGTACAGGTTGCCCGGGCCGGTGATCACATCCACCCCTGGAATCGTCTCGGTGCCATGGGCCAGAGCGGCGATCGCCTGGGCGCCCCCAACGCGATACACCTCGTCGATGCCTGCCAGATGGGCTGCTGCAAGCACAATCGGATCGGGCTCCCCGCCAGGCCCCGGCGGGGTCACCATCACCACCCGCGAGACCCCGGCCACCTTCGCCGGCACGGCGTTCATCAGCACGGTGCTCGGGTAGCTGGCGCGGCCGCCGGGCACGTAGAGCCCGGCGCGCTCCACCGGTCGCCAGCGGCGCCCCAGTTGCTCACCGTGGGGGCCGATCACGCTCAGATCCGACGGCATCTGCCGTTGGTGGAAATCGAGGATGCGGCGGTGAGCCAGCAGCAGGGCATCTCTGAGGTCGTTGCTGCAGGCCTCCCAGGCCTGGTTCAGCCGTGTCGCTGGAATGCGCAGGGGATCGGGGCGCACCCCGTCAAACCGCTCGCTCAGCTCCAGCAGCGCCTGATCGCCCTGCTCGATCACCTGCCGCACGATCGACTCGACGCTTGCGGCGGCTGCAGCCATCTGGTCGCCGCTGGTGCGCTCGGCGATGGCCTTGAGTCGGGCTGCAGCGCCTCGGCTGTCCGGCAGACAGGCGATGGTGGCGGCGTTCGTCGAGGGTGTTGGGGAGACGACCATCGCGCTGGCTGCAGGCACCGGGGGTGCAGGAGGACTCAACCTAAAGCGTGGGAGTCACGGCGTGGGCGTTAAGGGGTGGGAGCAGCCCAGGGGTGAGAGTGGCGAGGCCAATCAGACAAGATCGTCCTGCCAAAGGGTAGGATTTTTGTTTGCCGTGCTCCGCGTCTGATCGCCTGTGGCCAATAACAAGTCCTCGAAAAAGCGCATCCTGGTGGCTGAGCGCAACCGCCTGCGCAACCGCACCTACAAATCGGCCCTGCGCACCCTGATGAAGCGCTGTCTCACCGCCTGCTCGGCCTACAGCCAGGAGCCGGGCAGCGAAGCCAAGGAGACTGTGCAGAAGACCATGAGCGCGGCCTTCAGCAAGATCGATAAGGCCGTCAAGGTCGGTGTGCTGCACCGCAATACCGGCGCCAACCAGAAGTCCCGACTGAGCGCTGCGGTCAAGAAAGCGATCGAGCCTGCGGTCGCCCAAGCCTGAGCCTCCGCGTCAGGATGGTGCGGCGCCGTGATGTTCAGCCGCCATGACGGGACAGCTGGTTGATTCCCACTGCCACATCGTGTTCCGCAATTTTGATGCGGACCTCGATGAGGTGGCTGCCCGTTGGAGAGAGGCCGGGGTTCAGGCTCTCGTCCACGCCTGCGTTGAACCATCCGAAATTCCGGCCATACGCGCCCTGGCCGATCGGTTTCCCGAGATGCACTATTCAGTGGGCGTCCACCCATTGGACACCCAGCACTGGGCTTCTGATACCACGGATGTGTTGCGCGATGCGGCCCGTGCCGATCGCCGGGTCGTGGCCATCGGGGAGCTGGGGCTCGATCTGTTCAGGGACCAGAATCTTGAGGAGCAGCTCGCCGTGCTGCAGCCCCAGCTCGATCTGGCCTGTGAACTCGATCTGCCTGTGATCGTGCACTGCCGCGATGCGGCCGAGCCGATGCTGGCCGTGTTGCGCGATCGCGTCGAGCGGGGCGCCTGTCCACGCGGCGTGATGCATTGCTGGGGCGGTAACTCCGCCGAGATGGAAGCGTTTCTGGAACTTGGCTTCTACATCAGTTTCAGTGGCGTGGTCACCTTTCCGAAGGCCGACGACACCCATGCCTGTGCTCAGGTCGTGCCGGCTGATCGTTACCTGGTTGAGACCGATTGCCCGTTCCTGGCTCCGGTGCCCCGGCGTGGCAAGCGCAATGAGCCGGCTTACGTGGCCGCCGTCGCCGCCCGGGTGGCTGAGCTCAGGGGGGAATCACTGGAGCAGGTGGCCAATACCAGCACTTCCAATGCCGCAGCCTTGTTTGGCCTGGCCCTTCACAATGTATGATGTTCCATTGGCCTGGACGCTGAAGCGTTCCTTGTTGACCACGCCTGCAGCCCTGAAGCGAGTCGGATAGAGGGTCCAGCCCGGGCCGCCGTTCCCCCCTGAGGAGGAGCGGCTGTTCCTGTGTTTCCCCGTCTGTTCACGCGCCCGGTTGCCGGCACTCGGCTGGCCATTTTTGAACAACACGTCAAACCCGTTCCTGCAG
>RGUW01000420.1 GCA_010027605.1 Synechococcaceae bacterium WB9_2_112 | reverse complement strand
CGAGATCGGGATCCGAGAGGTTGGTCAACCACTGCGGCAGCAGCCCCTCCAGATCCGGGGCGGCAGCGCTGAACGCCGATATCAGATCGTCGTCGCCGTAGCCGCGACCCCAGCGACCGAGTCGCTGCCAAAGATCGCGCAGAACGGTCGCCAGGGCCTGACCCTGGCGGCGCAGATGGAGATCAAGCACCAGGGCCAGCACGGCCCCTTTGAGGTAGTAGCTGATCTGGCTATCGGGCGCATAGGCATCAGCCCGATAAAGCTTCACCCACGCCTCCATCGAACTGTCGCGCAGGCACTGCACCTGCCGGCCAGGGGTGAGCCGAAACCGACTCAGGTCCTCTCCCAGGTCCTGCCAGAGGGTGACCGGTTCACACAGACCCGCCGCAATCGGCAGCAACTGATCGAAATAGCTGGTGACCCCTTCGGCAAACCAGAGACCGGGAACCAACTGGGGCCGGTGATAGTCGATCGGGGCCAGTTCCCTCGGCCGCAACCGCCGCACATTCCATTGATGGAGATACTCATGGGCCACCAGCTGAAGAAAGCGGCGGTAACCGTCGGCGGTCTCCAGGGCTGATCGGCCGTAGACGAGCACGCTGGCATTGTCATGCTCAAGGCCGCCGTAGCCCTCATCCAGCAGGTGCAGCACGAACAGGTAATCGCTGCTGGCGGGCCGCTCCACCCCCATGAGGCGGCAACAGGCCTCCGCCACGGCCCGGACATCAGCGAGGAGGTTGGGCCAACGATCGAGCAGCCAGGCCTGACCATCGCCTCCCTCTCCGCCAACCTCGGAGCGTCCGCCCGCCCAGGTGACCCAGCGGTGCGGCACGTCGCCCACCTGAAAGGTTTGCACCGTATGGGGCCCCACTTCCAAGGGGGCATCGATCAGGGCATCAAAATCCCGGGCGACATAGCCACCATCGTCGTGACGATTCAAGGGAAGAAAGCACTGCCATCCCTCGGGCAGATCGAGGCCGAGGCGGTGCGGTGACCAGCGCTCCCCCTCCACCTCAAGCACGACGGCGGCCAGGGGCAGAAAGCCATGGTCCTGATCGAGGTGGGCCGTCCGCACCGTCA
>RGUW01000419.1 GCA_010027605.1 Synechococcaceae bacterium WB9_2_112 | reverse complement strand
GCGGGATCACCAGGCTGTGACCCTCCGTGACGGGATAGGCATCGGCAATGCAGATCGCCAGTTCGTTCTCCAGCAGCACCCGCCCACTGCCCTCCAATTCGCAGAACAGGCATCCTTCCTTGCGGTGGCCATAGCTGGCCTGCACGCCGCGGAAGTCCGTGGTGTCGGTGTCGCGCTTGCCGGCATTGCAACGGAAGCAGAGGGCCTGCAGGTTGCTGATGTCGTCGGATCCACCATGGTTTTTGGGAATGATGTGATCCACCTCCAGGGCCCGCTGATGCTCGTGTGCACCGCAGCATTCGCAGCGGCCGCGGGCACGGGTGAGCACCCTGTATTTGACCGAGCCGCTGATGGCTGTGCGGTTGCGGCTGCGGTGGGCGAACACCTCCACCCCCCGCTGGGCCCGAAAGGCATCCAGGCGCTGCCGGCAGAGCCCATTGGCGTAGGCAGTGATGCCATTGCCAGTGAGCACCTTGCCCACCATCCGCTTCACGCGCTCGGTGTAGTACTCGATCTGGGTGACGTCTTCACCGAGGATGCGGCGCGCGACGTCTTGCGCAGGGGCAGGGCTATGACGGCCGAGCAGCTCCAGCAGCATCAATGGTTGGTAGATGTGGCTCATCCGCATTCGCTCGGCGATGTAGATGCGGAGGCGCTGGAAGGCATCAGAGCGAGGGGTGGCCATCAATCGCGCAATCCCCTCCTTCTTCGGCTTGAGCGTTTTGATGCTCCAAGTCTGGCCGGTCGGACCTGAAGCTCACTTGTCATGGCAGCTCGCTTCTTGGATGCCCAAAACACCGGTGTCCCATCGGCCTACGAGCGCGCCTTGGCCGAACTGCGCGCAGGCCGCAAGCGCACCCACTGGATTTGGTTTGTGTTGCCGCAGCTGCAGGGCCTGGGGCGCTCCGCGATGGCTCAGCGCTACGGACTGGAAGGACTTGCAGAAGCACGCGCCTATCTCGCCGATCAACTGCTGCGGCAGCGCCTCGAGGAGGTGATTGCTGTGATCCATCACCAGCTGCAACAACCCGATCAAAGCCTTGAGCGCCTGATGGGGGGCGGTCTGGATGCCACCAAAACC
>RGUW01000418.1 GCA_010027605.1 Synechococcaceae bacterium WB9_2_112 | reverse complement strand
CGAATGAGCGGTTGACGACTGTCGGCTTGATCGCAGCTCCGAGCAACGCGCTCGCGCTGACCTCGGCCGGTGACAACGCCGCGCGCAGCACCGGACTGCCACCCGAGAACAGACGGCAGACCAGCGACCAGGCTTCGTGCGCCGCCATCGGTCAATGCTCGAGAGCAGGTTCGTCAAGCTCGGTTGTTGGCGCAGACTCCTGCGCAGTCAGGGTTTGGCCCGGGGCGAGGATGCCCAGGGCTACCAGATAGCCTTCCAGTTGCGCCTGCAGCCCCGCGTCGAACTTCTGCAGGTTGAGCCGTCCCTTACGGGTGACCTCCACCGTGATCACCTTCGGCCGGACCTTGCCCGGGGCCGGAGGGTAGTACAGGTTGATCTGGGCCGCGGTGATCATCCAGTGCTCGGCCAGCGGTGCCGGCAACTTCTCGGTGAGGAGTTCGGTGACGCACCGGTGGTCGCTTGAGGCCATGGCGGTGCATTCGACTTTCAGCTGGGTGTCCGGGCTCAGCAGTGTGAGGGACTTGATCTGCAGTACGTTGAACCCGTCTGCCAGTGCCTGCGGAACATCGAATCCAAGCCGCAGGATCGACAGGTCCAGTGTTGGGGGTCGCAGGCGGTGCGCCTCGAGGCCCTCGTGCAACAGGTGCTCAACGAACGCCTTGAGCAGGGCCTGGTGGTACTTCGCCCCGCCCTTGGCCAGGGATCGCGAGCCTGGTTGCCTGCAGAACATTCGAATTGTCGTATGCGCTCGAAGCGTGGCTGATGACTGCGCTCTCGCCCGCAAGCAGCCCGGTGAACTGGTAGGTGGGAGCAAAGCCAGAGGGCGCGCTGGTCGTGCCATCGTAAACCTTGGAGACGGCGGTATTGGTCAGGCTTGCGGTGAGCGCGCGTGGCGTGATGGTGACGGGCGCGTTGCTTGCATTGAGCGTCGGCAGCGCATAGTTGGAAATCAAACCACCCGACGCACTGGTAGCCCCAACCTGATCGAGCAGGGTGATGGCCGAAATTGCATTGATGCTGTTGTTGCTCACATGGGCATGTGTGGCCAACAAAACCTATGACGGCACTGTCACTGCAGCAT
>RGUW01000417.1 GCA_010027605.1 Synechococcaceae bacterium WB9_2_112 | reverse complement strand
AACAGCAGGGTGATCAGCGGCGCCCCGCGGATGAACTCGATGTACACCACGGAGCCCCAGCGCAGCAGCGGCAGCTCACTGCGGCGGCCCAGGGCAAGCATCACCCCCAGGGGGAAGCAGAGCAGGATCGCGAAGCTGGACTGCAGCAGGGTGAGCAGCAACCCACCCCACTCGGAGGATGGCACCGGCATCAGCCCGAGGCCGCCGCTGATCAGCACCATGCCAATGAGATAGAGCACGGGCCAAACCACCGCAGCGCCGCGACGCACAGCCAGGGGCAGGCTGCTGCCGAAGCGACCGGCCACGCCGCGGCAGACCAGCAGGCCCCCGCTGATCAGCCACCAGCGCAGTTGAATCGGGAAGGGCAACTGCAGTGCCCAGGTGCCTGCACTGGCCAGGGCGATCAACAGAACCGCAGCCACGAGATCGTTGCGTGGCCAGCGGGGGGTGGAACCGCTGCGCAGCAGGCCCCAGGTGGTTCCCGTCGCCAGCGCCAGCAGGGTGGTGAGCAGCCAGAGTCGCCACTGCTGGTCGATCGGATAACGACCAAGCGCAAACAGGGTGCTGTTGGCCTGGATCACGGTCCACTGGGCCTGGAACAGCATCCACTTGAGGAAAGCGCTGCCTGCGGCCAGCAGCACGCCGATCAACACCAGTGAGATCAGCCCATCGAGGGGGGTCGCGAACAGTTCGCGGCGCAATCGCTGGAATGAGATGGTCATCAGCGCTCCTTGATCTGAACGAGATGATTGAGTCCGTTCATCAGGGCCGAGATCACCAGATCGATCACCAGGTAGGCACCCAGCAGCAGCAACACCACCTCAACAGCACGGCCTGTCTGGTTGAGCGTGGTTTCGGCCACGGAATAGAGATCGGTGTAGCCGCAGGCCACAGCCAGCGATGAATTCTTCGCCAGCGAGATGTACTGACTGTTCAAACCAGGCACAATCACCCGCAGGGCCTGGGGCAGCACGATGCGCTTCAGGGTCTGCAGCTTGCTGAACCCGAGAGAACGGGCCGCCTCCCACTGGCCCATCGGCACGGAAGCAACACCGCCGCGCACCACCTCGGCGATGAAGGC
>RGUW01000416.1 GCA_010027605.1 Synechococcaceae bacterium WB9_2_112 | reverse complement strand
GGCTCTGCCTGGATCCATGACCACCGGCAGCCGCGTTCCGCTGCGCACCAGGGCATAAAGAGCCTGACCTGCCACATAGGCCGGCAGATAGCCCAGCATCGCCAGCAGCAGGCCCTCGCGGCCCACCACTCCCAGCAGGGTGGGCAGGCGGTAGCCCATGGCCATCAAGGTGGCGTATTCGGGCAGGTGATCACTCACATCGGAGTAGAGGATCTGGTAAACGATCACACAACCCACCACAAAGCCCATGCCAGCCCCGAGGGTGAAGATGAAGCCGATGGCGGTGCTGGTGCGCCAGTAGGTCTTCTCCAGCTCCTCAAATCCCGATTTGGTCAGCACCCGCACATCGGCCGGAAGCTCACGCCTGAGCCGTGCGACCACGGCATCGGGATCGGCACCCGGCCTGAGCCGGACCAGCCCGAGCTCGATGCTGCCGGGAGGGCTGGTGGGCATGAGCCTGAAATAGGTCTCCCGGCTGGTGATCATGTTGCCGTCGGCACCGAAGGAGGGTCCCAGAGCCACCAGCCCGGCCACCCGGATGCGCTGGCCGGAGACTTCGGTCTCGACCGTGCGCCCCTGCCTGAGCCAGCTGGCGATGGGACCGAATTCGGGCCTGGAGCGCTCGTCGAACAAAATCCAGCCGCGGTTCTGCAGCAGGGGAGCCTGACGGCTGATGGCGGGATCCAGAAAGATCGGATCCCCGGGTTCAAATCCCAGCGTCAGGATCGAGCGGGTGGTGCGCGCCTCAGGGTTGCGCCACAGCAGCAGATTCCAGTTGACCGGACTGATGGTCACCACATCGGGATCCGCCAGGGTCTGCACCAGGCGACGGCGGGGGAAGCTGGCCATGCCGATCGAGCTCGTGGTGCGCGGACTGAGCAGCACCACGTCGGTGTCGAACAACTTGTGGATCGTGACGCTGGCCTCGAACAGTCCATCGCGGAATCCCAGCTGCATGAACATCAGAATCCCGGCAAAGGCGATGCCCGCCAGGGCGACCGCAAGCCGCATGGGTTGGCGTGTCAACAGCAGCCACGCCAGGGGAATCCTGCGGCGGTGCCAGAAGCCCGCGATCCGGCCTGC
>RGUW01000415.1 GCA_010027605.1 Synechococcaceae bacterium WB9_2_112 | reverse complement strand
GCTGAATGATGATCACGTCTTGCTCAGCCTTGATGGCTGAATCGTCTCGGTTGTGATCAACAACGCCAACAAACTGCAGATCGCGTTCGGGATTGCTGGTGGTTGGGATCTGCTGTTGGCTGAAGCCGTGAGCGCTTCGGGGTGCCGGGCAGGAAGGGGAAGGCTTGGGCCGGTTGGAATTGCTGGGTCACATCGCCGCTGCAGGTGCGGCCGCCGGAAGCATCACTGCGGCCAAGCCCATACAGGTAGCCGTGGCGACAGGAGCATCAACCCTGGCCCCATGCCCAGGCATGGGTGGGGGCTCAGGGAAGTTCCCGTTCCAGGTGATCGAGCCAGTCACGGCATTGATCCATTAACGCCGGCAGGTTGGTCGTGATGATGCCCCAGACGAGCTGGTTGTTGATGCTGACGTACTCGTGGGTGAGCTTGTTGCGGAAGCTGATGATTTGAGGTGCCTGTTCGATCTCCCCGAAGAGCGCCGAATCGCGTTGTGATAGCTGCATGAGGGCTTCACCAATGGTGATGAACTCACGCTCGACAGACGAGCGGATCAGTCGGCTGTTGCAGTAGTCGTCGAGGCTGATGCCATTGACGGCATCAAGGATTGCCCGTCCGGCCTCGATCACATCGCTGAGGAAGGCTCGGGGATCACGCTTCATAGATCAACTGCTTCGACGCCTCAATTTGGCGGCGCACGTAGGGGTTGCACACGGCATCGGCCATCACCAAATCCACCGGCTTGCCGGTGATGGCGGCCAGTTGCTGCTCAAGGCCGAAGTAGGCCTGCACCAGGGCACCAGGCTCGATTGGCTGAAACTCAACCAACAGATCCAGATCGCTCTGACTGGGGTCGAAGTCGTCGCGCAGGGCCGAGCCGAAGAGGTGCATGCGCTGCACCTGGTGCTGCCTGCAGGCAGCGGCGATCGCCGCGAGCTGGGGTTGGGCTAGGGCGAGGCTCATGGCGCCAGTCCGATGCGTTCAGTATCGGCCGAATCAGCCCCCTTGAAGCTGTGTTGCGGATGGGATGACAGCCCAACGGCCCCTCAGCAAGCTGAATTCCCAAGACGCGCCACCATGCGGCTTTACCGCCTGA
>RGUW01000414.1 GCA_010027605.1 Synechococcaceae bacterium WB9_2_112 | reverse complement strand
CGCTGCAGCTTGCGGGCATTGGGATCACCCAGCAACAGCTTGAGCATCGATCGGCCACCATCCAGTGGGGTCACCCTACCACTGCAAAACCGGCATCAGAGGCCCCAAAAGCCTGCTGGCACAGGGGTTTTCACCGCGTCCAAGGCACCGCCAGCCGGGCCGCCAGGCCAGACGCGAGGATTGGCAGATGCAGAGCGTTGCGCCGATCCAGCTGATCCGCCACCGCAGCGGTGCACCGGGACTGCGACTGGGGCTGGGTCCGGGTCTGCGGCCCGCGGGGGCGCTGGCTCAGCTGCAGGGGTTGCTCAACCGCAACAGCTTCTGGGCCCGGGGCCGCAGCCATGCCGCCCTTGCCACCATGCTGCGGGGCAGCGCCGCCGCCGTGAGCGCCTGGCAGGGCCAGGAGCTGGTGGGGTTCGGCCGGGCCAGCAGCGACGACCTGTTCAGAGCCGTGCTCTGGGACGTGGTGGTCGCCGCCGAGCACCAGGGTTGCGGGCTGGGGCGGCGCATCGTCGCAACCCTGCTCGAGCACCCCCGGTTGCGCAAGGTCGAACGGGTCTATCTGATGACAAGCAACAGTTCAGGCTTCTATCAACACCTGGGATTCGAAGCCGTCATCAGCCAGGAACTGATGCTGAAGCAACGTCACACGACCGTGTGAGGGAGATTGGAGCCACACAAGCGGATGAAGAGACTCGAACTCTCGACCCTCTCCTTGGCAAGGAGATGCTCTACCACTGAGCTACATCCGCAGGACGGCGTTCACGCCGACCTGACCAGCATGCACCACAGGGGTGCCCCCGGTCAAACCAGGCCCAGCCGCTGACCCGCATAGGCCGCACGCTGCCCCACGGTGCGGCACCAGGAGGCCTGATCGAGGTACCAATCAACGGTCAGCGCCAGCCCCTCGGCAAGGCCATGGCGCGGCCGCCAGCCCAATTCGCTGGCGATGCGGCTCGGATCGATCCCATAGCGGCGGTCGTGGCCGGGGCGGTCGGTGACGCTGGTGATCAGCCGGCTGTGGGGAGCGCCCTGGGGCAGGCGCTGGTCGAGCAGGGCACAGATCGCCTCCACCACCTGGCGGTTGCTGCGCTC
>RGUW01000413.1 GCA_010027605.1 Synechococcaceae bacterium WB9_2_112 | reverse complement strand
TCGTTCATCATCACGCCGCCGTTTTCGCCATCGGCGATCTGCGAAACCAGGGCCGGCACGCTGCACCCACCCAGCGCCACCTGGCCCAGGCCCAGAGCCTCGTCATAAGGCTGCATCTGCCCCACCAACTTGGTGTCAGACCCCTGGGTCTTGATCAGGGCGGTGATGCTGACCGTGTCGCCGCCGGAGCTGCGGGCCACCAGGCGGTTGGGCACCACCTTTTGCATCTGGCTGAGGCTGGAGCCATCGGGGTTTTCCACGCTGTGCTCCTGCACCAGCAGCCAGCGGTAGCCGCACTCCCGCAGCGCCTTGACGAAGGCAAAGAGGGTGTCGGGATGGTTGGGCAGGTGCATCTCGGGCGGCGAAAAGCCCCGGACCCGCTGCAGCGCTGCATCGCCGAACAGGGCTGCGAACTGGTGCTGCCAGGCCAGGATCTGCAGCTTCAGATCAGGGATCGGCGTCGATGGCGCCACCGCGTGGCCCCAGAACGTACCCAACCATTCGACGCGGCGCTGCATGGTGGGATCGCAGGCCAGGTACCGCAGCGCTTCAAGGATGTCGCTGCGCCCCATCTGCTCAAAGCCCCACAGCAAGGTGCCCGAGTAATCGAGCATGATCCGCGGATCGCAACCCTCAGCGATCAGCTGCGGCATCAGATCGGCCATGCGCCGGTAGCACTGGGCAAACGGCTCGGCGTTGTGGTTGTCTCCCTCGCCGGGGTGGTCAAACATGAATTGCAGATGGGAGATCAAGGCACCATCTGGCCCGGCCGGAATCGTTGGTTGGTGCATGTGCAGGGCACAGGCAAAGGCCGAACGGATACGGGCCGGGTTCTGATCGCCATAGGGGGGCAGCACCTTGGCGACCGGTTGGTGCAGCAGGGCCCGGATCGCCCCTTCCCGGCCAGCGATCGGCGGCAGGTTCATGGTCAACGTCCGCAGCAGAGGGGCCAGCAGCGAGGCCGGCTACCGCAGTCTGCTGCTGCCATGGCAGATCAGCGCAGACCGATTTGGGCCAGGATGCCCTGGCCGGTCAGCAGTTCGGTCGCCAGACCGATCACAAACCCGAGCATGGCCAGGCGGCCGTTCCAGGTTTCAGC
>RGUW01000412.1 GCA_010027605.1 Synechococcaceae bacterium WB9_2_112 | reverse complement strand
ACCGGAGCCTTTGGTGATCGATGGCATCCGCTGTGAACCCCTGGAGCCCTGGCTGCGGGCCCTCGCAGGATGAAACCAGATCACCTCTGTGTTGTGGGTTGCCAACGACCTCTCTCACCGTCACAGCCAAGGGGCAGGTGAGGGTGCGCAAGGAGCTGCTGGTGGTGTGATCGCGTTTGGAGGCCGAGCCCTTGGAGCCCATGCTTTGGTCACCATGGATCGTGAGGCGGCGCGGTTGCAGCAGCAGGGCAACGAGCCTGTGGTGCTGCTGCAGTTCGGCTGGGGTGATCTTTGACTTGGTGGCTGCGGTGATGCGTGCCTTGGCTAGGCAGCCGTTGCTGGAACTGGGCTGCAGCAACACTGTCAGAACGTGGATCGCCAGAGCATGGTCGCCTGTCATCGGCACTTCAAGCACCGTGGAGTAAGCAGGGTCAAACAGCTCGGTGTCCTGCACCACCACTGCCCGGCCTTGAGTTCCTCGCGGGTCTTCAGCGGGAGACGGGTTCAGGGGTGGCCCAGTCGTCCATGAAGGCTTTGGCTTCAGGGTCAGCGGCAATGTGCTCAGCCACTGATTTGTTCTGGGCTCGTATGCGGACCCGCAGGGCATCCATGGCGTTCACCGAGCTGGTCACAGCCATGACACGTCTTCCACCGCGCTGCCGGCGGCGAATGGAGAAGGGCGTTCCAGGCTGCTGAGTGGCTTGATCGGCTTGGGTCATGACGACAGCGGCTCTCGCCAACCGCATGGGCTGCTCCCTCAACGTTAATCGCCTTGACCACTGCTTTCCTTGGATGCCAGTCGCTGGCGCTGGCGATCACGCTTCCCGGCTGACGATCACCATCAAGATGCCGCCAACCCGCAGGGGTTAGCAGGTCCATCAGCACCAGCAGCAGCAGCAGCGTGGGCGAGAGGGAGCTGATGGGGGTGGACGGGCCTCCATTGCTCAGCCCCCGTCAGATCCAGATCGGTGATCTGGTGCTGCGGGAGATCCGCATGCACCTCAAATTCTTGCTGGATGTGGGGCTCGACTACCTGAGCCTCGACCGCCCGGCCATGACCCTCTCCGGCGGTGAAGCCCAGCGCATCCGCCTGGCCACCC
>RGUW01000411.1 GCA_010027605.1 Synechococcaceae bacterium WB9_2_112 | reverse complement strand
CTGGGCTTTCCCCTGCCGTGGCGGGCCAGCAGCAGGATCTACGCAGCAGGACTGGCACTGATCGCCGCACCCGGTCGCAGCGGCGAAGCGCTGCGGGGGTTGTGGCTGCAGCGGCGCCATGGCTTCCCGCTGCAGGTGGGGGTTGGCATCACCCTGGCGGAACGGCTGGCGGATCTGGCCAGCGCCCTGCTGGTGCTGAGCTGGGGGCTGGGGGAACGGGTGTGGGCCGCCGTGCTGGTGGGCCTGGCGGTGCTGGCGGCAGGCGCCTGGCTATTCACGCATCCACGCATGATCCGCCGGCTGGAGCACGGGCTGGAGCGACTGCCGCTGCACCCTCGCTGGCATGGACTGATCCGCCTGCTGCGCGAGGGCTTACTGGCCATGGGCCGGGTGCGGCAACTGATGAAGCCGCGGCCCCTGCTGATCGGCACGCTGCTGGCCTGCCTGTGCTGGCTGATCGAAGCCGGCATGCTGCAGCCGCTGAGCCTGAATCAGAGTGCCGTGATCCGCACCGCCACAGGGCTGGGAGGGGTTATCTCCCTGCTGCCGGCCGGGCTGGGCACCAGCGAAGCCACCGCGATTGGACTGGCCATGGCCTTCGGCGCCAGCCGCCCCAGCGCCCTTGCCGCCACGTTGATGCTGCGTTTTTCCACACTGGCAGTGCCTTGCCTGATCGGCGTGATCACGCTGCTGCGGCAGAAGGATCTCAGCCGGGGCGGAAGGCGCCCGAACGCTTGATCCCTCATCCTTGATCCCTCATCCGGGAATCGTTGAAGGGAGCATTGAGAGAGGGGCCCAAGCCACAAAGCGCAGGCAATAAAAAAGGCGCCCCGTGGGACGCCTGCAAAGGGGTGATGAACCCCAGGCAGAGAACTCAAAGAGCGTTACCACGGGGCAGAACCTCTTCAGGGAAGACGAAGTTTTCGTGCGGCTGGTCAGCCGGTGCCATCCAGGCACGCAGACCTTCATTCAGAAGGATGTTCTTCGTGTAGAAGGTTTCGAACTCGGGATCCTCAGCGGCGCGGATCTCCTGCGACACGAAGTCGTAGGCACGCAGGTTGAGGGCCAGGCCGATGATGCCGATGCTGCTGGTCCACAGACCC
>RGUW01000042.1 GCA_010027605.1 Synechococcaceae bacterium WB9_2_112 | reverse complement strand
CGAAGCCATGAACCCTGGCCAAGGCCCGATGGGGCGCCGCCCAGGCAACCGCCAGCGAACCGAAGTGATCCCACAGCTGACAGAGACCCTCAAACCCCAGCCCAGGCACCCCGCTCCAGAGCAACCACCAGAGGCGCTGCTCGCGGGTCCAACCGCCAGGGCGCTCAACCAGATCAGCCCAGGAGTGCGAGACCACACCAGTCAATACATTTGTACTACAGCTTAGCCGGGGCCCCGCACCAGGGCCTGCACCGCAGCGTCGAGGTCAGCGGGCAGCCGCCGCACCAGGCGGCGCTGCTTAGGGCCTGCCGAACGATCGAGCAGCACCAGCTCCACCTGCGCTGTGGCGGCCACCGCGCCGGTGGCGCTCACAAACCGGCTCCGCCAGGGCAACCTGAGCCCACGGCGGGGCAGCACATGACTCTCCAGTCGCACCCGATCGCCATGCAGCAACGCCTGGTGGTAGTCGATCGCCAGCGACACCACCGGCAGCTCCAGGCCGCGGGCCGACAGCGCGCTGTAGGCCAGGCCAGCCCGATCGAGGGCCTCGACCCGGGCCTCTTCGAGCCAGGCCAGATAGGCCCCATGCCACATCACTCCGGCGTGGTCGGTGTGCTGGGGCAGAACGCGTCGCTGGAGCACCCAGGGCGAGCCGGGCGCATCGGTTTGAGTGACCATGGTTGTCAAACGGCCAGCAGAGCCTCACAGGCGCCATAGGCTGCCATCGCGCCCCATCTGCTGCCGTGTTTCGCAACCTGCTGATCGCCGATTCTGGCCAAGGCCATGTGGAGGAAATGGTGCGCATGCTGCGGGCGATCCCCCCTGCAGCCAAGGCCCGGGTCAACCTGTTGCATGTGATCGGGGAACAGAGCAGCGCCGACGTCGAAGACCACCGCAGCCGGGCCGAAGGCCTGATCAACGATGCGATCAAGCGCATGGGGCTCGATGGCGTTGCGGTCAACACCGTGATTCGCCAGGGCGACACCAAGACCACCGTGCTCAACGTGGCCGATGAGGTCGATGCCGACCTCATCGTGATGGGCTCCCGCGGCATGAACAGGCTGCAGGCAATCCTCAGCAACAGCGCAAGCCAGTACGTCTTTCAGCTGTCGACCCGGCCGATGCTGCTGGTACGCGACGACCTCTACATCCGGGCGATCAACCGGGTGATGGTCACCGTGGATGGAACCGGGGTGGGCGACGATGCCCTGCGACTGGCCTGTGAGCTGGTGGCCGGCATCCCCGGCGGAACCCTCACCGGCGTGCATGTGACCCGCCAGGACATCACTCCCAGCAGGGGTGGCAAGAGCCCGGCCGACGAGGTGCTCGACAAGGCCGTGCAACGGGCTCGCAGCTTTGGAGTCACGATGCAGCCCCTGCACAAGGTGGGCGACATTGCCCGCACCGTGTGCTCGGCGGCCGAAGAGGCCCGGGCCGATCTGCTGGTGATCGCCTCCCAGGACAGACGTCCTGTGGTGGCGAAGAGCCTGGTCGACATCGACCGGCTGCTGGGCAGCTCGGTCAGCGATTTCATCCGGGTGCATGCACCGGCACCGGTGCTGCTGGTGCGAGAACCGGAGCGGCGCTGAACGCTCCGGGCTCAGACCTCAGCCGCCCTGGCGGCTGCTGGTCTGGATGTAGAGAATGATCAGGAAGACAGCCGGAACCAAGACAAACAGAAGGCTGGCAACAAAGCCGAGGTCGTTGGTTTCCATGGCAAGGGTGGAAGTTCAGGGAGGGTATCACCGCCCAACGGGCGGTCTTCAGGAGGCTTCATCGCTCGTTGTGGTTGGGTCGGCAGCGGCCCCATCACCGGGGGCGTCAGCAGACTCGGCGGGGGCCTCTAGCACCGGCCACGAAGTGGGTCCCAGGGGCAGAGGCTCAGCCTGAGCCGCCGCCAGCAGGCCCTCCCGATCCGACAGCCCGACCTGGGGGCGGGTGATGACCAGCAATGACTGGTTCACCAGGGCCTGACAGGCCAGGCGCCAGCTCTGGGAGCGCCGTCGCAGCTTCTGATCCTCGACGGCGGTGCGCGGACTCAGAGCCACCTGGGAGGGACCCTCAGGCACATCCACGAAACAGGTGATGCACTGGCCGCAGCCACCGCAGTTCCCCAGGGTGCCCTTGAGGCCATACAACTGAATGCCCTCGCGCAGCGCCACCTCCCGCAGGTTCTCTCCGGGATAGCACTCCACATCGCGGCCCTCGCGCACGAATCGGATCACAGGCATGACAGGGTCTGCGGATGGGGCCATTCTGCGCCCGGCCGCGGTGGCCGCTGGTTGCGGTCTGTGACCAGCGCCGCGCCAGGGAGGTCGCGACCCTTACGATCGCCGCACCCACCCCAAGCGTCTCCCCATGGGATTGCCCTGGTACAGGGTGCACACGGTCGTCATCAACGACCCCGGCCGTTTGTTGGCCGTGCACCTCATGCACACCGCATTGGTGGCCGGCTGGGCCGGCTCCATGGCGCTCTATGAGCTCGCCATCTTTGATGCCCTTCATGGCCCGTCTGGGGGTCACCGGCAGCTGGGGCGGCTGGAGCATCACCGGCGAAACCGGCGTCGACCCCGGCTTCTGGAGCTTTGAAGGCGTCGCCGCAGCCCACATCATTTTCAGTGGTCTGCTGTTCCTGGCCGCCATCTGGCACTGGACCTACTGGGATCTGGAGATCTGGCAGGACCCTCGCACCGGCGAACCGGCCCTGGATCTGCCCAAGATCTTCGGCATCCACCTCCTGCTCGCAGGCCTCGGCTGCTTCGGCTTCGGCGCCTTTCACCTGACCGGCGTGTTTGGCCCCGGCATGTGGGTCAGCGATCCCTATGGCCTCACGGGCCATCTCGAACCGGTGCAGCCCTCATGGGGACCTGAAGGGTTCAATCCCTTCAACCCGGGCGGCATCGTCGCCCACCACATCGCGGCAGGCATTGTGGGCATCATCGCCGGCATCTTCCACATCACCTCCCGTCCACCGGAGCGCCTCTACAAGGCGCTGCGCATGGGCAACATCGAAACCGTGCTGGCCTCGGCCATCGCCGCCGTGTTCTTTGCCGCCTTCGTGGTGGCCGGCACGATGTGGTACGGCGCTGCAGCCACCCCGGTCGAGCTGTTTGGCCCAACCCGCTACCAGTGGGATCAGGGCTACTTCAAGACCGAGATCAACCGCCGCGTGCAGACCGCCCTCGATCAGGGTGCCTCCAGGGAGCAGGCCTGGGCTTCGATTCCGGAAAAGCTCGCCTTCTATGACTACGTGGGCAACAGCCCTGCCAAGGGCGGTCTGTTCCGCGTTGGCCCCATGGTCAACGGCGATGGCCTGCCCACCGGCTGGCTTGGCCACATCTCCTTCACCGACAAGGAAGGCCGTGAACTGGAAGTGCGGCGTCTGCCCAACTTCTTCGAGAACTTCCCGGTGGTGCTCCAGGACCAGGACGGCATTGTCAGAGCTGACATTCCCTTCAGGCGTGCCGAAGCCAAGTACGCCTTTGAGCAGACCGGTGTGACGGCAACCGTCTATGGCGGTGCTCTAGCTGGTCAGACCTTCAGCGACCCTGCCGATGTCAAGCGCCTGGCCCGTAAGGCCCAGCTTGGCGAAGCCTTCGAATTCGACCGTGAGACCTACCACTCTGACGGCGTCTTCCGCAGTTCACCCCGCGGCTGGTTCACCTTCGGCCACGCCACCTTCGCCCTGTTGTTCTTCTTCGGTCACATCTGGCACGGTGCCCGCACCCTCTACCGCGATGTGTTTGCCGGCATCGACCCGGATCTCGGAGAACAGGTCGAGTTTGGTCTGTTCCAGAAACTGGGCGACCGTTCGACCCGCCGCCTGCCGGAGGGTTTCGTCCCCCCCGCCGGTTCCACCCTCAGCTGATCCACAGGAGATTCCATGGAGAGCTTTGCCTACATTCTGATTCTGGCTCTGGCCATATCCACCCTGTTCTTCGCGATCGCCTTCCGCGATCCCCCGAAGATCGGCAAGTGAACATCTGAACCCCTCAGAGCTTCAGCCTCCGCCACCGCGGGGGCTTTTTTGTTTCTGAAAAACGTCGCTGGCCCTTCTCAACGAAGAATCATCTGTTTACATTTGATTCAGGTCGCCCGGTCATCAGGGGATGCAATGTCCGTCCTGCCAGCACACCGACAGCCGGGTTCTTGAATCCCGGGCTGCCGACAGTGGCCGCAGCGTGCGCCGCCGCAGGGAATGCCTGAACTGCGACTTTCGATTCACCACCTACGAACGGGTCGAAACCGTGCCGATCACGGTGATCAAACGCAACGGCACCCGCGAAACCTTCAATCCGGCCAAACTGCTTCACGGCCTGCTGAGAGCCTGCGAAAAGACCGGCCTCGAACCCGCCAAGCTGGAAACCGTGGTCGAGGAAATCGAACTGCAGCTGCAGCAGCGCAACAGCCGCGAGGTCACCAGCAACGAGATCGGTGAATTGGTGCTCGAGCGGCTCAGCGTCATGAGCGAGGTGGCCTACGTGCGCTTTGCCTCGGTGTACCGGCAGTTCCAGGGCATCAGCGACTTCGTTGCCACCCTCGAGGGTCTCGGCCGCAAGAAGGTGCACAAGGCGCCGCGCCCTGAAGCATTGGCCACGGTGGGCTGACGCCCCATTGGTAGATTGAGCGGTTCGTGGTGATCTGCTGGCGGCAGGTCGCCCGGTTCCCTCGCACTGCCGATGGCAGACCGCCAGCTCCCCATGACCGTGACCCCTTCCGAGATCAGCAGCACCGAGGCCGACCTGGACCTGGCCGCTGAAGCGGCAGCCGATCTGGACCTCGCCGCCTTGGAAGAGGTTCCTTCGGCAGACATTTCGAGCAGCCGCGGCGCCGGCCGCAGCAGCGACGACGTGGGCTTCACCCTCGATGAGTTCGCCTCGCTGCTGAGCAAATACGACTACAACTTCAAAAACCCGGTGATGTCGTCAACGGCACCGTGTTTGCAATGGAGCCCAAGGGCGCCATGATCGATATCGGCGCCAAGACCGCCGCCTTCATGCCCCTGCAGGAGGTGTCGATCAACCGGGTCGAAGGCCTGAGCGATGTGCTGGCCCCCGGTGAAGTGCGCGAGTTCTTCATCATGAGTGAGGAGAACGAAGACGGTCAGCTCGCCCTCTCAATCCGCCGCATCGAATACCAGCGCGCCTGGGAGCGGGTTCGCCAGCTGCAGAAGGAAGACGCCACCATCTACAGCGAAGTGTTTGCCACCAACCGTGGTGGTGCCCTGGTGCGCGTCGAGGGCCTGCGGGGCTTCATCCCCGGCAGCCACATCAGCACCCGCAAAGCCAAGGAAGAGCTGGTGGCCGACTTCCTGCCGCTGAAGTTCCTCGAAGTTGACGAAGAGCGCAACCGCCTGGTGCTCAGCCATCGCCGCGCCCTGGTGGAGCGCAAGATGAATCGCCTCGAGGTGGGCGAGGTGGTGATCGGCACCGTGCGGGGCATCAAGCCCTATGGCGCCTTCATCGACATCGGTGGCGTCAGCGGCCTGCTGCACATCTCCGAAATCAGCCACGAGCACATCGAAACGCCTCACACCGTGCTCAATGTCAATGACCAGATGAAGGTCATGATCATTGACCTCGATGCCGAGCGGGGCCGCATCTCCCTGTCGACCAAGGCCCTCGAGCCCGAACCCGGCGACATGCTCAGCGATCCCCAGAAGGTGTTCGACAAGGCCGAGGAGATGGCCGCCCGCTACAAGCAGATGCTGCTCGAGCAGGCCGAAGACCACGAAAGCATGGGTGTCACCGTCGACTGAGGTCGGCCGTGGCCTGGCTCGCACTGCGGGGACAACCCCTCACCGATGAACGGGGCGTCCCCCTGAGCATCGAGGCGGTGCTGTTCGACAAGGACGGCACCCTCTCGATCAGCGAACCCATGCTCAAGACCCTGGCTGAAGCCAGGGTCTTTCAATGTGTGGCCCTGGCCGTCGAGCGTCACCCGGCGTTGTTGAGGGGCACCGGCGCCGACGCCGTGAACACAGCCAACGAATTGGAGACCCTGCTACGCCGGGCCTATGGTCTGAGCGATGACGGGATCCATCCTGCTGGCACCACAGCGGTGGGCTCCCGCACCCACAACCTGATCTCGACCGCCACCGTGCTCAGCCAGGTGGGCTTCGGCTGGCCCGAAGCCCTCGAACTGGGTCAGGCGGTGTTTGCGGCCACCGATGGGCTGCATGGCGCCGGCAGCCGGCAGCCACCCCAGCCCACAACGGGGCTTCACGATCTGGTGGAGCAGCTGGTCGCCGCCGGGGTGCGGTGCGCCGTGATTTCCAATGACGAGATGGCAGGCATCGAAGCCTTTCTGCACAACCATGGCCTTGCCTCCTCGTTTGCCGGGCTCTGGAGTGCCGAGCATCGCCCCTGCAAACCCGACCCAGCGGCCGTGCAGGGTCTCTGCGGCCAGCTGGGCATCGCCCCCCAGCGCTGCGCCCTGATCGGTGATGCCAACAGCGACCTGCGCATGGCCCGCGCTGCCGGGGTGCCCGTGGTGCTGGGCTACACCGCTGCCTGGGGCATGCCGCCGCCACTCGACCCCGACTTCGAACAGCTGCAGCACTGGCAGGAGCTCCAGGTGGTGGCAGGCACAGGAGTGCCACAACCCGCCGACTAGGGTGCTTCGACGAGAACGCTGCCAGACCGCGCAATGAGCCGCTACGTCTTCACTTCTGAGTCAGTCACCGAGGGGCATCCCGACAAGATCTGCGACCAGGTGAGCGATGCGGTGCTCGATGCGCTGCTGGCCCAGGACCCCGCCAGCCGCGTCGCCTGCGAGACCGTGGTCAACACCGGTCTGTGCCTGATCACCGGCGAGGTGACCACCACCGCCAGGGTCGACTTCAACACTTTGGTGCGTGGGGTGATCCAGACGATCGGCTACAGCGGCGCCCGCGCCGGTGGCTTTGATGCCAACAGCTGCGCCGTGCTGGTGGCCCTCGACCAGCAGTCGCCCGACATCGCCCAGGGGGTCAACGAAGCCGATGACCACGCCGGCGATCCGCTCGATCTGATCGGGGCCGGCGACCAGGGGATCATGTTCGGCTACGCCTGCGACGAGACGCCCGAACTGATGCCGCTGCCGATCAGCCTGGCCCACCGCCTGGCCCGGCGCCTCGCTGAGGTGCGCCACAACGGCACCCTGGAGTACCTGCTGCCCGACGGCAAGACCCAGGTGAGCGTGGTCTACGAGAACGACCAACCCGTCGCCATCGACACGATCCTGATCTCGACCCAGCACACCGCCGAGATCGAGGTGCCCGGCTCAGCAGCCATCAGTGACGAAAAGGCGATCCGCGAGCGCATCAGCGCCGATCTGTGGAGCCATGTGGTCGAGCCGGCCACCAGCGACCTGAACCTCAAGCCCAGCAAGGAAGCCACCCGCTTTCTGGTGAACCCCACCGGCAAGTTCGTGGTTGGCGGACCCCAGGGCGATGCCGGCCTGACCGGCCGCAAGATCATTGTTGACACCTACGGCGGGTATGCACGCCACGGTGGCGGCGCCTTCTCGGGCAAGGACCCCACCAAGGTGGATCGCTCGGCCGCCTATGCCGCCCGCTACGTGGCCAAGGCCCTGGTGGCCGCCGGCCTGGCCCGCAAGGCCGAGGTGCAGCTGAGCTACGCCATCGGTGTGGCCCGGCCCGTGAGCATCCTTGTGGAGAGCTTTGGAACCGGCAAGCTGGCCGACGCCGACCTCACCGCCCTGGTGCAGGAGCACTTCGACCTGCGCCCCGGCGCGATCATCGAGACGTTCGGGCTGCGCAACCTGCCCAGCCAGCGGGGCGGTCGCTTCTACCAGGACGTGGCGGCCTATGGCCACTTCGGCCGCAGCGATCTCAACCTGCCCTGGGAAGACGTGAGCGCCATCGCCGCCACCCTGCGCCAGGCCACCGCCAGCCGCGTTGCGGCCTGAGTCTGCTGGGCCAGACCATCACAGCCCGCTGGGCCTGGGTGTTGACCTGGGGACCAGCGGCTTGCGTCTGGCCGTGGCTGAAGCCGGGGCCGTCGAGCCCCTGTGGCAGGACTCTGGTCCCTACCCCGGCCCCTTTGAGGATCCACTCAGCTGGCGCCAAGGCCTGATCGCGCTGGGGCAGCGCATTCCGTTGCCGCTACGACAGCAGCTGGGGGCGATCGCCCTCGATGGCACTTCGGGCACCCTGTTGCTCTGCCGTCCCGACGGCAGCCTGCTCGACGGCCCCCTGGCTCGGGCCCTGCCCTACCACCTGGCCTGCCCCGAGCAGCAAGGAGCCGCGCAGGCCCTCGCCGGCGCGGGGGCCAATCTGCCCAGCACAGCGGCAGCCAGTGCCAGCAGCAGCCTGGCCCGGGCCCTTCGGCTGATCTCGATGGCCGCAGGGGGAACCTGGCTGCTGCGGCACCAGGCCGACTGGCTCATGGGCGCCCTGCTGGGTCACTGGCGCTGGGGCGAAGCCACCAACAACCTGCGACTGGGCTGGCTGCAGACCAGCAACACCTGGGCCGGCAGCCTCGAACAGCAATCCTGGAGCAGGGCCCTGCCCGACGTGATCGACTGCGGCACCGTGCTCGGACCCGTGGACCGCAGCAGCGGCGGCCTGGCCGACGCCCTGGGGTTGCCGCCCTGGTGCCAGGTGGTGGCGGGCTGCACCGATGCCAGCGCCGCCGTCCTGGCCAGTGGTGCCGGGCCCGGTGATGGCATCACGGTGCTGGGCACCACGCTGGTGCTCAAACAGTGGGTCGCCCAACCGATCAGCGGCCCAGGAGTGAGCTGCCAACGGTTGGCTGGCCGCTGGCTGGTGGGTGGCGCGAGCAACGCCGGGGCCGGGGTGCTGCGGCGCTTCTTCAACGATGGGCAACTGCAGGAACTCAGCCGACAGATCGACCCCCACCGCCCCACCGGCCTGCAGTTGCGCCCCTTGCCGGCGATCGGGGAGCGGTTCCCGGTCGACGATCCTGAACGTCAACCCGTGCTCGAACCACGGCCCGTCAGCGACGCGCTGTATCTGCAGGCGCTGCTCGAGGGGCTCAGCGCGATTGAAGCTGCGGGATGGCAACGGCTGCGCGAGCTGGGCGCCGGCCCCCTGCAGCGGGTGATCACCCTGGGGGGAGGTGCCCGCAATCCCCAGTGGCGGACTCTGCGTCAGCGGCGGCTGCAGGTGCCGGTGCTCAATCGCCCCCAGCTGAGCGCCGCCCTCGGCATGGCCAGACTGGCTGCCGACGCCCTGCACCGGCAGCCCCATGACCGAACCGAAGCGCGAGACCCAGGCCTCTGACCAGCCACCAACCAGGCCCGGCCTGGCAGGACTTCTCTCAGGGGTGCTGTTCGTGGTGCTGGCGGTCTATGTGAGCATCAGCGGTGTGCGCCTGGCGCTGTTGCTCTGGCAGCGACTGGCCGGCTCCTGAGCCAGGACAGCAGAATCACGCCAACCAACATCTCCCCCACGCCGCCATGGCTGCTGACCCTCTGACCGCCGCCGTGAGCGAGCGCATCTGCAAACACATGAACGACGACCACGCCGAGGCCGTGGTTGCCTATGCGCGCCATTACGGCGGCGCCAGCGAAGCCCGGCAGGCCCGCATGGTCGCGATCCACGCCGAGGCCATGGAACTCGAGGTGGATGGGCAGCGCCTGAGCGTGCCCTTTGACCATCGGCTGAGCGACAGCGACGACGCCCATCGCACCCTGGTGGCGATGTTGCGTTCACTCCCCCAGACCAACTGAACGGGCCCTCGGGCCTGTGGGAACGCTTCTGACCAGGCGTCCTGCAGCCCATGTCTCCAAGGTTCAATCCAACCCTGCCTGTGGCCAATGGCGGCCTGCATGGCAGCCGCCCCCTGCTCTGGTGGAGCGCCGGCTGGTACCACGGCCCGCTGCAGCAACTGCTGCTGGAACAGCGCCGCCGCCCCAACGGAGCCAGCCTGGCGGCACCGATCCAGACCCTGCTTCAGGCCCTGAACACCTGGCCCCTGCGTGTGACAGGGGCACCGCTGCTGCTGGTTCCCCTGCCCGGTTGGCGGCCCACAGGCAATCCGGTGCCGATGCTGTTGGCACAACGACTCAACTTGGAGCTTCGTCGGAGCCGGGGGCTCCCTGTGGAAGCGCCATGCTGCCAGCTGCGACCGGAGTTGCTGCAACGGGCAAGGCCGGTGGCCAGCCAGCACCGGCTGCAGCGTGAGCAGCGCTGGCGCAACCAATGGCTGAGCTTTCGCGCTCGGCTCGCTGAGGCTTGCCCTCAGCTCAACCAGAGCACGGTGCTGCTGGTCGATGACGTGCTGACCAGCGGGGCGACCGCCCAGGCGGCGCAGCTGGCCTTGCAGAGTGCAGGCTGGAACGTGGCGGGGCTGCTGTGCCTGGCTCGCACGGGGCGGCACATGGGGCGCGAGGGTGGGGCCAGAACACGGTGATCTAAGATAACGCTGTCGAAGCAGGACCGCCCCAGGCGCCCGGCAGCGACGAGCCGGGATAGCTCAGTTGGTAGAGCAGGCGACTGAAAATCGCCGTGTCCCCAGTTCAAATCTGGGTCCTGGCATTGGTGGATGACATCTCGCTTCGGCTGTGGTCAGCCGTCATTTCCCACTGTCGCAAGGGGACAGGTGAAATTCCTGTCCCGGGTCTGTCAGCCTTGGTTCACGAGTCCAACCCCGGTCACCCCGAGAGCGCCTGACCATGCCACCCCTGCCCGAGCACCCTGCTGATCAGGTGTTCAACAACGCCGACAGCTTTGCCCAGGCGTTCGATGAGGCATGGGCACGGCACTGCCATCAGCACGCCGCTGCCGACACAACCGAGCGCACCAGCGCCGTGTTGGCTGCCGTGGCAGATCATCCGTTTGTGATCGCCCAACCCGAGCTGGCCGAACAGGTGGCTCAATTTCGAATCCGATTGCTGGGGCTGTAGGCGTCGACCTTGGATCTCGATCTTGGATGTCGAACTTGGATAAGGTCGCAACCAGTACCCCCCCTGCGTCGCCTTGGTCTCTCCTCTGCTGCAATTGCTGCATCTGCTGAGCGGCGGCTTCAGCAACCAGCAGCAGGCGTTCGACAACCCGCCCCTCTACGCCCACATCCTGGTCAAGTTCCGGCCCCTGCCTCAGCTGGAGCCAGGCTCCCTGCTGCTGGATCAGTCCTATGCGATCAATCCAGCGGCCCCGTATCGACTGCGGGTGCTGCAGGCCCAGCAGCAGGGTGACGCCATGGTGATTCACAACCATGCGATCAACGACGAGCAGCGGTTCTGGGGTGCCATCGACGATCCGGCACGGCGCACGCAGATCCAGGCCAGCGACCTGCGGCTGCTCGAGGGGTGCAGCTATGTGGTCCGCCAGAACGCCAAAGGATTCATCGGCGAAGTGGAGCCGGGTTGCCGCTGCCTGGTGGAACGCAAGGGCAGCACCGCCTACCTGGTGAGCAGCTTCGAGATCGGCGATGGCTGGATGAAAACGCTGGATCGGGGCCACGACCCGAAGACCCACGAGCATCTATGGGGATCGCTGGCCGGCCCGTTTGAGTTTGCCCGCACCGATGACTACAGCCGTGAGATTCCGGCCGACTGGGCTCAGGCGCTCAGTCGCTCCTCGTAGCCGTCGTCGTGGTTGTGATGCCGCTCGTCAACCAGGTCGCCTGAAGCGATCGATTCATCGGCAAACAGCTCGTCATCAAGAAACGGCTGCTCGCCGTCATCATCGGGAAACGGTTGTTCGGGCTCGACGTCGTCACACGGAGCCACCCCATGGTGGCCCGACAACAGGGCTTCAAGGCGCGCGAGGCGCTCTTCGGTCTCATCGAGCCGCAACCCGGTGTCAGACGCAAGCCGGGCAGCCGCACCTGAGTGCTCAGAAGACTGGCTGATCAGGGGCTGCAGCTTCAGATCGAGAGCAGCAACCTTCTCTTCAAGCTCGAGCAAGCGATAGGTGAGGGCCTCGGTCAATTCAGAGAGGGCCTGCACCTGATCGGCAAGGCGCATCAGGCCCATCGTCGCTGAAACCTCAGGCGCCATCGCCAACCCCTGTGATCTGGGCGGATGGTACCGACGCCACGGCGATGCGCCAGCCCTGCCGACCAGGGGGCCCTGCGCGGCAAGAAACCACAGGGAATGTAACGATTCTGAAAATGGTGTCCGAGGGCGTTTTGAGGCCCATAGGATCCGAGCAGTTCAGTGCTGGACAGCCTTCGGCAGGCCATCAGTGCCGCCGATCACCTGACGACAGCACCGCGAACAACCTTTTTCGCCGCCTCCCCTTCCCAATGCCCCTTGCCAACGCCGCCTACCTGGGCATCGAGCGCTACGCCCACGATCGCGATACCGAAAACTGGACCAACAGCTCTGAAGCCGACAAGGAATTGATCCTGCGCTCGGTATACCGCCAGGTGCTGGGCAATCAGTACGTGATGAAGAGCGAGCGCCTAGAGGGTCCTGAGTCCCTGTTCAAGCGCGGCTATCTGAGTGTGCGCGAACTGGTGCGCCAGGTGGCCAAGAGCGGTCTCTACCGGCAGAAGTTCTTCGAGAACTGCAACGCCTACCGCTTCATCGAGCTGAACTTCAAGCATCTGCTGGGCCGCGCCCCTCAGAACAAGGCCGAGATGCTGCATCACTTCACAATCCTGCAGGAGCAGGGTTACGACGCCGAGATCGATTCCTACATCGACAGCGCTGAATACCAGGAGCGTTTCGGTGAAGAGGTGGTGCCCTACCTGCATGGCTGGGATTACTCCAGCGGTCAGCAGGGTCTTCAGTTCTCCTACATGCTGCAACTCAGCCGCGGTGCAGCCGGTGCCTCGGTCAGGGGTGATCTGCTCAAGACCCAGTCACGCCTTAATCCGGCCATTCATGCCGAGATGCCCATGCCGGTGGTCAGCCCCAACGCCAAGGGCAACGTGTTCCGCAAGGTTGAGACCGATGGCGTCACCCGCCAGGGCGTGGGCGCCGGCGACGAAGGCCGCACCTTCCGGGTGGAAATCAGTGGCTTCAACAATTACCGTCTGCACAAGCGCAGCAACCGCGTGCGCTTCATTCCGTTCAACAAGCTGCTTGCGTATCAGCAACAGATTCACCGCGAAGGCGGTCGCATCGCCAGCATCACTCCGGTGAACTGAGCACCCTCTTCGATTCCTCACTACCGTTCTCCATCACTTCACCATGAAGGTTTCCGCAGGGACCCGAGGCACCAGCTTCAGCACCGGCCGCCAGGTGACTTTCACCGTCACCGGCCTCGCCAACAACGACTATTCGCGCACGGCCGACCTGGTGATGAACGTGCCTTACACCCGGATGAACGAAACCATGCGAATGGTGCAGCGCATGGGCGGCAAGATCGTTGGAGTGGCTGTCAACGGCGGCGACATCCCCGCAGAGGCCGCGGCTCCACGCAAGAGCCGTGCCAAGAGCGCCAAAGCCCAGGAGGAGTGATCCGTCCTGCGGATCCTGTTCGCGCGTCCGACCCCGGGACCTCAGCCCCCTGCCTGCAGGGGGCTTTTTCATGCCGTTTTCGGCTGCCATGCGGTGGCGTCCGCAACACCCATGGCAGCCACGCTGTCCAGGCTGAACACGTGGGCGACGCGAGGGGCTCAAAACCTTGCCTAGAACAGGGTTCTGCGGTGAATGACCGTTTGTTACGCGTTGCTCATCTGAGCCGAGGCCCCATCCAACAATGGCCTGGTCAAGTTGACGGGTGCCGGGCGCAGCTTCAGCTGCTCCGGATCCAGTCGCCAACCTGGCACCCAACAACACTCTCCCCGACTCTTCGTCGAGAACAGGAGCCCTTCAATGTTCGACGCCTTCACCAAGGT
>RGUW01000410.1 GCA_010027605.1 Synechococcaceae bacterium WB9_2_112 | reverse complement strand
TGCGTCAGTCGTCGACGATGTGCAGTTGCAGCTCGAATCATTGACCGCAAGTCTCGACGGCAAGGCTGAGGCCGAAGCGCTCGATGCCTTGCGGGAGATCGTCGATGGCAAGGCTGATGCGTCGGCGCTGGAATCTGAGATTCAAGACCGAGCCTGGGCCGACGAAGATTTGCAGAATCAAATCGGATACCTCGACGAAAACAAAGCCAGCCAGTTTGACCTCAACGTTGAAATCGAACGAGCCCTAACAGCTGAAAGCGAGTTGGGCTCAAGCATTGAGGACCTGAACGCGGCGGTCAACGACCACGAACTCCGCATCACCGACCTTGAAGACTTCCGTCGAAACGGTGGATTCGCAACGCAAGAGGCATTCGAAGAAGAAGTTGCACGTTTGGATGCCAAGAGCGACGATGAGACCAACCGGGCAATCGAGGTTGAATCTGACCTCCAAAGTCAACTTGGTGACAAAGCGGATCAATCTTCGTTGGACGACCTCAGCACTGGCGTCGCAGAGATTCAGGCGCAGCTAGAAGGCTTGAACGACCAAATCAACGAAATTGTCGAACCCATCGGGGCTTGGCTCGAAGAACTACAGGGCCAGTTTGAAGAACTTGTTGGTGTTGTCGAAACCAAGGCTGACCAGTCCGCGCTTGAGGAGTTGGATGCGGTTGTTGCCGGCAAGGCCGACCAAGACGACTTAGACGAGGTCGTTGCGTCCGTTGACGAAGTTCGATTCGCCTTGTACCTCAAAGCCGACATCGAGGAACTGCAAACCGAGGCCGCCGATCGTGCTGCCGGGGATGAGTTCTTGCAGGGCCAGGTCGACGACCTCGGCGATGCGTTGGGCGAGTTGGCTGCTGTGGTCGACGCTCTGGGCACGGACAAGGCCGATGCGCAGGATCTGGCTGATCTGAAGGACGTGGTCGACGGGAAGGCTGATCAATCTGGCCTTGATGACATCCAGGCGCAAGTTACTGAACTGGCTGATGCGGTAAGCGAGAAGGCAGATGCGTCAGTCGTCGACGATGTGCAGTTGCAGCTCGAATCATTGACCGCAAGTCTCGACGGCAAGGCTGAGGCCGAAGCGCTCGATGCCTTGCGGGAGAT
>RGUW01000409.1 GCA_010027605.1 Synechococcaceae bacterium WB9_2_112 | reverse complement strand
CACGAGGAGTAATACAAGAACGCCAGGATGACGATGACGTTCAGTACGCTGTCAGAGTCGATGTTCACCACCATTCGCCCTCCTGCGGCACCGGCTCGACGGCAGGGCGGCCCCAGCGGGCGAGCGCGGCGCGGCAATGCTCAACGATCCCAGCGTTCAGGGTGACGCGGAACAGGCCCGGCCCCACGCCTGGACCTGCGCCATAGGCTGCCAGCCGTGAGACGGTGGCAAGATCCTCCCAGAGTTGCTGCGGCATCAACTCCATGATCTGCTGATCCGTCGGCCCCTGCTCCGGGGCGGACAGCGCGGCGCGGGCTTCAGCCGACAGCGCATGAACCTCAAGGCGATTGTCGGTCAAGAGCCGTCGGTAGTGATCCAGCTCGTCGGCCATGCGGGCGCACAAGGCGCGGAAGTCGGTGGTCATTGGTTGGCCTCCTGTTCCAGCACGTCAGCGACAACGATGCTGCCTTGCAACCTGAACCACGCTGCCACCTCGCGGATCGCGGCGCGGGCTTCTGGCTCCCATGACGGGCCATCCAGTTGAGCGCGGCAAAGCTCATCAGCCACCCGCTTGACCAGCCCATCGGCAGGCGCTGGCGGGGCAGGCTCCATGATCGGGCTCAGGTCGTGCAGGTTCCGCCAGCCAGTGTCCACCATTTTGTTGATGTCAGCAATATGGTCCGGAACCGGCTGCGGTGGGATCTCATGTGGCCTGGCGAGTCGCCATGAAATACGCTCAGGATCGCCAACAAACAGTCCCGTATCAGCAGCCCAAAAGCCATTTCGGACGGAACACCATATGCCATATTCGTGCAGCACGCTCGGGCAGAGTTGATAGATGCAGCGGTCACAATCCTGCGGCTCCCTTTCACTCAGCCGATACCATTGCGGCTCATAGGTGGTCTGATCCGGCTGCTGCGCGGCCTCCAGGTCCTCGATGCGAGCGCGGAGTTCGAGCATGCAGGAATAATCTGACACATTACTACAAATGGCCAGGGCTTCAATGGTGCGCCAGTGCTTATCACTGGCGCGGTAGTTCGGGTCCATCAGGTCTCCAAGGTGCGGTGGGTTCGGTTGGCAATGAGCTGAGCTCGGTGCATAATCCAGCC
>RGUW01000408.1 GCA_010027605.1 Synechococcaceae bacterium WB9_2_112 | reverse complement strand
ACTCTCATAAGCACTGGACCGACAAAGGGGGTCACGTCACCAACGCCCAACGAATCCGAGATGTGATCTCCTTGCTGGAGGAATACGGCGGATTTGCTCGAGGGGGTCAGACGATCAAGAAAGGCCGATCGACAGTGCTGTTCCCCTGATGCCAGAACCTCTCCATCTGGCCAGTTGGCTGCACCTGCGATGCCCAGACGGCCTTACCCTGAAATCGTCGCTCGATGGCTGAAAGCCGTGGCTGAATGGCTTGTCAACCTGCAGGTTGAGCAGCTTCCTGAAGGCTGTTACGTAGCAACCTGCGCCACCATTCCTGGCCTTGTTGCCCAGGGGCGCACCCTCACCGAGACTCTTGAGATCGCGCGCGACGTTGCCAGGCAGCTTCACGAGGCACGCCTTGAGCGGGGTGAGCATGACGCCCCGCCGGCCCTCGCTCAGTCGTTTGAGCTTCCCGTCGTGCTTAGTGCGTGATGGTTCGTCTCTCAGGCTTTCGCTACCGCGATGTGGTGAAGCGGCTGAAGCGCGTTGGGTTTGCTTTCGATCGCCAGGCGGCAGGCTCCCACGAAATCTGGTACCAGGCATCTGGTCAGCGCTACACCACCATCCCCAATCACCCAGGCGACATGCCAGAAGGAACTCTTCGGGCCATCCTGCGCCAAGCCGGCGTGAGCGTGGATGACTTCCTGGCGCATTGAGGGTTCCAGTGCCTGGTTCCGGCTGGACGTTCTGCGCACGCAGAACTTGATGCGTTGCTTGGCGCCCCCCATTCGGATGGCTGGCGAACTCCAGCGGGATCTGCGCTGGTTGGCGTAAAGCTGCCCTTGTGCTTTAGGCGGCCAACGGCGTGCCCGCTGCGGCTGGTGCTCCAGCGGCGGTGAGCTGCAACAGCACCTCGATCACCCGTTGCTGCTGCGCATCGCTGAGTTCCGGGAAGATCGGCAGGCTGAGCACCTCTGAGCACAGCCGTTCGGTGATGGGCAGCGATCCGTGCCCATAGCCGAGCTGTGCATAGGCCGGTTGGCGGTGGATCGGGATCGGGTAGTAAATGATCGTGGTGATGCCGGCGTCCTGCAGTTGCTGCTTGAGCCAGTCGCGGCAGCAGGCTTCCGG
>RGUW01000407.1 GCA_010027605.1 Synechococcaceae bacterium WB9_2_112 | reverse complement strand
GTGATCATGTTGCAGAGCTTGCTGTCCTTGTAGGCCTTGCCGGGCTTGAACGGCTTGCCGTTGGCCATGGCGATCGGTGCCTTGAAGCCCGCCTTGAAGCCGCTGAGATCGCCCAGGTCCGCCGGGGCTGGGATGGGGATCTTGCCGCCCAGCTCCTTGGAGTTGGCCGTCACCGTGCCGAGGATCACGACCCTCCGGGAGGGGTGCTGGGAGCGTTGCAGATCGGGCAGCAGCAGCTGGATCAGCAGGAAGTGGCCCAGGTGGTTGGTGGCCATCGAGAGCTCGTAGCCCTGAGGAGAGCGCTCCGGTTCCTTCAGGCGGGGTTTGTACACGGCGGCATTGATCACCAGGGCATCAAGGCCGAAGCCCAGCGAGGCCACCAGGGTCTCGACACCCACCCGCACGCTCTCCAGGTCGCCCAGGTCCATGCGCAGGTGGTGCAGCCGCTCGCTCGGGATGCCGAGGGCCGTGGCCGCCTCAGCTGCCCGCACGGGATCGCGGTTGGCCGTCACCACCGTCCAGCCGCGCTGCACGAGTGCCTTGACGGCATTGAGGCCCACGCCCGAGGTGGTGCCGGTGATCAGCACGGTTCCGGCTGTTCCCGCTGCGGATGTGGCTTCGCTGGGGCTGGTCGCGCTGGAGGGGGACACCATGGGGCCTGACTGTGGCGCGCAACAACCTACGGAGCCGCCGCCGTCAGGGTCGGCTCGGCTCAGGGGCGCTCAACAGTTGGATACGGGGCCGCGGCCTCCCGGCCGGGCTGCTTCCACACCACCCGCAGGCGGTTGGGGGCGATCCACTGGTCCTGTTCCTGGATCAGCCGCTGTTCGCCACCGGTGGCAAACAGGTGGTCGAAGCGATTCTGAGCTTTGAGCAACTTGGCCTGCTGGATATCGAGCACGGCGGTGATCTCGCCGTAGCGGTCGAGCCGCTGCTGGTAAGCGCCACCCAGACGCACCAGGCTGACGCCGGCCACCAGGGCCAGGCTCAGTTTGAGCGTGAGGCCGATGCCGCTGCACATCATTTCCTGACTGGCGCTCGAGGGCCTCAGGCTGGGGCTGGCTGGCCCTTTCGATGATTCATCCAGAGAAGCCCGACGATCAGTGGATC
>RGUW01000406.1 GCA_010027605.1 Synechococcaceae bacterium WB9_2_112 | reverse complement strand
TTCATCAACACGGTGCTGGGGTAGCTGGCTCGGCCGCCGGGCACGTACAGCCCTGCCTTGGCCACGGGGCGCCAGCGGCGCCCGAGCTGCTCGCCGTGGGGGCCGTTCACCTTCAGGTCAACCGGCAGCTGTCGCTGATGAAAGTCAAGAATCCGCCCGTGGGCCAGCTCCAGGGACTGTTTCAGTCCGGGCTCTAGGTCATTCCAGGCGGCGGCCAGGCGCTCGGTCGGGATGCGCAGCGGGTCCGGCCGGACGCCGTCAAACCGCTCGCTCAACTCCAGCAGGGCCCGATCGCCCTGCTCGGCCACCTGCCGGAGGATGGCGTCGACCCGCGCGGCTGCTTCGGCCATCTGCGCGCCACCGGTGCGCTCGGCGATGGCCACCAGCCGCTCGCCTGCCTGCGCTTCATCCCGCAGGCAGGCGATCGTCGGGGCTGCAGGGGAGACGGCCATCGCGCAGATCAGGTGGATCGCAGGTGGGCTCAAGCTAAGGCGCGGAGAGTGGACGCCTCCTGGGGGGTAGGATCCTCGTTTGCCGTGCCTTGCGTCTGATCGCCTGTGGCCAATAACAAGTCGTCGAAAAAGCGCATCGAGATCGCCGAGCGCAACCGCTTGCGCAACCGGACCTACAAGTCCGCCCTGCGCACCCTGATGAAGCGCTGCCTGACCGCCTGCACGGCCTATGGCCAGCAGCCCGGTGCCGAAGCCAAGGAAGCCGTTCAGAAGACCATGAGCGCTGCTTTCAGCAAGATCGATAAGGCCGTCAAGGTGGGCGTGCTGCACCGCAACACCGGTGCCAACCAGAAGTCCCGTTTGTCTGTTGCCGTCAAAAAAGCGATCGAGCCCGCGACCACCGCCTGAGGGGATTCGCCAGCATGGGCCGACCCTTGGCTCCTGCATTCGCCATGACGGTGTCGTCCTTTCCAACCCGGCCTGCACCCGGGTCGGCCCCCTTGGTCGACTCCCACTGTCACATCGTGTTTCGCAATTTCGATGCGGATCTTGAAGCGGTCTCGCAACGATGGCGCGAGGCTGGTGTCCAGGCCTTGATTCATGCCTGCGTCGAACCCAGTGAAATTCCGGCAATTCGGGACCTGGCCGACCGGTTTCC
>RGUW01000405.1 GCA_010027605.1 Synechococcaceae bacterium WB9_2_112 | reverse complement strand
TCAAGCGGTCGTACTGGGCCTGGTTCACGATGCTGCCCAGATCGGGCGAGCGCAGCGGATCCGGTCCGAAGCAGTCGTCGATGCGGCTGCGCAGCAGGGTCAGCAGCCGGTCGGCGATCGGACGCTGCACCAGCAGATAGTCCGGAGCGATGCAGGTCTGGCCTGCATTCAGGGTCTTGCCCCACACCAGCCGGCGGGCGGTCACCGTCAGGTCGGCATCCGCCAGCACCACCGCCGGGCTCTTGCCGCCCAGTTCGAGGGTCACGGGGGTGAGGTGCTGAGCTGCGGCGGCCATCACCAGCCGGCCCACCCGCTCGCCCCCAGTGAAGAAAACGTGATCGAACCGCTCCTGCAGCAGCGCTGCGGCGGTGCTGCCATCCCCCTGCACCACCTGCACCGTGGTGGGCGGGAAGGCCGCACCAATGAGCTGGGCGATCAGCGCGGCGGTGGCTGGGGCGTGCTCGGAGGGCTTGAGCACCGCGGTGTTGCCTGCTGCCAGGGCGCTCACCAAGGGCTGCAGGCAGAGATGGAATGGATAGTTCCAGGGGCCGATGATCAGCACGCAGCCGAGCGGTTCGGGGATCACCTCGGCCTGTCCGGGCTGCAGGCTCAGGGGCACCCCCACCCGCTGGGGCGCCATCCAGGCCTTGAGGCGGCGGCGGCAGAGACTCAGCTCCTGCTGGACAGCCACCAGTTCGTAGTAGGCCTCCACGTCCGGTTTGCCCAGATCGCTGGCCAGGGGCACGCTCAAGCCGCTCAAGCTGTTCAAGTCGCCAGCCCAGAGGTCGGGTATGGCCGTCGCTGACGATCTGACGCAGCTGGGCGATCGGGGCGGCAAGCATCAGTGGCTGGGGCGTGGTTCGGTTTCCGGCGATGACCGAAGGCCAGCAGCTTGGCAAGCCGTCGCCGTGACCTGCCTGATGGGATGTTCTCGGCGACGGCACCGATTCAGCCTCAGCGATGGTCAGCGTGAATACGGTTGATCCTCGAACCAGATCAATCGCTAACTGAGCTGGGCGCCTGGAGTGGGGACGCGGGGCAGAAGCCCTTGACGAGACTTGAACTCGTGACCTCTCCCTTACCAAGGGAGTGCTCTACCGCTGAGCTACA
>RGUW01000404.1 GCA_010027605.1 Synechococcaceae bacterium WB9_2_112 | reverse complement strand
TTAAAACTAGCAGAAGTACCCGGCGTTGCCCGGGATCAAATGTAAGCCCGTGCATGGCCAACTCCTTCTGAAAGGGCTTCTTGCTCAACCAACCACCCCACACACCCTACTGTGCTGCAGCTGTACCTGGCATTGATACAATTTTTACATTCTTGACAATTTATTTCGAAATACAAACTGGGGTTATCCGGCATTGCACAGGTCATCATATTGAAGTAATAAAGTGTATTATGAGGGGAAAGGTGGCAAGGTAGGTGAGCCCTAAAGTATGTTAGGTTAGATCGGGATATCGGTCATTTTTACCTCTTGACATGCGAGCTTCACTTCGCTCACTCGCAGCAGTGTGGGTGGTTTGAGGCTACAAAGTTGCCCTGAGCCCATTTTGGCCCCCCTACCCTGGGTAAGGGTAAAGGGATAGGTGTAGGGGTCAAAACCTGACCCACTTTACTATTGGGAAGGTGCACTATAACTTTTGTTTTATAAACTTTGCCTGAAAATGTTTAACCATGGTTCAAGAAGCACATGGGGCCCAGGTCCTTCTGGATCCAGATTACAGGCCAAAAAATGTGTTACACTCCAACAAAAACACTGGTGTGTGCTACATCTTAAGTTTTATTATGTTTTCACCAAAACACACGGCTGCAGAGCCACCCCATCCCATTTTGGGCCCCATTACCCCTGGTTTTGTGTCAGGGCTAAGTCTAGGAAGTTAAGGCGTGATCTAGTTGACTTATGGGAAGGTACTCTACAACTTTATTATAATAAACTTTCACTGAAAATGATTGACCGTGGCTCCAGAAGCACATGGGGCCCAAGTCCATAAAGATCCAGATTGCAGAGCCAAAAACATGATCTGCCCCCACTAAAACAGGACTGGCCTACAACTTTTGTTTTATAAAGTTTTTGCCTAGTTGTACAGTTGAGGCTGTAGATGCACCCCAGAACCTGTTTAGGTCTCCCCTGATTCCTGGTTAAGGGTCATGGCTAGGTCTAGAAGGTCCATAACTGCCAAAGTTTGCTACTGGGAAGGTGCACTACAACTTTGGTTTAATAAAATTTGCCTGAAAATGATTGACCATGGCTCCAGAAGCACATGGGGCCCAGGTCCTTC
>RGUW01000403.1 GCA_010027605.1 Synechococcaceae bacterium WB9_2_112 | reverse complement strand
TGTCTTCAGCTGCGAGAAACGTTCACCCCTGAAGGTGCGCACACATAGGTGTGCTCTCCAATGCGCTCCATCAAGCCATCCAGGGCGCTGGTGGCGCCGGCCAGAAAATCCACCAAGCGCTGCGCCTCCAGAGTTTCTGCGTCTTCCAGCTGAATCACCACGCACTGTCGCCCGCGCAGGGCGTCCACCACATCCGCTGCGTCGTCCAAGCGTTGGCAGCGCAGGATGTTCACCTGCGGCAGCCATACCCCAAACGGTGTTTGCATCCACCGCTCCGCCGAGCCTCGTACCAGTGTTGCCCGGCGCCTGGTTGGGAATCTGCGGTTGGGGAGGGCACTGGTGTGAGGAGTGCCCCAGACGAGCGATGCCACGAGGACCGCATCGGGCGGTAAGGACCTGCTCCGCGCGGTGGGATCAACGCTCGAAATCATCTTGCCTGGCGGCAGTCGGCACAGGGGCGATCTCGATGGCGGTCTCCATGAACCGCTACAGATTGCTGAGCGGCCTGGGGTTGAACGATCAGCCTGCCTCTTCCGTTGGTCCGCCCTATCGGTTGAGCGCCCTCCAGGTCCACCAGGCGATCAGGCCCAGCAGCACCCAGGGCAGCAGTGAGCGCAGAACGAGAAGCACCACCAGAACCGCCAAGGCTGAGACGGCCACGCGCTTGGTGATCGCCTTTGCCTCATCGGTCATGAACCGCCAGCGTGGGATCAGTGGCATGGGGGAGGACAGGGCGAGCTCCAGCAAACCCCTCCAGCGAAACTCCCACCAGTGGGGCAAACCGATCCCCCCTTGCGCCATGCATGCCACCTGAGCCATGACCGAGCCGTGCTCGCTTCTCTGGTCAGGGTGGTTACCACCGTCTGGCGGTCATCCCAGCGCAGCATCAGGGCCGCACTCATCCGGCGCGGCCCAATCTGACCTCCGCGCAGGCTGATCCAATGACGGCGTTTTCGGTGTTCTTCTGTGATTCGCGCCGCTGCGGCATTGAGTCGGTGCGGGCGATGGATCCAGACCATGCCATCGCCTAGGTGCGCACCAGCACGCCCGACCTGCGCCGGGTAGCTGTCGTGGCCGATGCGCTGCTCAGCGGCGTGGATCAACGGCAGCTGCTGCAGGAGT
>RGUW01000402.1 GCA_010027605.1 Synechococcaceae bacterium WB9_2_112 | reverse complement strand
GGTGAGCCGCCGCAGCGGCATCAATCCGATGCTGCTCACCGCCATCCTGTTCGACGAGATTCAGCACGCCAAGCCGGGTGAGGGCCTGCCCATCGCCGCCCATTCCGGTCTGTTCAGCACCCTCGGGCCCGCCCAACTCGGGGTCAGTGAACTGGTGAAACAGGGCCTGTTGCCCGAGAACCCCAGCGATGAGCAGGTGGCGGCGGCCCGGGAACAGCTGCTGGATCCGGACAGGAATGTGGCCCTGCTGGCGGGCAAGCTGAGCCGGCTGCTGCGCGTGCTGGAGCAGGCCCCCAGCGCCACCTATGACGTGAGCCGTCAGCGGCCCCATGCCAAGACCGTGGCGACCCTGGCCTATCTGCACAACGGCAAGCTCGACTACCCGGCCCGCATCCTGCGCTACATGCAGGACCCCGAACTGCATGGCCTGGTGTTCAGCCAGCGCAAGCAGGCGGTTTCACCACTGATCTAGATCAGCAGAGGGCACCCAGGGCAGCCAGCCGCCGCTGCAGCTCCGACCAATCGAAACTGCGGGGATCCGCCCGCTCCAGCCCCAGATCCACGTGACGGTGGGTGGTGATCGCCTCGAATGGAATGCGGTAGCGCCGCATCCAATCGGCCAGCACCAGGGCCAGGTTGTCGTATTGGATCGCGGTGTAGCCGCTGTGGCCGGCTTCACTGTCCTCCCCGTCCAACGGGGTTTCAAGGCTCACATGCAGCGCAAAATTGTTCACCGATCCGGCCATGGCGGGGTTGGTGATCACCCAACGGCCTTGAAAGGCGGAATAGCCGGCGCCATAGGCCCGCTTGGAGGGATCCACGGCCTGCACCACGCGGCCGTGCTCGCCCAGCAACAGGTGATAACTGACCTGCTCGGCGTCGTCCGGGTGATGGGTGGTGAAGGTGTTGATGGCGGAGCCGAGGCCATAGACGGTTTCATGCAGCACCACCATGGAGGGATTGGTCTCGAGGCGGTTGCCGTAGGCATCGCGCTGCAGCCGCTCCGCGTAGTTGCTCGGGTCAATGCGCAGCCGTTGCATCCGCTGGGGCAAGCTGCGCTGCAGGGTGAGCAGGTGCTGCCTCAGGCCCCGGTCCCCCACGGAACACTGGCGTTTCAAGGGGCTG
>RGUW01000401.1 GCA_010027605.1 Synechococcaceae bacterium WB9_2_112 | reverse complement strand
CCGAGGTCGAGGCCACCATCGCCCGTGAGTCTGGGGCACCGAAATCGCGCCAGATCCGTGTGAACACGAGCAAGGCGCTCTGATGGCCTGGCTCAAAACCATGTCCCGGATCAGTCGCCGCATGTTCGGTGGCACGCCGGTCTATGACGGTACCGGTGGTGGCCGTCGGGCCCTGGGCTGGATGCCGGGCAACCCGGGCGCGGTGGCTGCCTTGTCTCTGGCTCAGGATGAGCTGCGTGCCAAGAGCCGAGATCTGGTGCGGCGCAATGCTTGGGCGGCTGCTGGCATTGAGGCCTTCGTGGCCAATGCCATCGGCACGGGCATCAAGCCGCAGAGCATGGTGCAGGACCAAAGCACCCGTGAAGCCATCCACAGCCTGTGGTGGGACTGGTGCGAGCAGGCCGATGCCGCAGGCCTGACCGACTTCTACGGCCTGCAGGCACTGGCCACCCGGGCCATGCTCGAGGGCGGCGAAGCCCTGATCCGACTCCGCTACCGGCGCGTCGAAGATGGTCTACCGGTGGCACTGCAGATCCAGGTGCTGGAGGCGGAACACCTGCCAACCACCATGAACCGCGACTTGGCCGGCGGAAATGTGATCCGTGCCGGCATCGAGTTCGACCGCTTGGGTCGCCGGGTGGCTTACCACCTGTACCGATCACATCCCAATGACGGGCTGCTGGCACCGATGTCCAGCAATGCTGGCGGCGGTCGCATGGACACGGTGCGGGTGGATGCGGGTGAACTGATCCACCTGTTCCGTCCCTTGCGTCCAGGCCAGATTCGGGGCGAGCCGTGGCTCACCCGGGCACTCGTCAAACTGAACGAGTTGGACCAATACGACGACGCCGAGCTGGTGCGCAAGAAGACCGCCGCGATGTTTGCGGGCTTCATCACCCGCATGGCCCCAGAAGACAACCTGATGGGCGAGTCGGCAGCCGATGCGAATGGCGTGGCACTGGCCGGCATGGAGCCCGGCACGCTGCAGATCCTGGAGCCTGGGGAGGACATCAAGTTCTCGGCGCCGGCCGATGTCGGATCGTCGTATGCCGAATTCATGCGCCAGCAGTTCCGGGCAGTGGCCGCCGCCATGGGCATCACCTACGAGATGCTCACTGGGGACCTGACGCAGGTGAA
>RGUW01000041.1 GCA_010027605.1 Synechococcaceae bacterium WB9_2_112 | reverse complement strand
GCGGCAGCCGTGCCATCGAGCCGTCGCTGTTCTGGATCTCGCAGATCACACCCGACGGGTACAACCCGGCGAGCCGTGCCAGATCCACCGCGGCTTCGGTGTGGCCGGCTCGCTTCAGCACCCCCCCCTGCCTGGCCCGCAGCGGAAACACATGGCCGGGGCGCCGCAGATCCGAGGGTCGGCTGTGGGGATGGATGGCGACCTGGATGGTGCGCGCCCGGTCTTCGGCCGAGATTCCTGTGCTGACGCCGTTTTCGGGACCGGCATCGACACTCACGGTGAAGGCGGTCTGGTTGCTGTCGGTGTTGCGGTCGACCATCAGTGGCAGGTCGAGGGCATCGAGCCGTTCGCCCTCCATGGCCAGGCAGATCAGACCGCGGGCCTCGGTGGCCATGAAATTGATCTGCTCAGGCGTGGCGAACTGGGCGGCGCAGATCAGGTCGCCTTCGTTTTCCCTGTTTTCGTCATCCACCACCACGATGGATTCGCCGTTGCGAATCGCTGCCAGTGCATCGGCGATCGCATCAAAACGGATCGCTTCGTTGGCGACCGTGGTCTCGCTGGAGTGGGAATGGATCAAGGCCGCAGGATCCAGAGCGCAGGCCTGGCGAGCAATCATCCTTTATAAAGCCAGGAGGTTCCTGGCTGTCCGTGGTTCTCCAGCGCGTCGCGATCATCGGTGCCAGCGGTTACGGCGGCCTGCAGACCCTGAGGCTGCTGGCCGGCCATCCCCACTTCGAGGTCACCTTTCTCGGCGGTGAGCGCAGCAGCGGCAAACGCTGGAGCGACCTCAACCCGTTCTTGCCCTTGCCTGGTGATCCGGTGGTTCGGAGCCCCGATCCTGATGCGATCGCCGCCGCCGCCGACCTGGCCCTGCTCAGCTTGCCCAACGGGCTGGCCGCAGGCCTGGCCCCGGCCCTGCTGGAGCGGGGCCTGAAGGTGGTCGATCTGTCTGCCGATTATCGCTACCGCTCCCTGGTCCAATGGCAGGAGGTCTATGCCACCGAGGCGCGTCAGGTGCCCCGCAGCGACAATCGCCTCTGTGCTGAAGCCGTCTATGGACTGGTGGAATGGCAGGCCGAGGCGATCGCCGCCGCCCGGCTTGTGGCTGCGCCCGGTTGTTTCCCCACCGCCAGCCTGCTGGCCCTGCTGCCGTTCCTGCGGCAGGGGTTGATCGACACGGCCGGCATCGTCATCGATGCCAAGACCGGCACCTCGGGAGGAGGCCGGGCTGCCAAGGAGCACCTGTTGCTGGCCGAGGCCGCCGAAGCCGTGGCGCCCTATGGCGTGGTGGGCCATCGCCACACCAGCGAGATCGAGCAGATGGCCGGCCAGGTGGCGGGCAGTCCGATCACTCTGCAGTTCACCCCTCACCTGATGCCGATGGTGCGGGGTCTGCTGGCCACGGTGTATTGCCGCCTGCGCGATCCGGGGCTGACGGCCGCCGACTGCAGCACGGTCTTGAGTTCGGCCTACCGCCACACCGAGACCGTGGCTGTGCTGCCGGTGGGCACCTACCCCTCGACTAAATGGGTGCGCCAGACGAATCGGGCCCTCCTGTCGGTGCAGGTCGACAGTCGTAGTGGTCAGCTGATCGTCATGAGCGCGATCGACAACCTGGTCAAGGGGCAGGCCGGTCAGGGTGTGCAGTGCCTCAATCTTCTGGCCGGACTGCCGTCTGAGACCGGTTTGCCGCTGCTGCCGTTCTATCCCTGACTCTGGTGCAGGCGCTGGGCCAGCAGGGCCACCGCTGCGGGTAAAAGACGGTGTTCCTGCGCTTGGATGCGGGCGCTCAGGCTGGCGTGATCGTCATCGGCCATCACTGGCACCGCCGCCTGCATCAGGATCTCGCCCGCATCGACGGCTTCGCAGACCAGATGCACGGTGCAACCGGCCAGGGTGACACCGGCCGCCAGGGCCTGACCGACCGCGTCGATGCCTTTGAAGCTGGGCAGCAGCGACGGATGGATGTTGAGCAGGCGTCCCTCGAACGCCTGAATCAGCACCGGCGTGACGATCCGCATCCAGCCGGCCATCACCACCAGATCCACCGATCGGCTCCTGAGACAGTTCACCAGCGCCTGATCCAGGGCTTCGCGGCTGGCATGGCTGCGGTGATCGAGCAGGTTCCAGGGGATGCCCAGACGCTCAGCCCGGCTCTGGGCGCCGCACCCTGGGTTGTTGACGACCAACTGCACCACCCGGGCCTTGAGCTGACCGTTGTCGCAGGCGTTGACCAGGGCTTCAAAGTTCGTGCCGCTGCCCGAGGCCATCACCCCCAGGCGCAGCGGGCGTTCGGGCTGCAGCGACGGTGGCAACGGCCACTGGATTCCTACCGCATCGCGGTTAGGGTTTGGCAAAGCGGGCCTCGGCTGATGTCCCACCTCTCCATCTTGCCAACGGTCTTCAGAGATGCCGACACGTTGATGCGGTCGTTGCAGTCCCTGGGGTTTGAACCCATCGCAGGAGGATGGGTGCGTGGCTTCGCCGGCGAGCGTCAGGCGGTGACCGTTCGGATCGACCTTTCCGACGGCCAGCAGCTCGGCTGGCAAGACCAGGGTGACGGACGTCTGGCCCTGGTTGCCGATCTCCAGCAGGTCTCCCGTTCCAACACCCTCAGGTTGCTGCTGGGCCGCCTCACCCGGGCCTATGCAGCCCTCGACGCCCTGCGCCAGGCTGCCGCCGATCCAGCCCTGGCCTCGGCAGCGGTGGTGCTGCTTCCCTGAGTGCGGCCGTGATCGCGCTGGAGCTCGATCTGCGCCAGGGTCACAGCCATCGTGTCGGGGTCTGTCTGCGGTTCACCCCGCAGCAGCACAGGCTGGTGCTGGCCCTGCCCCGCTGGACACCGGGTTCGTACCTCCTGCGGGAGTACGTGGGCCATCTCGAGGGTTTGGTGGTGAGCCAACACGGCCAGCCACTGCTGCCACGGCGCACCACGCCCTTTGCCTGGCAGCTTGATCTCAACGACCTGGCGCCCGTTGAGATCCGCTATGGCATCCAGGCTGCTGAGCTCACCGTGCGCACGGCGCATCTCACCGACGAGCATGGCTTTCTCCCACTGGCTGCTGTCGTGCTGGCCGTCGAGGGCGAGCGTTGGACACCCCATCAGCTGAAGCTGGTTCTGCCGGGTCATTGGCAGGGTTTCGTGCCTCTGCCGCAACAGGCCGATGGCAGCTGGCTGGCCACCGATCTGGACCAACTGCTCGACAGTCCGGTCGAGGCCGGCCCCCATCCCATCCATGCCTTCAGCGTGGCTGGCGTCCCCCATCAATGGGTGACCTGGGGGGGCGATCTGCCCGGTCAAGACTCCCAATGGCTTGCCGATGTTGAAGCGGTGTGCCTGGCCTGCTGCCGGGTGCTGGCCGAGCCCCAGCCCGCCGCGTCGCATTATCTGTTTGTGCTGCACCTGACCGAGCAGGGCTATGGCGGACTCGAGCACGACGCCAGCACCGTGCTGCAGTTCGGTCGCCGCACCCTGCGCCGTCCCGAGGGACGGCGCAAACTGCTGCAGCTCGTGGCCCACGAATACCTGCACCAATGGAATGTGCGGCGTTTGCGGCCCGCCGAGCTGGTGCCCATTGATTACGGCAATGCCGTGGTCGTGCCGACCCTGTGGTTTGCCGAAGGCGTCACCAGCTACCTCGATCAGCTGCTTCCCCATGCCGCAGGGTGTTGCAGCGCCGAGCAGGTGATCGCCGATCTCGGCGACGACCTGAGCCGCTATCGCCTCAGTCAGGGGCGACAGGTGCAGAGTCTGCTGAGCAGCAGCGAGGAGGCCTGGGTGAAGCTTTACAGGCCCCATCCCCATGCCGCCACTCAGCAGATCAGCTACTACCTCAAGGGTGCCGTGCTGGCCTTGGTGCTTGATCTGCACCTGCGTCGCCATGGCAGCTGGATCGGTGCGGTGTTGCAGAGCCTCTGGCGCAGCCATGGTCGATGCCGTCGTGGTTACACCCAGGCCGATCTGCTTGCCGTGTTCGCGGCACTGGCGCCGGATCTCGAGACGCTGCTGCCCCATTGGCTGAGCAGCACCGAAGATCCACCACTGGAGACCCTGCTGGCCGATGTGGGTTTGCAGTTGACTCCGACGACAGCGAAGGGCCCCCATCTGGGCTGTCAGTTTGAAGTCAGAGCCGGCGGTGGGCTGTGGATCAGCCGCTGTGAGCGCAATGGACCAGCCCAGCGCTGTGGTCTTCAGGTGGGTGATGAATGCATCGCCCTCGATGGCGAGCGGATTCGCACGCTGGAAGAGCTTCAGCTCCTGCTTGGGGGCACCCTGCCGGGGCAGCGCCTGGCCTCAGGGCAGAGCCTGCCACAGCACGACGTCCTGATCAGCCGCGACGGTCGCCTGCGTCAGTTCACCGTGCAGCCCGGAGAGCCGGTGGTTGAACGCTGGTCACTCGACACCTGTCCCCAGACGACTGCCCCTGCCATGGCTCGCCGTCAGGCCTGGCTCGCCCTCGAACCGCCATGCGTCTGAAGCCTGGCCCTTCCGATGCCAGAGCACCTCTGGGGGTGATGGCCGCCGCACTGGTGTTGCTGGCTGGCCTGTTGCTGGCCAGACTCCAGCACAGCACCAGGCAGCAGGTCGTCGCCGCCGAGGTGGAATCAGCGCCAGAGATGGCGCCCCAGCCCCCGGCCCAACCCAGTTGGCGCTCACCGTTGCGTCGCCGTTGTGACCGAGCCGATCCTGGGCTGAGGAGCAGGCTCGAGCAACGCGCCGTGAGCTTGCGCGCCTCGGGCGGCCCGATCGGCATCGATCCCTCCAATCACGGCGAGCGCCATCGGCGCGATGCCTTCGGGCGTGAGATCCCGACGACGCCGAGCCTGATCGTGCTTCACGAGACCGTCTATGGCATCGGCTCGGCGATCAACACCTTCATGACCCCCCATCCCAGGGATGACGATCAGGTCAGCTATCACGCCCTGATCGGTCTCGATGGCGCCGTCGTGCAGGTGGTGGATCCATCACGGCGGGCCTTTGGTGCCGGCAATTCGGCCTTCAACGGCATCTGGGTGATCACCAACAGAGCCTTTCACGGTTCGGTCAATAACTTCGCCCTCCACGTGAGTCTGGAGACACCGCTCGATGGTGAGAACAATGAACCGGCTCACAGCGGTTACACCGCCTCCCAGTACGACGCCCTTGCGGTGCTGCTCGCGCAGTGGATGCAGCGCTATGGAATCCCCCCTGAGCGCATCACCACCCACGCCCATGTGGATCTGGGAGGGGAACGCTCCGATCCGCGCAGTTTTGACTGGCAGGCGCTGCAACGGCGCCTGGCAGCCCTGGGGATGCTGTGTCGTTGAGGCGGTCCCTTCAGATCAGGGCCGAGGTGACAAGACGGCGGTGGCCGTAGAGCAAGGCATGCAGTTCGGGATCCTGCATGTACCGCAGCACCCGTCGTGGGTAATCAAGCTTGCCGTTGTGCAGGTAGGCCAGCACCGCGATGGATTTGGCATCCCTGGGGCTTTGGCTGGCTTCCAGCATGCGATGGCGGGAGTAGCCCAGCTCGGCACTGAGCCGTGCGAACTTGCCGACCAGGAGGGCCACATTGCGCTGGGGATCGAGCAACTGGCTGCGGGCACGCTGCAGTTCGGCCTCGCTGGCATCGGGGCGCAGCAGCCCCTGGTGCACCATTTCCCCAAGGCCCAGCTGGGCGGGGCCCAGGGTGCTGAACAGGCCTGAATGGGCTGCGATCGGATTGCTTTCGCCCGGTTTGGCGTGCTGCATCTCGTCAAACAGCACGGCCATGACCAGCATGGGGTTGACGCCGCGCTTCTGAGATTCAGCCAGGACGGCGGGTCTGAGATCCTCCAGGCGCGACAGCGTCACCGAGCGCAGGGGCTGCAGTTGATCCAACCCTTCGGTGAACAGTTGGGCGAGTCTTGGCTGGGGACCATGCACTCCGAAGCGGTTCTGCAGTTGACGAAGTTCCTGGGAAGAAAATTCCAGGGGATCGGCACCGGTGCTTCCCTTCGGATCGTTGATGCTGCCGACCAGACCGGGATCCGAAAGCAAGGGGGCGACGGAAGTGCCTGGCAGCTTCGGTGCCACGCACCCCAGCACCAGGGCCAGCAACCAGAAGCGGGCCTGTGGCATCCGCAGCAATGATCGTGTTCCGCGCAACACGACGGTGAGCGGATTGCTGACCCGCATCGGCACCGGTTGCATTGCATGGAACTCTGCGCAAGATAAAGCAAATCGGCAGATCCGTCGGCCTCCGGCTGGCGGTTGTTGCGCTGGCACCTGTGGACTCGTGCAGGCCATTCAGGTGGATCCCCTGTTGCTGCCAAGCCTCGGAAAGACCGATAGCGTCTGATCGTTCCCCCCCATGGGCACCATGCCACTGGCGTCTGATCCGTTTGTTTCGACCCCTGCTCAGCAGTGGGAGCGTTTCTGTGGGTTGCTCTGGTACGACCAGCCCCTTGGACTCTGGCTCGATGTGAGTCGCATGGCGGTTGGCCCCGAGCAGCTCGAGGATCTGCGGCCCCGCTTCAGCCAGGCTTTTGCCGCCATGCAGGCGCTCGAGGCCGGGGCCATCGCCAATGGCGATGAACAGCGCATGGTGGGTCACTACTGGTTGCGGGACCCAGCCCTGGCGCCCGACGCCAGGACCAGGGACCACATTCGCGATGAGATCGATCGCATCGAAGCCTTCGGACGCGAGGTGGTGCAGGGCAGCCTGCGGGCACCCAACGGCCAGCCCTTCAGCGATGTGCTGTGGATCGGCATCGGTGGCTCGGGGCTCGGGCCGCTGTTGATGACCCGTGCGATGCAGGAGGAAGGCCGGGGCCTTCCCTTCCACTTCTTTGACAATGTCGACCCCCAGGGCATGAGCCGCACCCTGGCGGCGTTGCAGTCGCGTCTGGCGACCACCCTGATGATCGTGGTCAGCAAGTCGGGCGGCACGCCTGAACCGCGCATCGGGATGGAACAGGCCCAGGCCAGGCTCGAGGCCAACGGACTGCAGTGGAACGCCCAGGCTGTCGCCGTCACCATGGCCGGCAGCCACCTCGACCAGCTGGCCGTCAGCCAGAAATGGTTGGCGCGTTTCGATCTGCCCGATTGGGTCGGTGGTCGCACCAGCATCATGGGTGCTGTGGGCCTGCTGCCGGCTGCACTGATCGGGGCCGATCTGCGCGCCTTCCTCGCCGGTGCCGCGGCCATGGATGTGCTGACCCGCAACCCTGTTGTCGAAAGCAACCCCGCGGCACTGCTCGCCGCCAGTTGGTACCTGGCCGGAGGGGGCAAGGGCCTGCGCGACATGGTCGTGCTGCCCTACCGCGATCGGCTTGAGGTGTTCGGTGATGGAGAGCCTGGGCAAAAAACTCGATCGTGACGGGCAGGTGGTGCACCAGGGGATCGCCGTCTACGGCAACAAGGGTTCCACCGATCAGCACGCCTACGTGCAACAGCTGCGCGACGGGGTCGACAACTTCTTCGTGACCTTCATCGAGGCGCTCGATGACCCCAGTGACATTCAGCCCGTCGATGGCGAAAACCCCGCAGATTTTCTCGATGGCTTTCTGCAGGGAACCCGCACGGCCCTGCTGGAAGGGGGGCGCCAGAGCCTGACGATCTCACTTCAGGTCTTCAATGAACGCAGTCTCGGTGCCCTCATCGCCCTGTTTGAGCGCGCCGTCGGCTTCTACGGCGAACTCGTCAATATCAATGCCTATCACCAACCGGGTGTGGAGGCAGGCAAGAAGGCTGCCGCCGAGATTCTGGCTCTGCAGCAGCGGATCGAGCAGACCCTGGCCGACGGTCAGGCCCGCACCCTGGTGCAGTTGCACCAGGACCTGGGTGAGGGAGCTCCGACCTCACCGGAACCCCTGTTCTGGATCCTGCGCCATCTCTGCGGCAACCAGCGTGGATACCAGGCCGATGGGGACTGGGGCCGACCGAACGCCCTGGTCTTTCGCCGGACGGTCGCTTGACCCCGGTGTCGAGGGGTGAGATCCGCACGCTTTGGTGACCAAGGTCACACCCAATGCCGTTCACATGGCTTTACACTTGCTTCAAGTTTCGTCACCAACGAACGCACCATGGCTGACTCCAACACCCGCTTCGGCTTCGTGTCCTTTGCCGAGACCTGGAATGGTCGTCTGGCGATGATGGGCTTCGTCATCGGCCTGGCCACCGAGCTGCTCACCGGCCAGGGCATCCTCAGCCAGATCGGCCTCGGCTGATTCGTGCTTCGACCGGTTGCGTGCAACCCCGTGACCCCTGCGCAAGCAGGGGTTTTTTGTGGTCTTTCGCCACTCCTGCTTCGCCTGGTTGACGCGACAGAGATTCAGTCACTGCGGTGGCGATTGTGATGCGGACCATCAGCGCGCCGGGGCTGACGTTGCGCCACTGGCCCGGTTGGATGCCAGCCTCCGGGGCTGACGCTCTGCAGGATCACCTGTTGAACGCGGTGTGCTGGCGTCAGGAGCAGATCCGCCTGTTCGGCAGAACCCATGCCATCCCAAGGCTGACCAGCTGGATGGCCGACCCGGGTCTGCGTTACCGCTACAGCGGCCTTGAACAGAAACCCCAACCCTGGTCGGACGCGCTGCTGCTGCTGCGTCAACGGCTGGAGCAGCTCTGCGGGCATCCCCTGAATTCCCTGTTGCTCAACCATTACCGCGATGGCCACGATGCGATGGGTTGCCACGCCGATGACGAACCCGAGCTCGTACCCGACGCCTCGATTGTGTCGGTCAGTCTTGGCGCGAGCCGCAGCCTGCGCTTCAAGCCCAAACCCCGATCAGCGCTCGCAGCCCAGCAGCCGTGTCAGGTACTCGAGCTCGGCCATGGCGATCTTCTGCTGATGGACGCACCCACGCAGCAGCACTGGCTGCATGAGCTGCCGCGACGGCGAAGGCTGACGCAATCGCGCATCAACCTCACCTACAGACAGCTCAGGGCACCAGATTGACCAACTTGCCCGGCACCACAATGACCCGACTCGGCGGTTTGCCGTCGAGCCATTTGGTGGCGATGTCGCTAGCCAGGGCCAGGCTTTCCAGGGTCTCCTTGTCGGCATCGGCGGGCACATCGAGGCTGCCACGCACCTTGCCCTTGATCTGAATCACCAGGGGCACGGTGCTGCGCACCAGGGCTGAGGCGTCGACCAACGGCCAGGGTTGCTGATGCACATCACCCTGACCGCCGAGCTGTTGCCACAGCTCAGATGCCAGATGGGGTGCAAACGGGGCGAGCAGCACCACCAGAGCAGACAGGGCCTCGATCAGCACGGGCTCACGGCAGGTCTCGCCGTGGCTGTTGAGGGCATTGCTGAGCTTCATCAGTTCGGCAACGGCGGTGTTGAACTGATACGGATCATTCAGGTCCTCATCGATGGCCGCGATGGCGCTGTGAACAGCGCGACGCAGCTCCAGTTCCGCGTCGCTGAAGGCAGGTGAAGGGTTCTGAACCTGTGCTGTGGCGGCTACCACAGCGGCCTCGGCTCCGAGACCGGCCAGGCTGAGATCGCGGCCGACGGCCGTGTCGACCAGTCGCCAGAGTCGCTGCAGAAACCGGAACTGGCCCTCAACGTCGGCATCGTCCCACTCCAGGTCCTTCTCGGGGGGGGCCTTGAACAGAATGAACATGCGGGCGGTATCGGCGCCATAGCGCTCGATCACCACAGCCGGATCGACCCCGTTGTACTTCGACTTCGACATCTTTTCGTAGAAGGTCTCGAGCAGCTGGCCCGATTCGGGATCGCGCGGATCGCTGGGATCAGCCACATCGGCGGGTGCGATGTATTTGCCGGTCTGTGGGTTCTTGTAGGTGATGCCCTGAACCATGCCCTGGGTCAGCAGTCGAGCAAAGGGTTCGTTGAAATCGAGCAGGCCTCGGTCACGCAGCACCTTGGTGAAGAAGCGCGAATACAGCAGATGCAGGATCGCGTGTTCAATTCCGCCCACATATTGATCAACCGGTAACCAGCGGTTGACCGCGTCCTTGGTGAACGGGAGATCGCTGTTGTGGGGATCGGCGTAGCGCAGGTAATACCAGCTGGAGCACATGAAGGTGTCCATGGTGTCGGTCTCGCGCCGGGCCGGTTTGCCGCAGCAGGGGCAGTCGACCACCACCCAGCTCTCGAGCTGGGCCAGGGGTGAGCCCCCCTTGGCGCTGAAGGCGACATGGCGGGGCAGTTCCACGGGCAGATGTTCGGCAGGCACCGGGACCACGCCGCAGCTGTTGCAGTGGATCACCGGAATCGGGCAGCCCCAGTACCGCTGTCTGGAGATCAACCAGTCGCGCAGGCGGTATTGCACCCGTGCCTCACCCCAGCCCTCGGTTTCGGCCGCCGCCACGATCGCCTCCTTGGCCGCTGTGCTGGTGAGGCCATCAAAGCGACCCGACTGCATCAGCACGCCGCTGCCGGTGAAGGCGCCGCCGTCAGAGGTGTGCTCAACGCTGCCCTCGGGCACGATCACCGGCTGCACCGGCAGTTCGTACTGGCGTGCAAAGACGAAATCGCGCTGGTCGTGGGCCGGCACCCCCATGACCGCGCCGGTGCCGTACTCGGCGAGCACGTAATCGGCGATCCAGATCGGAATCAGGGCGCCGTTGGCGGGGTTGCGGACCCGGGCACCGAGCGGCACGCCGCGCTTGGGGGTGTCGTCGGCGGTGCGCTCCTGTTCGCTCTGGCGGCTGACCAGCTCGACGAAGGCCTTCACCGCCAGCTGCTGCTCGGCGCTGCTGAGGACCGTCACCAGAGGATGCTCGGGGGCCAGCACCACGTAGCTGACCCCAAAGATCGTGTCGGGCCGGGTCGTGAACACGGTGATCTGCTGACCGGTTGGCGTGCCTGCGGCATCGACCACCTCAAAGGTCAGTTCAGCGCCGGTGCTGCGGCCGATCCAGTTGGCCTGCATGGTGCGCACCCGTTCGGGCCAGCCGCTCAGGGTGTCGAGGTCGTCGAGCAGCTGGTCGGCATAGGCGGTGATCTTCAGAAACCACTGCCGCAGTTTGCGCTTCTCAACCAGGGCACCCGAGCGCCAGCTGCGCCCATCGCCATCGACCTGTTCGTTGGCCAGCACCGTCTGGTCGATCGGATCCCAGTTGACCGTGGCGTCCTTCTGGTACGCCAGGCCGGCCTCCAGAAACTGCAGAAACAACCACTGGGTCCAGCGGTAGTAGTCGCTGTGGCAGGTGGTCACCTCCCGATCCCAGTCGATCGAGAGCCCCAGACGTTTCAGCTGCTCGCGCATGCTGGCGATGTTCTGGTCGGTCCAGGGGCCGGGCTCGACGCCACGCTCGATCGCCGCGTTCTCGGCCGGCAGGCCGAAGGCATCCCAGCCCATCGGCTGCAGCACCTGGTGGCCGCGCATGCGGGCGGCCCGGGCGATCACATCGGTGATCACATAGTTGCGCACATGGCCCATGTGCAGGTTTCCCGAGGGGTAGGGAAACATCGAGAGCGCGTAGAAGGGCCGCTTGCCGGTCGTGGGGGTCCTGTCGCACCCGCTTTCGCTCCAGCGGCGTTGCCAGCGATCCTCCAGGGCCTGGGGGTCGTAACGCGAGGCGGGGGACTGGGGCTCAGACAACGCTTTGGGGCAGCTGCAGGCTGCCAGCGGCGGGTGCCCAGATCGTGCCACAGGGCGGTCGAATCAGGCGTCGGGGCCGTGCTCAGATCAGGGCTCTGATCAGGTCCACGGCGTCGCGGTTGACCAGGTTCAAGGGCTGACCTTCCCCGGGGCAGATCGCCAGGTACCTCTGGTCTTGCCAACGCAGCACTCCCTCGATCCGGTCGCCGTTGCGGAGCACCAGGCGCACGGCCGTGGCCTGGCGGATCAGATCCTGGATATGTCTGATCCCTGGCTGGGTGGTGTCGAGGGATGGAGCCCGTCGATCAAAGCCGCTGTTCATAGGATCGAACCGTCAGTTCAGCGCTGCTCTGTCGTGCTTCATTTCAGCAAATACCAGGGTCTGGGCAACGATTTTCTGATGGTGGATGCCCGCAGGGCGTTGGCCGATGAGGCGCCGTCTGCGCTGACGCCCGAGCGGATCCAGCGTCTTTGTGATCGCCGCTTCGGCATCGGTGGCGATGGGGTGATTGTGGCTCTCCCGCCCGATGCACAGGGTGATGTGCGGATGCGCATCTTCAACGCCGACGGCAGTGAACCCGAGATGTGTGGCAACGGCATTCGCTGTCTGGCACGATTTCTTGCCGACAGCGACGGCGATCAGCCGGGCCGACGCTGGCAGGTCGAGACCCTGGCCGGGATGATCGTGCCCGAGCTGCTCGACAACGGCCTGATCCGGGTCGACATGGGTCAGCCCTTTCTTGAGCCTGCGAGCGTTCCCACCACATTGCCGCTGGGACCCGCAGGTCTCCCCCAGGGCAATCTCATGGTTGAAGGCACCGAGCTGGCGGTGGCCGCCGCGGGCATGGGCAATCCCCATGTGGTGATTCCGGTGGCCGATGTCGGGGCGATCGATCTGGAGCGGCTGGGTGCTGCCCTTGAAGTGAACCCGGCGTTCCCGGCCCGCACCAACGTGCACTTCGTTCAGGTGCTGGCCCCAGACCATCTGCGCATGCGGGTCTGGGAGCGGGGCGCGGGTCCAACCCTGGCCTGTGGGACCGGTGCCTGCGCCACTCTGGTGGCCTGCCGTCTGCTGGGCCTGTGTGCCGATGAGGCCGTGATCGAGCTGCCCGGTGGTCCGCTCACGATCGCCTGGAATGGCGATCCCGCCGGTTCGGTCTGGATGAGTGGTCCCGCTGAGGCGGTGTTTGACGGCATGGTCACCCCTGAGCTATGGGGCGAGGGCCCCGGGCAGGAGCAAGGCCCTGCTGCGATCCAGGCGAATCAGGCAGGCCATGCCGGCACCGGCAACGACAGCAGCGGGACCGATGGGATCGATTGTGCGACGGCCTGCGTCAAGGGCTGCCTGCGTCCGGACGCCTGCCCCAGTGCCGAAGCCCGGGCGCGGGCCATGGCGCTGCTGCAGAACACCACGTTGGATGGGTTGGTGACCATGGCCAGTGAATCACTCGAGGCCCGAACCCGTGCCCGCATCAGCCGTGGCCTCTGACGCTGCGCTGTATCTCGATGCCTGTGCCACCACACCGCTGCTGCCTCAGGCCCAGGACGCCATGGCCGAGGCCCAGCGCGACGCCTGGGCCAATCCCAGCAGCCTCCATGGTTTCGGCCTCGCTGCGGCTGAATCGCTCGAGCGCTCCCGGCTGCAGCTGAGCCGTTGCCTGGGCACCGTTGCTGACGCCGTTCATTTCTGTTCGGGAGCGACCGAATCCATCCATCTGGCGCTGCTGGGCGCTGCGGCCCAGCTCGAGCCGGGTCGGCTGCTGATTTCGGCGGTCGAGCACCCTGCCGTGGTGGCCGCTGCTCAGCGACTGGTCAACCGCGGTTGGCAGCTGCAACGCCTGCCGGTCGATGGGTATGGACGTCTCAAGCTTGATGCGCTCGAGGCTCTGTTGCTGCCGCCGACCCGTCTGGTTTCGGTGATCTGGGGGCAGAGCGAAGTCGGAACGGTGCAACCGCTTGCGGCGATCGGCGCCCTCTGCCGCCGTCATGGGGTGCTGTTGCACAGCGATGCAGTTCAGTTCGCTCCGCACTACCCGATCCGGTTTGATCAGCTGCCCGTGGACCTGCTGAGCCTCACAGCCCACAAGCTCGGAGGTCCTCGGGGCATCGGCTGTCTGCTGGTGCGACCGGGTCTGGGCCTTGAGGCCCAGCTCGGTGGCGGGGGTCAGGAGGCTGGCCTGCGGGCCGGCACCGAGCCGGTGGTCCTGGCAGCTGGATTCGCGGCGGCGATCCAGGCCGCCCAGCTGGCCCACACCAACGGCGAAGCCCAGCGGGTGGAACGCATGCGCGACCGCCTGCTCGCCGAGCTGATCGAGCTCGACCAGGTGCAGCTGACCGGGGCCGATCCGGCCCAAAGCCACCGATTGCCGCACCACATCAGTCTGCTGGTGAGCGATCGTCATGGGCGTTGCATACCTGGCCGGAAGCTGGTTCGAGCCCTGTGGCGCCTTGGGGTTGCCGCCAGCAGACTGATGTGGTGCGGCAATCGGTGGCTTTGGGCCGGATCGGCCCCGGTCAGCTGCACCTGGTCGAGCTCG
>RGUW01000005.1 GCA_010027605.1 Synechococcaceae bacterium WB9_2_112 | reverse complement strand
GTTGCGTGCCGCTCTGGCGCACGCTGGCCAATGTCTGCGAACGCAGTGCCGACGGCCAGCTGCTCGACGTGTTCTGGCAAGGGCTGGCACGGCTGCAGCCCCCAGCGTCAGAGCCTGGGGTGTTACCGCTGCTCGGGGTGCCGGTCGTGAACGGTCTGGCCCACCTGCAGCGGCTGCTGCAGAGCCTTGACGTGCCGGTGCATACGCTGGCGATCGTCGATCAGAGTGGCAATCGGGGCGATTCCGAGGCCCAGGCACTGCGTCGGGCGCTGTCTGACCTGGAGCAGCAGGGTTGTCCCGGCGTGCAGGTGGTGCGTGTGGCCCGGCCCTTTGGCAACAGCGGGGTGGCCAGCGCCTGGAACCAGATCCTGCTGGCCTTTCCTGACGCCCCCCTGGCGTTGATCGCGAACCACGATGTGGTGTTTCCTGCAGGGGTGCTGGCCCGGGCCCTGGCCGCCATGGATCCGGGGCGTCCGCAGTTTCTGGCGCTGTTGCCGGGCGAGCGGGCGTTTTCGGCGTTCCTGCTGAGCGCTCTGGCCTGGGACCGGGTCGGCGTCTTCGACGAGCGTTACTACCCCGCCTACTGGGAGGACCTGGATTACCGCGACCGCTTGCTGGCCAGCCCCGATGTGGAGTGGCTCGATGGTCGGTTCGCCCATGCGGCCATGGTCGCGTCCAATCCGCAGCAGAGTTGCACCATCGCCGAGGATCCCGTTCTGGCTGGGTACAACGCCCGCAGTTTTCAGCTCAACCGACTCTGGTATCTGCATCGGCAGCGGGGGCCAGCCAGCCGTTGGCTGCCCGGCGGCCTCTGGCGGCATCGTTGGTTGACGCAGTGGTGTGGCTGAGCCGGTGATCGGCCGTTCTCCCGCATCCGACCTCGGGGGCGCTGAGCCCTGGTTGGCGCTGGCCCATGAGCTGATGGTCGCTCCAGGGCCTGGACGTTCGGCGCCGCGCCAGCGCCGTGCCCTCCAGGCTCTGGCGCAGGCCAGGGCTCTGGGGGCTTCGCCCTCGACCCTGGAGAAGCTCGCCCGTTCAGCCGCGCTGGATTGTCTGGCTCAGGCGCTTGCGCAGGCCGACCTGCATGGGGCGGCTTGGCGTTGTGGGGCCCTGGGTGCCCCTGAGGAGGGGCCGCTGCTGGATCGGATGACCCTCGACCGTTGGGTCTTTCCCCGTTCGATTCGCCTCTACCAGGACTGGCTGTTGCGGGGCAAGCGGTTTCGGCTGCAGTTGGATGACGGGGTCTATGCACTGCTGTCCTGCCGGGCCGACAGTCAGCGCAACCGCTTGCTGTTGCAGCGCCACGCTGATGGGAGCCTGTGGTCACTGCTCTCCAGCGAATGCGGAGAGGCGTATGCCCTTGCCGATCAGCCGCTCGTGCTGCCAGGGGATCAGGACGTCACCGCAGCACTCCGAGGTCGTGTGGTGGCCCGGGCGGGCAACGACAACTTTGCCCACTTCCTCTGGAACGAGCTCGACCCCCTGTTGCAGGCGTTGACGACGCACCACCAGCTGGAGGTCGTGCAGGACTGTGACTCGGTTCTCGACCTGGGCCAGCTCGCTGGAATGCGTCGTCTCGATCCTGCTGTCCTGTCGCAGCGGCCCAGCGTTCGCCTGGGCGGAACTCTGGTCACCGCTGCCGCCCGTGCTGCGGTGCTCACCGCCCTGGCTGCCGAGCCGGTCGCATCCCTGTCGCCCGGGCGGCCCCGCCCCCTGGTGCTCCTGGGGGTCCGCGGTCCTGGGCGGCGTGAGCTGCGCAACGAAGAGCCCTTCTATGTGGCTCTGATCGCAGCACTGCGAGAGCGCTTTGACCATCCTCTGATCCTGCTGGATGGCTTCACCTACCAACATGACAATCAGGCGAATGAGGCAATGCGCCAGCGCGAGCGTGCCTGCACTGCGAGGGTGAAGCGGATCATCGCCAGCTGTGGGGGCGAGGGCCTGGAGTGTCTCTCGGGTCTTGACTTCGCCAGTTGGCTGCAGCGCAGCGAGGGCTTGCGGTTTTATGTGACCCATGAGGGCACGATGCAGCACAAGCTGGGGTGGCTGCGGCCCGAGATTCCCGGGTTGTTGTTGGTGGCCGGTGCCAATGCCGGGGCCATTGCCGACTGGCACCGTCAGCAGTGTGAGGGGGCGGCTCCGTTGTTGACGCTGCCCTCGGTCCTGTTGGCCCAGGACCCTCCAGCAGAGGACCTGCCAGTGCTGGAGATTCGCAACCAACCGTTCCGAGTTGGCGACCTTGCGCGTGCCGTGGAATGGACGATGGCGCTGATCACAGCCTGCATTGATGCTGCAGTTCCGACGTCATTCGCTCCAAAGTGAAGGCGAAAGCTGCTGCCGGTTTCCAGCCTCTTTAGGTTCACTCAGAGGCTTTGCATCGGGATGTGATGGCCAATCCGTTGTTTTACATTTTTGGCTATTACGGTTCGAAAAATGCCGGTGATGAGGCTTTCAAACTGGCCTTTCGCTCCCTGTTGCCATCGGGTTCTGAGCTGCGTTTCCTCAGGCCCTCGGAGCTGGCGGGGGACCGTGATCTTGCTGATCTGATCCGGCGCCGGGTGGAGCAGGGGCAGGCCCGATTGATTGTGGGTGGTGGGGCGATCATCGGCGAGCCATACTTCTGGGAACATCTTCCTGCGGGGACTCCGTTTCACATCATCAGTGCTGATATTGGCTCCAGGGATTTTTTACTCAGCCGCTACCAGCAATCACTTGGAATGGCGCGTGTCTCCTGGATCCGCAGTGAGGCCGATGCAGAGCTGCTGAGCGGGTTGGCTCCAGGCGCAGGGCCGATTCAGTTCCTGCCAGACATCGTGCATTCTGTACGGCCTTTGGCAAGCACCATTGCTCGGGTGAGCGCCATGGCTCCCCTGGACCGCTCGCGGGCCTTGCTGGAACGCATGGCCGCTCACTGCGAGAACACGGTGGCCCCCGAGCAGTTGCGTCAGAAAAGCATGGCCATCTTCCTGTCTGATCATTACTATGATTATCGTACGATTGCCAGCTCAAATGTTCTTGAAGGTATCGAGAGAAATGCTGCTGATACGCTCTATCTGAGTCGTCTTCGGCAGGCTTTGGATGAGATTTTGCAATATTACAATCTGTACTTTTTCAGCCTCAGCTACTGGTTCAACTCGATTGATGTGTACGTCGCTTATCGGTTGGCTCGTTTCTCCAGGCTGGCGCCCTTTTATAACCTGGTCAATCGTTATCTGGATCCTGGTGAGATCCTGGATCTGATGTCTTACTTCGATGCGGCAATCTCGATGAAATTCCATGGCCTGGTCTTCCCCCTTTCGGCGGGTGTGCCAGTGATGAACCTTGGCTCCTCCAAGAAGAACCGTGATCTGGCGCAACAGATGGGTCTCTTGTCAGTGTTGCCCGAGGAGTTCACGGTGCCACGCTTTCTTCAGGCGCTCAAACAGGTGGAGTCGCCGGAATACGGCACATCCCTGGCCGAAACCCAGCGCCTGGCCCATGAAGCGATCCTTGCGGCCTTTGCGACTCCGGGCCTGTGGAGCTGATGCTGCTGCATGGCCAGCATCAGCCCGGTGAAACCGCAGCAAAGGTGTCGTCGCGATCGATCAGCGTCAGCAGGTCATCCCTGTTCACGGTCAGCACACAGGTGCGGCAGTCGAACAGGTTGAAATACAGACGCAAGGCGCCACCATCGACAAGGGCAGCCGAGACGTAGCAGACACCATCGTTTTTGCGGAAGCCTCCATCAGCGCGCAAGGCCTGCTGATTCACCGAGAGGATCGGTCTGCGGCTGATGCGCAGGGGTTGCAGGGTCTCGGCATCCAGAGCCATCAGGTACTGGTCGTAGATGTAGGTGCCGCTCCTGCGGTGGTGCACCACCAGTCCGAGTCGCTCAACCTGCCCCGGGCCACCCAGGGGGAACGGGGCTGCGCTGTTGCGCAGGGTCTGGGGAAGATCGGCTGGAAGATTCAGGTGCTGGGGCGGTTGGGGGATCCAGGGGCCAACCAGCCCAGAGGTGGTCTGAAAAAGGCGCCAGGGTTGCACCGAATAGAGCAACCAGTTGCCCCGCTCGTTGCAGTGGATCAGCCAGTTCTTCTCGAAGCCGCTGGGCAGGCCGAACGTCTCCACTGACGCGGTTGCCGTGCCGTCCAGAACGGGCAGGCCGCTGAACGCCAGCTCGCCGCGTCGGGGGTCGATCCGGCCCAGGGCCTGCACCACCAGCATGTCGTCGATGGTGTTGTGCGCTGAGGCTTCGGCCGAGATCTCCGCACACCAATCCCGGTAGCGAGCCCGCGACAGGATCAGAGCTGCTGTGGCGTGGATCGAGCCCCGATGGCTGAACAGCCGCAGATCCTCCACCTTGCATTCGCAGGGAAATCCTGCATAGAGCAACGGTTGGAGCTTCAGCGGCTGGGCTGGTGCACTGGAGTCGCTGTGACCGGCCTGCCACGCCAGAAAGTTCAGCGACGGGTGCCGGCCCACATCGGCGCTGCGGCCTGACCAGCTGTCGAAGTTGCGCTCGTAGCGCCAGGTTGAGAGTTGTCCTTCGGAGGTGACCAACAACGACTGGTTCAGGACTCCAGATGGGCCATGGCCCGAATAGCCCTGGGCGCGGGCATAGCGATCCGCCAGTTGGTGGCACGGGCTGATCTCGAACCAGGTGTGATCTGCGCGCACCAGCAGACCTTCCACCAGGCAACGGGACAGGCTGGCGGCATCAAGCTGGCCACCTGGTCTGGCTTGACCCAGCAACGACGCCGTACCGCTGAGCTGCAGGGGCTGGTGCAAGAAGGCTGCCTCTCCCAGGCGATAGTCCTGGGGGTCCCGGTAGGCCAGCGATGATCCGCTGTCGATGACAGGACCAAAGCGCAGGGGAAGCTCGGTCAGCTGTTCGGGTCCCTCCAGGGGCGTGGCCCGCAGCAGCAGGTAGGGCTCCAGGGCTCGGTTCAGGCTGAAGGGAACCGGTTTGGCTCCATCGAAGTAGGTGGAGGTGCTGAGGTCGCCGGGTTTGGACAACGACAGCTTGCGGGTTCCCAGCGGGGCACAGATCAGATCGTTCGGTTCCTGGGCCAGGCCCGCCAGAGAGGACAACACCCGGGCGACCACATGGCAGAGGGTCTCTGCAGAGAGAATGGCGAGGTGGCCTGCAGGAGCCAGCAGATAGGCGTGGTGGCCGGGCTCGGGGCTGCCAGATCGCGGCTGGAATCGCCACAGGTGGCCATACCAGTGATGGAGGTCCAGGCCGAGCGCTGCGCTGTTGTCGTCTGCTGCGGCCAAGCCCGGGGCCGGGGTTTCCGTGCCCAGAGGGACCAGGTGAAAGTAGGCGGCCAGCTCCTGCCCGAAGCCGAGCGACTCCACCGCACGGGCGGTGCTCAGCCGTGCCGCTGCGTGCAGTGCGGTGGATTCCTGCAGTTCGCGGTCCAGCCCATGACGCAGCAGGAAGTCCTGCGCTGGCTGATCGATGAGGTCATGCAGGGAGCACAGAAAGCGAAGACGCAGATACAGATCGGTGACCAGCGCGACCGTGGGCTGCTCAGGCTCCAGCAGTGTCAGAGCCTTGTAGAAGGCCACGAGAAGCCATTCCCCCAGGCCTGCCTGAAGCTCGGTGTTCAGATCCGTTCCAGAGAGGGCCTTGAGGCCCTCGGCCAGTGCCCCCCCCGCCACGGCGGTGAAGTGGTCGGAGACCGTGATCAGGTTGCCAAGCTCGCGGGCCAGCTGGGTCAGGGATGGTGTTGCCGCGAGGCTCGCGCTGGTGGGGCGCATCACACCGGCCCTCCCAGCTCCAGCCTGAACCCGTGCCAGATCTCGAGGCGCCTGGTATCAAACCTCAGATCCGGTCGCTGGGGCAGCAGTCCGAGGAGCGATGTCTCGGGGCGCGGCTGCCAGGGAAGGCTCTTCAGACGGTCCAGGCATGCCCCGTACAGGCAGGAACTCAGCGCTGGTTCGGCCAGTCCGATCAACCGCCAACGCAGCAGATCCAAGAGCGGATGCACCACCAGGCTGTCGCCGCCGCCGCGGCTGGTGGCTGTCGGATCCGTCAGGAGGCTGAGCAGGATCCGCAGCATCTTGCGCCGTTCCTTGTTGAGGAAGCGCAGGCTGAATCGTCCGAGCTCCTCGGTGTTGCGGCTGATCCGATCGGGATGGATGAGGTCGAAGACCCGCAGATCGCTGGCCTGGCTCTGCGCAGGTGCCAGTCGGGCGATGGCAGCGGCGCTCAGGTGATGCACCGCTGCCAGCACCAGGGCCTGGTGCTGGATGATCTCGGAGTCGTGCAGCAGCAGGGCCTCGAAGCTGAAATCGAGCCAGTCGCGCCGCCGCAGGGCGGCCACACTCTTCCAGTAGCGGAACCACGGGTTGGCGGGTTCTCGCTCCAGGGCCCTTGCGAATTCGGCGTAGCTATCACTGCGGGCCATCTCGGCTGCCAGTCCCCGCAGTGCATGCAGCCAGGTGTGGGCAGGTTGGAGCGCGCTGAGCTGGTTGATCGCCTGCTCCAGGCCAGCAGCATCACCACCCCGGTGGGCCTCGAGTGCCTGCTCGACAAGCAGCGTGTCCCGTGATTCGCGCGGCGGCTCGCTTGTCAAGGCGGCGGGCGCGATCAAGGGCTGCTCGAACAGCCCGTCGAGATCCCGCAGCAGCAGTTCTCCGCCCAGCGCGGTGATCAGGCCGACAAGCTCCTGCCAGCGGTTGACGTCGCCGGGGCGGAGCAACAGAGCACGCCGCAGCCGCGGCAGGTCGGCAAGGGTCGCCATGGTCAGTGCTGGAACTCGGCCACCAGCACCCCGGCGAGGTCGGCTCCCAGCACCCCATGCTTCCAGCTGCTCACCAGATGCAGGGCCACAGCGCTGAATCCCACCGTGGCGGCCAGATCGAGAATGTCCCAGCCGGGGATCTGATACACCAGTGAGCCCTTTGTGGGCCTGATGGGGTCGCCGTGGTACTCGGGCTCGCCGCGAAACAGAACGGGTTCGCCCGCACTGATGTAGCTGGCTTTGATGATGCTCTCGCGCTGGCCGAAGGCCATCGGAAAGGTGGCGATCAAGCGGCCCTTTGGACGCAGAACCCTGTGGATCTCTTCCAGCGCTCTGGGAAGGTCGTAGATGTGTTCGAACACCTCGTTGCAGATCACCAGATCGAAGCTGTCCGAGGCATAGGTGAGTGCACAGAGGTCCTGGTGCTCGCCATCACCATGGGGGCAGAGTTCGGCATCCTGCAGAAAGTCACTCAGGGTCAGGCTGCGGGGGATCAGGCGCTGCAGCCAGGCCGCGAATCCGGTGCCGGTCTCCGGCATGTAGACCGCCTTGCGCTGCAGGCTGCCCAGCGATTCCCCCAGCAGCTCCAGCACCCGGGTCAGGCCCCGATGGCGCGACAGGCATCCTCCGGCCTCCAGCCCTTCCCGGAGGTTGGTACCGGTCAGGTTGATGTCCCGGGGCTCGAGCTGCCGTTGGGTCAGGGGTTCCAGCAGTCCCAGCAGGCCGATGCAGGTCGTGGCCCCAGCGACCTGACCGGCCAGCTGGAGCAGTTCCGGCAGTTGCTCCTGGAAGGCTTCGAAGCTGGTGTAGCGGCGATGGTCATCGTGCAGCTGCAACAGCGCCGGCCGCAGGCTGGGCAGCGGCTGTTCACTCCTCAGGGACGGGGCCATCGTCAGCGCACCACCGTGGGGCAGGTTCGGGGCCCCACTGTGTTCACGCTTTCGGTGCCTGACGGGTCACAGGGCGAGTCCAGGGTTTGGCTGCAGCCGTTCGTCCTCGCGTTCAGGCGTGACACCGAAACGGGTCAGAACCTCGGATCCCAGGGCCAGGGTGGTGCAGCCATAGCGCCGGCCGATCGCCTCGCACAGCGGCAGGTCGTAGGCCCCCCAGGCGCTCAGCACGACGTCAAAGGAGCGCTCTCTGGCCCGTAACTCCACCGCATCCAGGCAGTGGGCCAGGCTGGCTTCAAAGCCCTGGTCGGGCCGCAGCAGGTGCCGGGAGTCCGCGGCGGCAAGGCAGCGCAGGCCATAGGGAGCGATCGGTTGCCCGGGCGTCAGGGCGAAGGCCCGGCCGCTGCGGTGTTGAGCCTCCACCTGGGCTGCCTGCGGGGAGATCAGCAGGACTTCCCGGCCAGCCAGCAGTCGGTAGAAAGCTGCATCAGCCGGATGACGCACCAGCGCGGGTAGGCGGCCATGGGTTTGAAACAGACCCTGGAGCACGGCAAACAGAGCGCTGCCAGGTTGCTGGGGGTCCACGATCAGTTGGGCGCTGGCCAGCTCTGCAAGGCTCGGCTCGGCCCAGGCGGCCAGGCTGGCCATGGGGCTTGCCGTGTGCTCGTAGAAGCCCTCCCGCAGCACCAGTTGGCAGAGATTTTCGAGTGGATCGCCGGGGTCCCACCAACGTTCAGCACGGCAACGCTGCAGAAACGCCCGGTCGTGGTGGTGGCGGCGAATCGTGCCCAAGGCCTGCTCGAGTGCCTCGCGATCCAGCAGCCAGCTGCGCAGCGCCGCCAGCTGGATGGCTGAGGGGCGCACCACGGCGCTGCCGGGTTCGAGGCGCGCTGCCGGGTAGGGCATCGGCAGCAGCTGGGCCCCCAGGGCGCCGGGACCGCCGCAGCGGTTCCAGGTCCCCTGGGCCCAGCCCAGGGCACTGCAGGCGGTGCCGTTGAGGCTCCCCCCCGCGCCCCAGAGGTGAGACAGCGACTCCAGCAGGCTGGCCAGAGGGTGCTGCAGACGGAATCCAAGCCCGCTCGCGTCCGCCTGCTGCAACGGCGCGAAGAACGCCTCGATGCCCCGCTGCAGGGCCACGGGGTCGGCCTGCTCTGCGCTGGTGAGGGCGGCCAGGTTGAGGTCGAGCCTGCCGGTGCCGTGGGGCAGGGCCCGGGCGCCTGGGATCCACACCAGCCCCAGCTCGATGAGGTCAGGAGCGGCCTGGTCCTTGTCGAGCTCCAGGTCCTCGAGCCACTGCCGCACCAGCTCGGATAGCTGCTCGGCCTTCAGGACTTCGTCGGCATGGGAAGTGCTCGGTTGCCGGCCCAGTTCCAGGCTCAGTCGGGCCCGCTCCAGTGCCTCAGCAATGGCGGCCTGGCGCCGGGGGTCGCTGACCAGCGCCGTGAGCTGACGGCAACTGTTCACCAGGGCACCTGCTTCGGCTGGCCCGGTTGAGAAGCCAGGTTGCACCGCCAGTTCCTCCAGCAGATCCACCAGGGTCTGCTCCACGCGCGCCGGCAGCCACTCGGGCATGGGGTCGACCAGTTGGGCCAGCCGGAGCAGCAGCGCCACGGCCTGCAGCCTGGACTGCCGCTCCGGCTGCTCCAGCAGGGCCAGTGCACCGCGGCGCACCAGTCCCTCTTCCACGACGGGAAGCCAGTCCGGCAGTGGCCGCTTCAGCCCCCTGATCGCGCTCAGCAGGTCGCAGGCCAGAGCGTGCAGGCGGGCGGCTTCCGCGGTTGAGCATGGCGCCACCCACTGCCCATGGGTGAGCACCTGATCGAGCCGGGCCAGAACCTGCACGAGCCCGTCGCTCAGGGCTGATGCCTGGGCTGCGGCGGCTTCGGGGTGGCGGGTTCCGAGCTGCTGATGGTGCTCCAGGGCGGCGGTCCAGAGGGCGCTGGCCTCATCCCAGGCCCCTTTCTCCAGAGCCCGGCAGGCCAGCAGGGGCTCCAGTGAGGTCAGCGCCGCCAGCAGGCCGGCTCGGCATTGCTCCAGCTCAGGCCTGTCGAGCCCAGGAGCCTGATCCAGTCCCCCGGTCCTGCTGCTGAGGGCCTGGAGCAGGTGGTTCCAGAGCATCACCCGCGCCTGCTCCTCGAGGGGGATCTGCAGCAGGCTCGGCAGGCTGAGCCAGAGACCCAGCTCGCCTGCCGCATCCCCGGTTGGTCTGCGCAGCACTTCAACGCCGTTCATCGCGCGCTCCTGCATCGGTGCTCCCCGCCGCTGGGGACATTCATCAGTTTGTGGAGATCGTTCTGCGATGAAGGCCCGAGCCCGTGCCGACCCCATTGCCGGTCGCGATCACCGCCCACAGCCGGGGCTCCTGGGCCGGTCGGCTCGATGACCTGGTCGCTGTCGGCCAGGTGAGCGGCTGGGCCTGCGTCCTGCATCCCGCTGCCGACCAGGCCCCTCTGCAGGTGCGCGTTGTGATCGAGGACCTGCTCCGACCAGGCCAGAGCTGGCCGCTGGCCGTGGTGCCGGCCATGCGGCATCGCCCCGATCTGGATCTGCAGGGGGTTGCCGCCAACTGCGGTTTTCTGCTGGAGGGGCCGTTGTCGCTTCCCTTGCCGGTGCGCGGCACCGGAACCGTGCTCAGGGCCTTTGTCGACACGGCCGATGGACCCTTCGAGTTGAGCGGCAGCCCCCAGCGGCTCAACCCCCGTCGCTACCGCTGCCTGGAGGCTCTGGTGCGTCGGGGCAGGGGCCAGTTGGGAGGCCTGTACCCGTTGGAGGGTCCCTGGATCCAGGGCTGGGCGCTACCCGACGCGTCGCTGCAACTGCTGCTCGACGGCGGCAAGGCCCAGAGTCTGCAAGTCGATGGCCAGGGTCGCTTTCAGCAGAGCCTGCCGGCCGCGTTCTGTGATGGCTGCCCGCATCACCTTGAACTCCAATCGAAGGACGGAACCGTTCTCGATGCGCGGATCGAGCTCACGCCTCTGGTGCTGACGCCCTGGCCGGCCCTGCTGGAGCACGGGCCGCCGCCATTTCCCGATCAGCTCCAGCCCCTGGTGCGTGAGCATTACCGAAGCCTCAGCACCTGGCTGCTCTGGGCCGACAGCGGCATCCGGGATCTCCCGATCCAGCTGCCTCGCTTGCACCGACTGTTGCTCGAAGCCGGTGGCGATCCTCCTTCCATGGCACCCCTGGAGTGCCCGTTGCAGTTGCCGAGCTGCGGCCGCCCTCTGGTGTCGGTGGTCATTCCAGCCCACAACCACTACGGCGTGACCCGCCGCTGTCTGGCGTCACTGGCCTTCGCACCCACCCAGGTGGCGTTTGAGGTGATCGTCGTTGACGACGGTTCATCCGATGGCACCGCCGAGGCCCTGGCGCGGGAGGTGCAGGGCTGCCGTGTGGTGCGTCACGACGCGGTGCGCGGCTTCAACCAGGCCTGCCACAGCGGGGTGGCTGAAGCCCTCGGAGAGGTGTTGGTGCTGCTGAACAACGACACCCAGCCCTGCTGTCTCTGGTTGGAGGAACTGTTGGAGCCGTTTCGCCGCTGGCCCGCCACCGGGATCGTGGGCGCCCAGCTGGTGTTCCCCAATGGCCGCCTGCAGGAATCGGGCGGGATTGTCTGGGGCAACGGTGATCCCTGGAATTACGGCCGGGGCGGCAACCCCTACGACCCCAGGGTCAGCTACACCCGTCAGGTCGACTATGTGAGTGCGGCCGCACTGGCCATTCCACGTGACCTGTGGCGGCAGGTGGGTGGGTTCAGCAGCGAGTTTGCGCCGGCTTACTTCGAAGACACGGATCTGGCCTTCAAGGTCAGGGAGCTGGGGCGTGAGGTGCGCTGTGCCCCGCTGGCGCGGGTGGTGCACCACGAGGGCACCACCTCAGGTTGTGATCCTGGCGATGCCGACAGCGTCAAACGCCTGCAGCGCGACCATGCGCCCGTGTTCAAGCGCAAATGGCGCCACGCTCTGCAGCCGTCGGGGCCCCCGTCTGCAGCCGAGGCCGAGCGCCTGAAGGATCGAGGGGTTCTGGGCAGAGCGTTGGTTCTGGACCATGGGGTGCCCAGGCCTGATCGCGACGCCGGGGGTCAGGCGGCTCTCACGGAGATGACCCTGCTGCAGGAGCTGGGCTGGAAAGTCACCTTCCTGCCGGCCAATCTGGCCTGGCTGGGGGGATACAACGATGAACTCCAGCGCAGCGGCATCGAGTCGCTGCATGCCCCGTTTGTGCTGTCGGTGGAGCAGCTGCTGCGGGAGCGCGGGCGTGACTTCGAGCTGATTTACCTCACCCGCTACACGACGGTCCGTGACCACATCGACAGCATTCGCCAGCAGGCTCCCCAGGCGCGGTTGCTGTTCTGCAACGCCGATCTTCACTACCTGAGAGAACTGCGTCAGGCGTTGGCGGCGCGGCTCGAGGGGCCGGCCCGTGAGCGGGCTCTCGAGACGGTGGCCCGCACCCGGCAGGAGGAGCTCGAGGCCATGGGTCAGGTGGACCTGACCCTCAGTTACAGCACGGTGGAACGCAGCCTCATCGAAGTCGAGAGTCTGGGCCAGATCGCCACGGCCCCCTGTCCCTGGGTGGTGGAGTCCGTGGCAGATCCGGCAGCTTTGGAGGGGCGCTCTGGACTGGCGTTCCTCGGCAGCTACAGCCATCCCCCCAATGTCGATGCCGTCGACAGCTTTCTGGCCGAGGTCTGGCCCTCGCTGCGCAGCAGCCACCCTGCGCTCGAGATGCACCTCTATGGCAGTGGTCTCGATGCCGAGCAGACCCTGGCCTGGGGAGCGCAGCCGGGGGTGCGGGTGGTGGGTTGGGTTCCCAGCACCGCAGCGGTCTATGACAACCATCGGGTGTTCATCGCACCGCTGCGCTGCGGAGCCGGCCTCAAGGGAAAGGTCATCGCCGCCCTGGCCAGGGGTGTTCCCCAGGTGCTCAGCCCGGTTGCAGCCGAGGGCACCGCGCTGCGCCATGGCGATGAGGTCTTGATCGCCGAGTCTCCCCAGCAGTGGTCAGAGTCCATTGACCGTTTGCTGGCTGACGATGCCCTGTGGCGGCGGCTGAGCAGGGCAGCCCTGGCCCATGCCCGCAGCCACTACAGCCGCAGCCAGGGTCTTGCCTTGATGGCCGGCGCCCTGAACCGGCTGGGGTTGCCGATCCGGGAGGCGCAGTGATGGATCCGCCCTGTCTCTCGGGGGTGATGCCCGAACGGGCCATTGCCCTGGCGCCGGGCCAGCCGCTGCTGTCGGTGGCGGAGACCAACCGCCTGCTGGTGCGCCATGGGCTGAACCGAGCCTTGGCCCGGGCTGTCGTGCAGGAGGCGGTCGCAGCCGTGGTCCCCCTGACCCTGGCCGAGGAGGAGGCCCTCAGCGTTGCTCTGCTGGAGCAACAGGGGCTCAGCACCCCGGCCGAGCGGCAGGCCTGGTTGGCTGCGCGCGGCTGGGAGCTCGATGACCTGCGGGCCATTGCCGGTCTGGCCGAGCGTCTGCGGCGCTGGAGCCACTGGCGCTTTGAGGCCGAGGTGGAGGTCCGTTTTCTCGATCGCAAACCTGATCTCGATCGGGTGGTGTATTCGCTGCTGCGGGTCGAGGAACGCGAACTGGCCGAGGAGCTCCATCTCCGCCTCAGGGAGCAGGCTGCCAACTTCTGGGACCTGGCTGTGGTCTTCGGCTCCAGCCCCGAAGCCGAAACCGGCGGGCTGGTGGGACCGGTGCCGTTGTCTGCCGCCCATCCGCAGCTGGCGGCCCGGCTGCGGGCCGGCCAGGAAGGGCAGCTGTGGCGGCCGTTTGCCATCGGTGATCGCTGGCTGGTGGTGCAGCAGCTGGTGCATGAGCTGTTTGAACGTTGGCTCGAGGAGCAGGTGGCGGCGCTGCTGCAGGGGGTGCCAATGGCACCGGTTCCCTGGCCTGGGAGGTCCCAGGAGCCATGAATGGGGTTGTCTCAGCGATCCAGGCATCGGAGCAGCCGGGCCAGCTGTTGCGTCGCTTTCGCCCGTTTGATGCACTCAGCGCCGATCGGGCTGCGGCCCTCGAACTGGCCCTGGAACCGCGCCGCTATCGACTGGGGCAGACGGTTCTGCGGCCCGATGTGCCGCCCGATGCGGTGCTGCTGGTGCGCAGCGGCAGCCTGCGTTCCCTGGCACGCGACCCCATCGACGGCGAGCTGCACACGGTGGAACTGATCGAGGCTGGCGGCAGCGCCGGTTGGAGTGGTCTGTTGTGTCAGACCCCTTGTGAGCATCTGCGCGCCTCCACCGAGGTCGAGGTGCTGGCCCTGCCGGCGGGGGTGTGGACCCGGGTGGTCGAGGAGAACGAGGCGCTGCAGCTGTGGTACGGCCGTCACGCCTCCGCGGCTGAATTGCATGGCCTGTTGGAGGCCATCGGGTCGAAGCAGGCCAGCCCCCTGTTGACCCAGCGGGACTGGTCGACCCTGCGGCGCCAGGCACGCGTGCGCAGTCTGGCTCCTGGGGGAGTGTTTCCCGACCTCGATCCTGACTGCGACTGGTTCGTCAGCAGTGGTGCTCCGCTGGGCCAGCCATGGCCCGTTGGCCAGCAGGTGTCAGCACCGGTTGCCGGGGAGCCCTGGTGGCGATGGATCGGCTTGCCCCGTCAGATTGAGCCGCCCAGCGCACACCCACCGGTCGCGGCGGAGCTGGTGATCGGTCAGCCGCCGGTGCCCCCTGATCCCATGGCATCAGGGGGCACTGCCCAGGCGGTTGTTGCGCCCGCATCCAGCTATGCGATGTCACCTCTGGAGCCCCCGCCGACCCTGACCCATCCGGGCCGGCTGAAGCTCCAGCCGGCCAGCGGACCGCGCGAGATCCCGCGCGCGCTGTGCATCGCCCTGGCCAATTACTTCGATGTGCCGGTCAATCGCGACGCCCTGAACGATCGGATTGCTGCCCTGCTCCAACGGCAGGACCATCTGACCTTGATGAACCTGGGCGAGCTGCTCGATGCCCTGGGCTTGCGGGTGCTGCTGGTGTCGTTCCCCTGGGACCGGCTGGGGCGGGTGCCCGTGCCTGCGGTGCTGGAGCGAGACGGACAGTTCGCACTGCTCGAAGGCGTGGAGACTGATGGGCGGTTGCGACTGCTCGAACCCGAACTGGGGCCGATCCGGCTCGACGCGGCCGCGCTGGGTCGGGCCTGGGGCGGGTCGATACCGGTGCTGGTGCTGCAGCGCAAGCAGGATGCCAAACAGCAACGCTTCAGCTGGGGCTGGTATGCCCCGTTTCTGGGCGAGCACCGTCGCGCCCTGGTGGAGGTGCTGGCGGTTTCCGTTGTGATCAATCTGCTCAACCTCGCGACGCCTTTGGGGCTTCAGCAGCTGATTGATCAGGTGGTGCATCAGGACAACCTCAATGCCCTGATCAGCATCTCTGCAGCATTGCTGTTGGCTGCGATTGTGCGGGGTCTTCTCAAGACGCTGCGTGGGTACATCTTTGCCGATACGGCGAATCGTATTGATCAGGCGACCAAAGCCACGATTCTCGATCAATTGGTGCGATTGCCGCAGGGATTCTTTGATCACCGTCCTGTGGGACAGGTGATTCACTATTTCCATCAGCTGGATCGATTGCGTGAATTTCTGGTGGGTCAGAGCATCACTACAACCGTCGATTTCCTGTTCAGCTTTCTCTACCTTGCGATTCTGCTGGTGATGAGCGTGCCATTGACATTGGCGATGCTGGCAACGGTGCCGTTGATGCTGGTTCTGGCGATTGTCAGCAATCCTTTGGTGCGTCGCCAGATCAATTCCAGCATGGCTGAGGCGGTCAAGACCTATTCCTATCTCAACGAATCCATCACTGGCATTCAAACGATCAAGTCACAGAATGCCGAGTTGAAGACGCGTTGGGAGTTTCAGAATCGTTACGCCCGCTTCATCGGAGAGGATTTCAAGCTGAAGGTCAGTCGTGAGGCCCTGGCCAACATCGCTGGATTGATCCAGGACGTGAACGCCCTTGTGGTAGTTGGTGTGGGGATTTTTCTGGTGATGCGAAGCCAGTTGACCATCGGTTCGTTCATCGCGTTTCGGATCCTGAGTGGTTACATCACCGGACCACTCGTGAAGATGGTCCAGACCTGGCAGCAGTTTCAACAATCCACCGCTTCGCTGCGCATGGTCGCCGATGTGGTGGACCGCCCCACCGAGCAGAGTCAACTGGAATCGTTGAACATTCCCATGCCACCCCTGGTGGGTCGGGTTCAGTTCATCGAGGTGATGTTCAGCTACGAGGAAGAGCAGGAGCCGATCCTCAATGGCGTCAATCTGGAGGTTCCCACCGGTTCCTTTGTGGGATTGGTGGGTGGCTCCGGTAGCGGTAAAAGCACGCTGTTGAAGTTGCTGCCGCGTTTCTACCGACCTACGGCTGGTCGGGTGCTGGTGGATGGACTGGATATCAACAAAGTGGAGCTCTACTCGCTGCGACGGCAGATCGGGGTCGTTCCCCAGGACACGGTGCTGTTTGACGGCACCATCCGCGACAACCTGTTGTTGGTCAAGCCCGATGCCTCGGCCGCAGAACTGATCGGGGCGGCGCGCATCGCCTGTGCCCACGAGTTCATCATGAATCTTCCCAAGGGTTACAACTCCGATGTGGGGGAGCGCGGCGCGGGCCTTTCCGGTGGTCAGCGACAGCGCCTGGCCCTGGCCAGGGCCGTGTTGCAGAACCCCCGGCTGCTGATCCTCGATGAGGCCACCAGTGCGCTTGATGCCCGGACCGAACGCCAGGTGTGCCTCAACCTGCTCGAGGCCTTTCGGGGGCGCACCGTGTTTTTCATCACCCACCGGCTGACCACGGTGCAGCCGGCTGATCTGATCGTGCTGATGGATCGGGGCGCGGTGATGGAGGTGGGCACGCACCAGAGCCTGATGACCCGTCAGGGCTGGTACTTCGCCCTCTATCAGAGCCAGCAGCAGGAGCAGGGGCTCTGATGGGCGCTCCTCCACCACGCCCAGGTCAGGTGCCGCGATCCCCGACGCCTGCGGTGGATCTGGTGGGAGAGTCCACGCCGGATCCATCTCGCGAGCCTCAGGTTGGGCGGCCGGCCGGCAGCGAGCCCTGGCAGTTCAACCAACCGGTGCTGCTGCGGCGAAGCCCCCGGGCGTCGTCGGTGCTGGTCTGGACGTTTGTCGGAGGATCAGCGCTGTTGCTGGTGTGGGCCCTGGTGGCTCCCCTGGCCGAGACGGTGGCCGTGCAGGGCAAGCTGCAACCCGGCAGCAGGGTCAAGCAGGTTGAGGCGCCGGTGGCCGGTGTCGTGGCCGAGATCTTCGTCAAGGAAGGGGAGCCTGTGCGCCAAGGGCAGCTGTTGGTGCGCTTTGACCTGCGCGATGCCCGCAGTCGCCTGGTCGCCGCCGAAGCCATCCGGGCCAGGCTCGCGAGTGAGAACAGGATCTATGCCGCAGCCCTGGGCGATCGCGCGACCAGCCGTCTGACCTTGAATCAGAAGCTGCAGCTGCAGAACCAGCGGGCCGATCTGCAGGGCCGTCTGCGTGCAGCCCAGCAGGAGCTGCGGCAGAGCCAGCAGCGGCTTGCCGGGTTGCGGCAGTCGTGGGCGACGTCCCATGACATTGCCAATCGCTATCAGGCCCTGGCCCAGGCAGGGGCCGTCAGCGGGGTGCAGGCGTTGCAGACCCGGGATGCGGCCAACCAGCTGCTGTCCCGCTTGCTCGAGGAACGGCGCGTCGAAGCTCGCCTGCAGGCCGCCCTGATCCAGGCCCAGGCAGGGCCTGCTGCTGATCTGCGTGGCCGCATCGAGGCCAACCTGCGTCAGATGAGTGAACTGGAAGGACAGATTCGTCAGGCGCGCCTGCAGATCCAGTACGGGCAGCTGACGGCGCCCAGCAGTGGCGTGGTATTCGATCTGCTGGTCAATCCGGGCAGTGTGGTGCCCACCAGCGGCGTGCTCATGGCGGTGGTGCCCGGCGATTCTCTGGACGCCCGGGTGTTGGTGCCCAGCCGGGTGATCGGATTCGTGCTGCCGGGCCAGACGGCCAACATCTCGATCGACACCTTTCCCTCGACCGATTACGGGCGGGTGCCGGCGGTGGTTCGCAGCATCGGCTCCGATGCCCTGACCTCTCAGGAGATGAAAAGCAGCCTGGGGGCTGAGGCCAGCGGTCTTTTCTATCCGGTGGTGCTGCAGCTGCAGCGGCAGCATCTGCAGGCCCGCAGCCGTGTCATCCCCCTGAAGGCGGGCATGACCCTGACCGCCGACATCCGCTTGCGGGAGCGACCGTTCATCAGTGTGCTGACGTCGTTCTTCGAAGACAAGCTGCGCAGCCTGGAGCGCTTGCGGTAGCCATGCATCCGTGGGACTGGGTTGGGTTGTTGCCACAGGAGCAGCGGCGGCACGCCCGTCGCCGCCGCACCCGGCAACGCTGGTGGGCACGGTTGCGGGAGCCCCGGTCGTGGCTGGTGGGGTTGCTGGGGCTGGAGCTGGGGCTCGCGGCGCTGCTTGGGGCTGGAACCGGGGCCATGGTCGGGGCGCTGGTGGTGCTGCAGCTGCTCCTGGCCCCTTGGCTCGGGTGGCTGGTGTGGTGGTTGGTGTGGACTGAGTTCCACAACTGAGCGGTGCATAGGCGAGCGGCACGCCACTGCGGATTGCCCATGAACCGCGGCGTCTCAGCCGCCATCCATCCGGGCCCCCAGGCGCGTCAAGCCCGCGACCAGCCAGGTGGGGAGCAGCTCCCGGCTTGTGGGCAGCCTCACCTGGCGGATGGGGTAATACAGAAGCGCTGCCATCAGGGCATTGAGGGCATGGGGATGGCGCAGGTCTGCGGCCAGTTCGGCCAGTTGATGGCGCCTGTTGAGGTCCTCCTGATGGAGCGGTTCGACGGCGAAGTTGGAGGCGATCAGATTGTCGGTGAGTTGGCCGAAGGGGGTGCGGTACAGGACCTCGAGCTGGTCGGGCTCCACATCCAGCCACACCTGTGCAACCTGACGACGACTGCGGTCCAGGTCGCGGCAGACCTCGGGGTCCTGGGGTTCGATGGCATAGAGGTTGATCAGCGCACTGACCCGGCCAAGAAAATCCTGGTCGCTGATCAGGGCCATGCAGGCGTTCCCGGTCAGCGGGGCCAGCACCGGCAGCGGGGCGCTGGCTGAAGCTGTCGCGGGCACCGCGGCCGGCACTGTGGCGGGCACCGTGGCGGGGGCTGCCGGTTGAAGCAGGGCACGTGGCTGGTCTGGGTTGTGGTTCAGCCGGTCGGCGATGGCCGGATCACAGCGCTCGGCATAGAGCGGCAGGATCCAGGCGGGAAGCTGGTTGAAGGGATCAGAGACCTGGAGACCGTGGCGGTCCACATAGGGAAGCAGGGCCAGCAGCACGTTGAGGCTGCCGCTGCGTTCCAGGCCCCCCAGCAGGTACTGGGAGAGGGCGGTGCGCCAGGCGGCCTCCTCCCCATCCAGGGGCAGGGCCGGCAGAACCCCTGCCAGAAACTTGCGGTAGACCTGGCCGATCGCCCCTGCATAGAGGGTCTCCAGCCCGTCAACCGGTGCGGCCAGCCACAGGCGCGACAGGCAGGTGCGCGAGGCGCGGGCGGCATCCAGGGCGCTGCGATCCGGGCGCTCCTGCAGGGCGGTGGCGATGGCATCCAGGCGTGCCACCGACCAGGGGAGGAAGGCCAGCTCAGGCGGCTCCCCTGGATCGCCTGGCTCCAGGGGGGGCAGCTCCGCCGGATGGACCCGTTCGCTGAAGTGCACCGATGGTGGGAGCTTGCGGCGATGGAACCAGCCCCAGCCAAGGGTCTGGAGCAGGGAGGCCATGGTGCGCTGGTGAGGCAGGGGCTCAGCAGCGACCGTAGAGATGGGGCTGAGCCTTGAAGGCACTCAGCAGCTGATCAACAGCAGGGTGCCAGTCCCCGCTTCGCGGTTGCCGAAACAGGCGCAGGCTGGGATACCAGGGACTGGTGCAGGTGTTGCAGAGCCAGCGGGGGTCAGCGCTCCACGGCAGGAGCACCCAGGTCGGATGGCCCAGTGCCCCACCCAGATGGGCCATGGCGGTATCCACGGTGATCACCAGATCCAGCTGCGCCAGCACCCGTGCTGAGCTGGCGAAGCCCGCCAGCGCCCTGTCGGGATCGAGCAGCTCCAGTCCCAGGGCGCGGTTCCGTTCGCGATCGGGGCCGAACTGCAGGTCGAACACCGTGGCGCCGCAGGCGCGCAGACCCTGCACCAGGAGCCACAGCACCGGCTCAGGCAGGGAGCGTTTGTGGTACTCCCGGGCGCAGAAAGGGTCATCGAGCTTCCGGCCCGCGGCGCTCACCAGGCCGATGTTCAGCCGCTGTGTTGCTGTCGGCGCCTGCCGCTGGGTGTGCCGCTGCCACAGGGGGGAGCGCAGGTAGGCCGCTCCAGGCACTGGCAGATCAGGCCTGTCGAGCTTGAGCAGGTGCGGCAGAGCCAGCAGCGAGATGCCGCGCTCTGGGGTTCGCCCTCCGTCGTCCTTGGCGTGCACGGCTGGGGGCTCCTCCAACCAGCCCAGTCCCTCGCGCAGCAGCGTCACCAGGGCTCGCTCCACCACCAGCTCCACGCCGCCCTGCAGGCCTGCGACACGACGGCTGCGCAGCAACAGGATCACGAAGCGCACGTATTGGAGCGTGTCTCCAAACCCCTGGTCGCTGACCAGGGTGAGCCGCCGCTGCAGGGGTGAGGCTGTTGCGCCTGACTGTGGTGCCTGGGTCTGGTGGGGTTGCAGGGCACGGTGGGCGGCCATCAGCGCAAAGGCCTGGCGGTACTGCTGCAGGCCCAGCAACACCTGGCTGTGGGCCCAGAGGTTGGCTTGCCCATCGCCGCAATTCAGGGGGAGCTCCTGGGCCAGTCGCGCATGGATGGCCAGAGCCCCCGCAAAGTCATTGCGGTCACGAAGGCACTGGGCCAGGCCCCGACGACTGATGGGACAGTCGGGCTGCAGGTCCAGCGCCTGGCGGTAGCAGTGGCTGGCGGCCTCCGGCAGGTCGGCGAGCCACAGGGCATTGCCCTGGTTCGCCTTCAGGCGATGGTCCCTGGGGTGCTCGCCCTGGAGCTCGGCATAGATGGCGGCCGCGTTGATCCAGTTGCCCTGCTGCTCGTGTTGCCGGGCCTGCTGCAATCGGCGCAGGAGTGACGGGTCCACGGCGGGGGCGAGGGGGACCACCCCAGCTGCACGCATGAAGCCAGCCTGAAAGGGCAAAGGGATTTACAAATCCCTTGCTGCACAACTGCGGCTGATCAGAAGCTCCTCAGGTCAACACGAGCGGACTGGGCCCCTTCGCGGTCCAGTCGCTTCCCTGTTCCAAGGAGGAGTAGCCATGTCTGCCTTTACCCAGCCACTCGGCCAGAGCCTGTTTGATTTTCTCGAAGGCAAAGACTTCTTCCATCATCCAGGAGGCTTCCAGGCAGGAGCGTTGGGGCAGGAGATCCGTCGTTATGTCTACGACCAACTCGAGCGGTTTCACATCGGCGCCGTGCATGACGCCCCGGGCCAAAGCGGAACCCATGCCTTGAGCCACGATCCGGTGGTCTTCGGTGCTCACAATGCCCCTGACGGCTCTCCCGATCTCGTCGGCGGGCAGGAGCAGGTGGTTCACGCCCAGGTGGATCTCACGGCCTCGTTGGGAGGGATCGCCGATGTGATCCTGGGCGAAGGCCAGGCCGAGAGCCCTGTCTTCCGCTCCCATCGCGGATGAGCCCCCGCCGCTGTCTGATCACTGCGTCGCCCCGGAGGTGGAGTCTCCAGGCCAGAACAGGGCCAGCCAGACCGTGCCTGGATCGGGATCCGTCGCCTCGATGCGGTGGCGGGTGCCGGCGGGGATCAGCAGCTGGTCGCCACGGCTCAGGGCCCGGGGCTGGGCCTCGCCCTCCAGGGCGAGAAGGGCACTGCCCTGCAGCAGCACCACCCATTCGTGCTCGCTCTGGTCGTACCAGAAGCCCTCAGGGCTGCAGGCCTGGTTCGAATGGATGCGCTCAAGCCGCAGGTGGTCATGGCTCAGCAGCACTGAGACGTGCTCCTGGCCGGGGGGTGGCAGCTGGCCCCCCAGCAGGCTGGCCGTTCCCCCCACCTGAGCGTCGGGTTCACCCCAGCGACGGCCGATGGCGAAGCCGAAGCGGCTGGCCAGGTTGACCACCTCGTGGTGGCTGCTGCAGGCGGCCAGGGCGGCGCGCACGGTCGGGTCGGCCTCGCTCAGGGCCACGAACGCATTGAGCTGGCGGACCTTCTCCAGAAACTGCTGCAGCTGCGCTTCAGCCATGGCCGGCGGTGAGAGCCCTGATCATGCGCCAGCGCTCAAACAGCACGCCGGCATAGGGCACGGTTTCGCTGGCCTCGATCTGCCAGCCCAGCCGCAGCAGCAACGGTCTTGACAGCTGGCTGGCTTCGCTGCGCAGCTGGTGCAGACCCTGTTGGCGGGCTCGTTGTTCCAGGGCGCGCACCAGGGCGGCTGCGCGCCCCTGGCGGCTCCAGCGGCCGTCGCAGTAGAGCAGGGCCAGGCGATCGGCCGGATCGAGCACCGCAAAGGCGGCGATGCGTCCATCGCCGGGGGCCACCGGATTCACCAGGGTGAACCCGCGCCTGATCGTGGCGGCCACCGCCCCTTCGGGTGAGCCGTGTCTGGCCCAGGCCTCGACCTGCCCGGGGCTGTAGAGACCGGGGCACTGGCTGCGCACCGCCGCGGCATAGACACCCAGCAGGGCCGCCAGATCCCCCGGTTCTGCGGGGCGCAGGGTATGGCTCGGCTCAGTGGCCATGGCCTGTGGGCAGGTTCAGTTGCCGGCCCGGTGTTGCCGCCAGCGCAGCAAAGTCGGCCGGGGTGCAGCTGAACAGCAGCACCTGCACCCCCCGCTGCACGCCCCGCTCGAGCATCCGCAGCAGGCCTGCACGCCGCGTGGGGTCGCTGTTGCTGAAGGCATCGTCGAGCACCAGGGGCAGGCAGCCGTCGTAGGCCCCGAGCAGCACGTCGGCCAGGGCCAGCCGCAGGGCCGTGTTGAGCTGTTCACGCATGCCGCCGCTGAGCTGGCCGAAGTCGAATCGCACGGCACCCTGCTGCAGCTGCAGCGCGCTGATGCCCTGTTGCGGGCTGAACTGCAGGGCGGCAGCTGCGGCTGCCGGCAACGCCAGGGCATCAAGGTAGCCCTGCAGGGCCTGTTGCAGCGGCAGGCAGTAGCGGTTGGCCGCCTGCTGCTGGGCGGTCGCAAAGGCCTGCAACAACAACTGCAGGGCTGCGGTGCTGCGCTCAAGGCTCTGGCGCTCGGTCTGGCTCTGTTCCCACGCGGCCTGCAGCAGTTCCACCTCGGCTGTCGGATCGCCGGCCCCGAGGCTGCGGCAGATCTGCTCCTGATGCCCGCGACCGGTGAGCAGGGTCTCCTTTTCGGCGGCCAGCAGGCGCAGGGTCTGCCCGGGGTCGCTGCCACCGGGCTGCAGCGGCGACTCCACGGCGGCCAGTTGCTCGCTGAGGCGTTCCACTTGCTCCCGCAGCTGGCCCAGGGTCTGTTCCAGCTGCTGCGAGGAGCCGTGCGCGCGCTCCAGCTGTTCCAGCTGCTGGGCGTTGGCGCTCAGGGACCCCGCCAGCCGGCCTGCCTCGGCCTGCTGCTGCCCCTGGCTCTGGAGCAGCTGGTCCCGTTCGCGCGCCGTTGTCTCGAGCTCGGCGTCCTGTCGGATCTGCTGCTGGGCGAGGTCCTGCTGCTCCTGCCTGAGGGTGTCCTGTTCGGCCTCCAGGGCGGCCAGCTCAACACCGTTGCTGCTTGGTCTGGCGTCAGGACCCAGCGCCGCCAGGGCACGCATCAACCGTTGGCGCCGGGGCTCCAGGTCGGCCAGCTGGGCGTCAAGGCGGGCCCATGGAATCGTGGCGGCCGCCTTGCGCAGATTGGCCAGTTCGCTCTCGAGCACCAGCCGTTGCTGGGCCAGGCTCTCGGCGGCATCGCTGCTGCTCTGGCCCAGCTGCTGCTGCAGCGTCTGCAGCCGGCTCTGGGCCTGTTGGCGCTGGGCCACGGCCGTGTCCATGGCCTGACCTCCACCGGGGCTGATCAGCAGCCGAGTGCGGCCACCGTCGAGGCTCAGTTCGGCAGCGTGGTCGAGTCGTTCCGGTTGCCCGACCGCGAGCGGACGCCGATCGAGACTGACCGGCGCAGTGCTCGCCAGCAGCTCCACCTGGGTTGCCATGCCCTGGCAGCGGGCCTCGGCCTGGGCCAGCTGTTGTTCGGCCTGGCGGAGTTCGCGCACCTGGGCACCGCTGATCGCGGGCAGCTGCTGCAGTTGGTCCTTGATCGCACTGGCCTGCTGTTGCAGCGCGTCAAAGCGGCTCTTGTGAGCCAGAAGCTGGTCCTGTTCACGCTCAAGGGCCGCCAGATCCAGCAGAGCCGAGACGCGCTCCTGCTGCTGTGCCAGGGTCTTGCTGCTGCGCTCCAGGGCCTGCCGCCGGCTTCGCCCGGCCGCCGTCGCATGCTCCAGCTGCTCCAGCCTGAGCCGGTGCTGCTGCAGTTGCTGCTGCAACCGGTCATGCTGGGCCTGGTCGGCCTGGCGCTGCTGCTGCAGGGCCTGCTGCTGCCGTTGCACGCTCAGCAACTGCTGCAACCGTTGGCGCAGGGGTTCGGCCTCGCTCTGCAGGCGTTGCAGTTGGTTGAGCGCCTGCTCCTGCTGTTCGATCGCCGCGAGCCGGTCGCTGATCTGAGCCAGTTGCACCATGGCGGCTTCGAGCTCGGCCAGGCGGGCCTGACCCCGGTGCAGCGCGTTCAGCGCTTCGGCTTCACGGGTCTGGGCCAGAGCCAGGGGGGAGCCTGCCCGCACTTTGCCGGTGGCGGTGAGCTGCTCGTCGAGCCGCTGTTGCAGCAGGGTCTGCACCTTCCGGTCGAGGGGTGACTCCAGCGCCGTGGCGGTGGCCCGCAGGGCCTCCTCCGGGTTGCCGTTCCCCTGCAGTTGCTGCACCAGCAGGGCCAGGTCGTAGCTCTCACCCCCTGCCGCCAGCAGATCGCTGCCCGCTTCTCCCTGACGCACCCACAGATGGGCCCAGCGCAGGGGTAGCTGGGCGATGCGGCGCCCCTCCACCGGACCGGGCACCTGCAACAGCGACGCGAGCCTGGTTTCGGCGGCACTGCCCTGGAGGGTGTCGCCGCCATCGCTGCTCAGCTGGCAGGTGCCCCCCGCGCCGGCAAAGCGTTTGCGCAGCAGCCACTGCAGGCCTGCGGCCTCAAAGCGCAACTCCACCTCAGGCAGACCTCCGTGGGTCAGCGAGCGCAGCTCCTCGACACCGCGGCCGCTGGCCGTGGCCTTGAGGAACAGCGTTTTGTGCAGGGCTTCGACAACCGTGCTCTTGCCGGCTTCGTTGGGGCCGCCGATCAGCGTGAATCCCGGGGCGAAATTCAGCTCCAGCAGCCGGTGCTGGCGCACCCGCTCCAGCCGGGCAGCGATCAGGCGCATGCGTCGCTCACGCTGCGGTGCAGCTCCAGCAGGGCCTGGTCGAGGGTTTCGCTGCCCGGTTCCTGCGCGAGCCGTCGCGTCGGCCAGCTCGGCCAGAGCGCGCAGCTCGTCAGCCTCTGGACTGAGCCCCACGCGCAGGCGTCGTTTGAGCCGCAGCAGCTGGGCCTCCCAGCGCTGCAGCAGGCCGTCAAGCCGCTGCTGGCCGCGGATGCTCAGCTGACCGCTCAGCTCGAGCAACAGCAGATCGGAGCCCACCCGGCCCCCCAGCAGCATTTCGACCTGGCGCTCCAGCGTCGCGAGGTCGCCATCGCCGCTGAGGGCGATCTGCAGCGAATGCCAGCCCACCGCGCCGCAGGCCTGGGGGCTGACCCGGGCTGGGGCCCCACGGGTCAGTTCCACCTCAAGCACCTGACCGCTGCGGTAGTCAGCATGGCGGGGAAAGCGATCGGCTTCGGGGGTGCCGCTGTACCAGGCCCTGGGATGCACCTGTTTGCAGCCGTGCCAGTCGCCCAGGGCCACATAGTCGACCTGCTCCAGCCAGGGGGCCCGCAGATCGATCAGGTTGGCGGGAGCGCTTGGATTGTCGTCATCGAGATCGCTGCCGGCAAATCCGCTCACCCCGCCGTGGGCCAGCACCAACCGCGGCTTGCTCGCCGGCAGGCTCTGCCAGTCGAGTCGGTTGAGCCAGCCGCAGGGGTCGCTGCTGTCGTGGCGTTGCTCCAGGCCGCAGGGAAGGATCACCAGATCGTCGAGTTCCAGGGGCTCGCGCTGATCCAGAACCGCCAGACCGGGTGCACGGCGCTGCCGCTCGTCGGCCAGCAACGGCGTCTGCCAGATGCTCCCGGGGCCGCCATGGTCGTGGTTTCCCGGGATCACCACGGTGGGGCAACCGATGCGGCCGATGGCGGCACACACACGGCTCACGTCGCTCGGGCTTGGTGTGGGCGAATCGAACAGGTCACCGGCCACCACCACGGCCCTGGCCTGCGAGGCCGCGGCGGCCGCCGCGATGCGATCGATGGCCTCAAGACGCACCTGACGCAGCCGGCTGCGTTTGTCGGGGTCGCTGATCCGGCCATAGGGCTTGCCGATCTGCCAGTCGGCCGTATGCAGCACGGTGATGGCTGTCGGCACCTGGGAGTCCACCCACGCTCGAAGGGCCCTGTCTAGCGCCTGAAGCCCCAGACTGGAACGGCACCCAGGCAGTCGGTATGGCTTCTCACTTCGGCCGCGCGCTGCAGACCCGGATCCTCCGGGTCATGGCCCTGCTGCTGGTCGTGCTGCTGGCCTGGTGGCCCCTGCCGGCCGAGGCGAGCCCTGATGGGGCGGTGCTGTTTGAGAACCACTGCGCCGGTTGCCACGTCCATGGCGGCAACATCATCCGCCGGGGCAAGACCCTGCGATTGACCGCCCTGGAGCGCCAGGGGCTGGCCAGCCCCGAGGCGATCGCCCAGGTGGCCGCCGCCGGCATCGGACAGATGGGCGGCTATGCCACGAGCCTCGGTGAGGGTGGCCCCGAAGCCGTGGCGGCCTATGTGTGGCAGCAGGCCCAGGCCGGCTGGCCGCCCGCCTAGAACGCCTGGGTCCAGGGGTGAATGGCGACGTCGGTCCAGATCCCTTCACGCCAGTAGACGTCGGCCTTGACCAGGGCTTCGATGGCCTCGGCCGAGTCCCCCTCGAAGATGCCGAACACCCGGCTAAGGTCGGTGGTGGGTCCCAGGGTGATCAGGCTGCCGCCGTCCTTGAGCTGTTGCAGCCGGGCCAGGTGTTCCTCGCGGAAGGGGACTCGCTTCTCGAGAACATCGTCGCAGTAGGTGCCCCAGAGAACGAACCGCGATGCCATGCCAGCGTGCCGTGATGCGTGTGGATCCTCCCAGATCCGGGTCGCCTGAACGGCCTGGCCCGGCCCGGCGCCTCGAGGGCGTGTTGCAACCGGTGATTCCCGTGATCAGTGCCCTGGTGCGCGACACCCCCGGCTGTCTGTCGCTGGCCCAGGGCATGGTGAGCTGGGGACCGCCGCCGGGGGTGGCCGCCCTGCTGGCCGCGGCTGCCGATGCAATGGCAGGTGCCGATGACGCTGCGGCGCTGAACCGCTATGGGGCCATGGCCGGTGATCCCGCGCTGCTGGAGGCCATTCGCCGCAACCTCACGGCACCGGACCGCCCCGGCGCTCCCTTGCAGCTCGACGGCGCCACGGTGCTGGTCACCGCAGGCAGCAACATGGCCTTCAACGCCATTGCCCAGGTGATCACCGATCCCGGCGATGAGCTGATCCTGCCGCTGCCCTGTTACTTCAACCATGCGATGGCGGTGCAGCTGGCCGGCGGTGTGGCGGTGCCGGTGGATGCCGGCCTGATCCCCGACCCCGACCAGCTGGCGTCGGCGATCACTCCCCGCACCCGGGCAATCGTCACCGTCTCCCCCAACAACCCCAGCGGCGTGGTGATGCCCCGTGCGGTGCTGGAGGCGATCAATCGGCTGTGTGCGCTGCAGGGCCTGTTTCACATCCACGACGAGGCCTACGAGCACTTCGTGCACGGCCAGACGCCCCATTGGAGCCCCGGCTCCGAGGCCGGTTCGGGCGAGCACACCATCAGCCTGTTCTCGCTCTCCAAGGCCTATGGCATGGCGGGTTGGCGGCTGGGCTATGCGGTCGTGCCGGTCCAGCTGAGCCCGGGGCTGGCCCAGGTGCAGGACACGGTGCTGATCTGCCCGCCCCGGATCACCCAGCGGGCGGCGGTGGCGGCTCTTTCAGCCGGCCCCGACTGGTGCCGGCCCCGGGTCGCCCGGCTTGCAGCCCTGCAGCAGCAACTGGTCGCCGCCGTTGCCCGGGCCCGCGCCGGCGGCCTGCCGCTGCGGCTTCTGGCTGAGCCCGATGGCGCCTTCTACGGCCTGCTGGCGCTGGAGCCCGAGGCGTCGCAGCGACTGTCGGCGGCGGGTGTCGATGGGCGAACCCTCATGGTGCGGTTGGCGAGCGGGCACGGCGTGGCCTGCCTGAGTGGCGATGCCTTCGGCCTGGTCGGCCATGCCCTGCGGCTCAGCACCGGCATGGTCGATGGCCCCACCCTGGCCGTCGCGCTGGAGCGGTTGTTCGGCGGCATCGGCGCGTTGCTCAGCGAGGCTTGACACCCTCGAGGCCGGCATCAGCATTGAACCCAGTTGTGCGTGAGCCGGTGACCCTCAGGCAGAAGGCGATCGCAGCCGGTGGTGTGATCGTCGCCGTGGCTGTGGTGGTGCTGGGGCTGCAGTGGTTGCTGGCCCATCTGGCCTACAGGCAGCAGCTCGCCCGCTGCAACACCCTGCGTGACCAGCTCAGTCAGACCAAGGGCCGACTGGATGCGACGACCCGTGACATGCGCCAGAGCCGGCTCAACCCCGATCAGGCGCGGCTGTTGCGCAGCACCGACCCGGCGGCCTACGTCAACTATTCGGAGAAGGTCGCCACCAAGGTCGATGCCGTTGCCGACGCCGGTGAGCAGCTGGTCAAGCTCAGCAGTGACTACCAGACGGCCCGCTGCCTTGATCTGGTGCGCTGAGCCCGGTGCACGGCGTCTGACCTCACCGAGCTCTAGCGCACGGCGCCCCAGCGCCCCATGAACGGCCAGCGCACCGTGAGTGCCTGGGTGCCGGCTTGGGGCCACAGCCCGGTGAGCGTCGCACTCAGTTCGGGCAGCGGGTCGTGGCCGGACTGCCGTGCGACCTGCACCGCAGACCAGGTGCCCAGGTAACCCAGCAGCTGCTGCAGATCCCAGTGGCGCTCGATCCAGAGGTCGGTTGGAAAGGGCCACTCCTGGCCTGGGAAGACAAGTCCCGCATAGCTCTGGTCGACCCAGCGGCGCTGGGGCGGCCACCAGGGCGCAAGCGTCTCGCCGTAGAAGCGATCGAGTGCCCGTTGCAGTGGCATGGCCGAGCCTGGGCCTCCGGCCCCCAGCTGGAATGGCAGGTAGCCGATCCAGGCCATCACGGCGCCGGGCCGGCACACCCGTCGCACCTCGGCGTTGAAAGCCTCTCCGGCAAACCAGTGCACGGCGGCCGCCACCAACACGCCATCGACGCTGGCAGCGTCGAGGCCGCTGGCGCCGGCCGGCGCCAGGACATAACGGATCAGCGGGTGGGTGTCGGCCTCAGCCAGCTGGGCCGCACTGGCATCGGTGGCGATCACCCGCACGCTCCGGGTGGCCAGGGCCAGCGACGCCTGGCCACTGCCACAGCCGCAGTCCCACACCTGCGGAGCCTGATCGGGAGCCGGCTGCAGGCGCGCCACAAAGGCATCGAAGAAGGCCTCCGGGTAGGTGGGGCGGTGGCGCCCATAGGCCGCTGCCACGGTGCCGAACAGATCGGCGGCGGCGGCAGGCGTCAACGGCTGGTTCATCGCCTGTTGGTGGAGCGCCCCCTGCTGCTGGCGCGACCGCCGCTGACGGCAGCACTGCAGTTGGCGTCACCGCTGCCGCTCGTGTCACTGTTGCCGCTCGTGTCGCCGTTTGCGGCAAACACCAGCAGGCGGTTGTTGGCCGGCATCGCCTGATCGGCTCGCGGCTGCATGCCGTGCCTGCGGGCGAGTGCAATAATCCAGTCGGCATCGCGCACCCCCATGGTGGGGTCGATGCTGCGCAGGTGGGCGTCGAAGGCGGCGTTGCTGGGGGCGGTGTGCCGGCCTCCATCACTGAAGGGGCCATAGAGCAGCAGCAGGCCGCCGGGACCCAGCAGCGCGGCTGCTCCGGCCACCAGATCGGGCACCGCAGACGCCGGCATGATGTGGGCCGTGTTGGCTGTGAAGACGGCATCGAAGGGACCGGGAGGCCAGGGCCCTGTGGTCACATCAAGGGCAACCGCATCGGCCAGCGCGCTGCCGGGGGCCAGCGCCCCGCGGCCCTCACGGTCGATGCGCTCCTGAAGACCGGCCAACTGCCCAGGCCGCTCGCTCGGATGCCAGTGCAACCGGTCGCGCTGGCGCGTGAAGTGAACGGCATGCTGGCCGCTGCCCGAGCCCACCTCAAACACCCGTGCAGGCCGCGGCAACCAGCCCTCCAATGCCTGGGCGATGGGTTGTTTGTTGCGTTCGCAGGCCTCAGAAAACAGCACGGTTGGCAGCGTGACGACGGGCCTCGTGATCAGGGCTGATCCAGGGCCTGGCGCAGCTCGGCGCAGAACCGGCCGGCGGCGTCAGCCACCGTTTGACCGCAGCTTTGGGCCTCCGCCATCACCTTGACCAGGGCGCTGCCAACGATCGCGCCATCAGCTCCCCAGTCGCGCACACGGCGGGCCTGTTCAGGGCCCGAAATGCCGAAACCCACGGCCACCGGCGTGCCTCCCTGGGCCTTGAGCTGTTGCACGAGCGGCGCGACCCGTTCCTGCAGGTTGGTGCGCACCCCGGTCACCCCGGTGACGCTCACCAGGTAGGTGAAACCGCGGCTGGCGGCATGGATGCGGTGCATCCGTTCGGCCGGGGTGGTGGGAGCCACCAGCAGTACCAGGTCGAGGCCGTGGCTTGTGGCAATGGCGGAGAGTTTCTCGGCTTCCTCGAGCGGCAGGTCGGGCACCACCAGCCCCGCGGCGCCGGCCGCGGCGGCTTCCTCGCAGAAGGCGTCCATGCCCTTGTTGAGCAGGGGGTTGCTGTAGGTGAACAGCACAACAGGACTGGTGAGCTGGCCCTTCAGGCCGCTCAGCATGGCCAGCACCTTGGCCGGGGTGGTGGCAGCGGCCAGGGCGCGACCTGCGGCCGCCTGGATCACCGGGCCGTCGGCCAGGGGATCGCTGTAGGGAATGCCCAGTTCGATCAGGTCGGCGCCGCCAGCCTGCAGGGCCAGCAGGGTTGCGGCTGTGGTGGTGAGATCGGGATCCCCCGCCATCACAAACGGCATCAGGGCGCAGCGCTGCTGCTGCCGCAGGGTCTCAAAACGCTGCTGGATCGCCGTCACGCCTGCTGTTCGGATGCCCCTGAGCCTATGGGGTCGGATTCTCCGGACTGGTCGCTGGACCCGGCCCCGGTTTCGGCCAGGAGCCTGGCCTGCTCCTCGGGGCTGAGGGATTCAAAGCGCCGCAGCAGCTCCGCGTCGGTGAAGGCGTCGTAGGCCTGGCGGTAGTCGCGGCGTTGCTGCATGTAGGTCATGCGGCCGGTGACCGCCCGAAACAGGTAGCTGCCGGTCCACAGGACCACCACCAGCATGAGCACGGCCGAGGCGGCGATGCCGGCCGAAAAACCTTCAAAGCCCGTGGCTGCAAAGGCTGCATAACCCGCGGCACCCAAGCCGAGCACCGCCAAGCCCAGCAGCAGGGCACCTCCTTTGGTCATGGATGTCAGACCTGCCCCTGGCCGGCCATGCGCAGGTTGATGAAGGGAGCGAACAGGATCAGTCCTGGGAAGAACAGGAACACCAGTCCATAGACACCCAGGCGTTCAAGCTTGCCCATGGTGGTCCAGCGCTTCACCATCCACCCGTAGAGCAGGAGCGGCACCACCACCAGATAGGCACCGCCCAGGACGACATAGAGCCCCAGCACCAGCAGGGTCTCGGGCGAGATGGCACTCAGGAAGCCGGGCAAGGGCACTGGCTCAGCACAGTTCCGCGAAGCATAGGAGCGTTGTGTTGGGCATCGGTCGTGGTGTGCGCTGACCAGTCGTGCGCCCCGATCCCATCCGGGGTGGCTCGAGGGCTCCTGACGCACGAAGGCCCGGCCTAAGCTGCGCCGATTGGGGGCATGGCGAAACCGGTAGACGCAGCAGACTTAAAATCTGCAGGCCGCAAGGCTGTGGGGGTTCAAGTCCCCCTGCCCCCATCGGTGATGCCGGACCCGCAGCTGGAACGCGAGCTCGAAGCGGCGCGCCGGCATGGCCGCTGGTTGGTCGACGATGAACTCGCCGCCCTCGACCTTGAGCACCAGAAGGCCCTTGAGCGGGCGCAGGGGCAGCGTCGGACGCGCCGCAGGTTGATCCTGCTGACAGGGGTCTGCTTGCTGATGCCACCGCTGTGGCCGCTGGCCCTGGGACTCTCGCTGCTGTTGCTGTTTCCGCGCACCACCAGGCGCTTCGGTCGGATGGCCGGTGTGCTCCTGCTGGCTGGAGGGGCCTTGCTGGTGCTGTTGTTGATCAGCGTGGTGGTGGCGATCCTGATGGTGGTCTTCTGAACACGAACGAGCGCCATGGCGCGAGCTGGAACTGGAAGCCCTCCAGCTCCCGGCGTTTGACCAGCCGGTAAACCACCGGCACCACCAGCAGGCTGAGGGCGGTGGAGACGAGCTGACCGCTGAACACGACGACGCCGATGCTCATGCGGCTGCCCGAGCCGAAGCCGCTCGCCAGCAGCAACGGAATGAACCCCGCCAGTGACGCGATCGCAGTCAGCAGGATGGGCCGCAGACGCGCGATCGAGGCCTCGCGAATCGCCTGGTCCAGCGGTTCACCACCCGCGAGGCGCTGGTTGGCGAATTCGACGATCAGGATCCCGTTCTTGGCCGCCACGCTCACCAACACAAGCAGCCCCATCTGGCCGTAGACATCCAGCGGGATGCCGCGCAGGCCCAGCCCGATCACGGCTCCCAGCAGCGCCAGCGGCACGGTGACACCGATGATCAGCGGATCGATGAAGTTCTCGTAGAGGGCCGCGAGAACCAGCAGCATCACCAGCACGCCCAGGGCAAAGACCCGCACGTTGCTGCCGGAAGCCCGTGATTCCTCGCGGGCCAGGCCAGCCCATTCGAGCTCGGTGATACCGGCTTGACGCTGTTGCGCCCGTTCGAGCAGGGCCATGGCCTGGCCACTGCTCACACCGTCTTTGGGCAGGGCGCGCACGCTGATCGAGCGCACCAGCCGGGTGTGATTGATGCTGGTCGGCCCGCTGCTCTGTTCGAGACGCACCAGCTGCCGCAAGGGGATCAGCTTGCCCTCGCGGTTGCGCACCATCAGGTTGAGCACGTCATCGGCGTCGCGGCGCCTGGCCCCGTCGAGCTGCACGATCACCTTGCGCACCTGCTCGCTTTCAAAGCTGTCGTTGACGTAATCGCTGCCGAAGCTCGCCCCCAGCGTGTCGACAACAGTGGCCAGGTCGACCCCGAGTGAGGCGAGTTGCAGCCGGTCGGGAATCAATTGCAGCTGAGGAGCACCGGCGCTGAAGCGCGTCGAAACCCGTTCAAACGCACCGGTGGCTCGCGCCTCCCGAATGAAGCGTTGCACCTGTTGTTCGAAGTCGGCGAGGCTGAGCTGACCGTTGCTCACATCGAGCAGTTCCAGTTCCAGCCCTCCTTCGCTGCTGAACCCCCGCACGCTCGGGGGCTCGCTCAGCTGCACCATCGCTTGACGAATCCGGCGGCGCAGCTTGGCGTTGAGCCGATCGCCCACGGCTGCCGTGGTCTGCTCGGATCCTGTTCGCTGCTCGATCGGGGCCAGGCGCAGGTACAGGAGCCCTTTGTTCGGGCTGCTGTCGCCGAACGAACGGCCTGCAAAGAAGGTGGCTCGGGTGATCAGTGGCTCGCTGCGCACCACCTCACGCACCTGATCCAGCACCGCCTGGGTCTGTTGCAGGCCGTAGCCATCGGGCAGGATCACCACCCCCCGCAGCTGGCCGGTGTCCTCCTGCGGAATGAAGCTCTTGGGCAGAACCTGCAACGCCAGGGCCGTGACCAGGATGCCTGCCAGCAACAGCGCCACCACCTGGCGTGCGTGGGCCATCACCCAGCCCAGCAGCCGGCCATAGGGGGCTTCGAGGCGCTCCAGCCAGCGCCGGGGAGGGTCGATCCAGCGCAGCAACCAGCGCGGTTCCGAACGGTTCGGGCCCACGGCTCTGCTGGCCAGCACCGGCGTGAAGGTGAGGGCGTTGAACGTCGAGAAGATGATCGCCGCCGTGATCGTGATCGCGATCGGCGCATAGAGCCGGCCCGCGCTGCCCCCCAGTCCCAGCACCGGCACGAACACCACGATCAGGACCAGGGAGGTGGCGATCAGGGCGCTGCCCAGCTCGGCCATCGCTTCACGCGCTGCCAGCAGAGGCGGCTTGCCGGCTTCCAGCCTGCGGCCGATGTCTTCGCTGACGACGATGGCGTCGTCGACCAGCACCCCCGAAGCCAGCACCATGCCGAACAGGGTCAGGCTGTTGAGCGACTGTCCTGTGAGGTACAGCACGCTGAGGGAGCCGATCAGCGCCACCGGCACCGCTGCGGCGGTCACCAGGGCCAGACGGCTGTTGCCCAGGCCCAGCAGCAACACCAGAAACACCAGCAGCACCGCGTCCCGCAGGCTGGCGGTGGTGTTGTCGATGCTGCCCTTGACGAAGTCGGCTTCATCGACGATCTGCTGCATCGTGATGCCCGGTGGGAACCGGGGCTCCAGTTCCCTCAGGGCTGCATTGACCGCAGCGCTGACGGTGATCGCATTGCTGCCATCACGCTGGTTGATCACCAGGGCGACGACCGGGTTGCCGGCCAGATTGGTGGCGATGGCGTCGTAACTCTCGTTGCCCAGCTCGACCCGGCCCACATCGCGCAGCAGGGTGAGGCCCCCGGTCTTGCCATCGCGGGCCACCACCAGCTGTTCAAATTCGGCGGGGGTGCGCAGCCTGCCTTCCATGCGCAG
>RGUW01000400.1 GCA_010027605.1 Synechococcaceae bacterium WB9_2_112 | reverse complement strand
TCGGGGCGCATCCGCGTCAGGCAGGCCAGCAGGTGCAGTCTGGGGGTGTCGCTGGAGTTCTGCCTGGATCCTTGCTGGATGCTGAGAACCCGCTGCCGCTCGCATCCGGGCCAACGCGGCGGCCGCGGCCTGTCATGACAATGTCTGGCGGACTGGGTTACGGTGGTGGAACCCGGGGACGTCGGATGGTTCCATCCCAGCTGCGGTCAGAGAAACTCGATCTCCGCCTGACGCCAACCGCCAAGCAGACCCTGCAGCGCGCTGCCGCTGCCGCACAGCGCAGCGTGAGCGACTTCGTGCTGGAGAGCGCTCTGGATAGCGCCGCCGAAACCTTGGCGGATCGGCGGGTGTTTGAACTGGACCCGCAGCGTTGGGAGGCTTTTGTTGCGGCCCTGGACGCACCGCCTCAGACCGATGTCCGGTTGCGGCAGTTGTTGAACGAGCCGAGTGTGTTTGAGACGTGAATGGGTTGCGGATTAAGCCGCTGCAGGCCAGCCATCGTCTGGATGGATTCGATTGTGGAGAGGGAAGCCTGAACCGGTTCTTGGTGCGCTTCGCCTGGGTCAATCAGCGTGCCAATGCCAGCCGCACCTATGTGGCCCTTGATGGTGAAGAGATCGTCGGCTTCCACACCCTGGTGGTGGGCGAGGTGCGGCCGGAACAGGCGCCAGTACGGATCCGGAAGGGATTGGCGAACCATCCGATCCCCATCATGGTTCTGGCCAGACTGGCTGTGGCGAGCAAACACCAGGGCAAGGGTCTTGGCGCTGGCTTACTCAAAGACGCCATCGGGCGAACGCTCGCTGCCGCCGAGATTGCCGGGATTCGGACTCTGATGGTGCATGCCAAGGATGAGCAGGCACAGGCGTTCTATGCGCACTTCGGGTTTCGACCTTCACCCAGTGATGCGCTGCATTTGTTCGTGCTGCTTAAGGATCTACAGACCAGCCCGCCAGGGTGAAGTCACGGCGCCGCTGGCGCCAGGATCAAGCCGGCCATGCTGATCCGCCATAACGCGCCAACATGGGCGCAACGCTGCAGGCCCGCCATGCGTCCGCTCCGAACGCTCGCCGTGGTGGCGGTCTGCCTGGCTCTATCGGCCTGTGGAACAAGCAAAAAGTCCGACAGCCCCGCCGCCG
>RGUW01000399.1 GCA_010027605.1 Synechococcaceae bacterium WB9_2_112 | reverse complement strand
ATCGCCCTGGCGCGGCGCAATGCGGCCCGCAATCGCCAGGACGATCGCTGTCAGTTTGTCAGTGGGCCCGTAGCTGACCACCTGGCTGACCAGCTGCCGCAGGCGAAGGCCGTTCTGGTGGACCCACCGCGCAAAGGCCTCGAGAGCGCAGTGCGACAGGCCCTGATCGACCTGCCGGTGGCCAGGCTGTTGTATCTGAGCTGCGACCCCGCAACCCTGGCCAGGGATCTCGGCGTGCTGAGCAGCAACGGGCCCTACCGGCTGGAATCGCTACAGCCGTTTGATTTTTTTCCCAACACCAGCCATGTCGAGACCCTGGCGGTGCTCAGCTCCTGAGTTGCATGCCATCGCAACCTGCCAGGGCCAGGCGCACCCGCTCATGGGCCTGGTCCACATCCGCATCGGTGAGGGTGCGATTTGGATCGCGGTACCGCAGTCTGAAGGCCTGACTGCAGAGCCCCTCACCCAGTTGATCGCTGCGGTAGGTGTCAATGAGTTCAGCGTGCTCGAGCAACGGTCGGCCAGCCTTGCGCATCAAGGACAGCAGCTCGGCCGAGGTGACGGTCTGCGGCACCAGCACGGCCACATCGCGCTCGGAGGCTGGGACGGTGGCAAAGGTCTTGAACGATGGGCGCCAGCGTGCCATGCGGGTGGCGGCGGTCAGCACAGCTGCCAGATCCAGTTCGAACAGGTAGGTCAACTCAGGCAGGTCCAGCTCACTGGCGCGTTGCGGATGCAGCTGACCAAACCATCCAGCCCTTCGGCCCTCGATCCATAGGGCCGCAGCACGTCCTGGATGCAGCAGGCGGTCGTCCTGGAGGGGGCGATCCTCAACAGAGAGCAACAGGCTGTCGAGTCCCTGCTGCAGCAGACCCCGTGCGGTGTGATAGGCGAGAGGCTGGGGCTTGCCGCTGACCGTCCACAGTTCGGAACTGCGCGAACCGGATAGCACCCCACCCAGCAGGCTGCGTTGTTCGCCGCTGGCATCCGCAGCGAACACATTGCCGATCTCAAAGCCCCAGAACCCTGCCTGGCCGTTCTGCAGATTGCGGGCGGCCGCAGCGAGCAGTTCATCGTGCAGGCCATCCCGCAAATGGCCGTAATCACTCAGCAACGGGTTGGCCAGGGGGATGCGTGAC
>RGUW01000398.1 GCA_010027605.1 Synechococcaceae bacterium WB9_2_112 | reverse complement strand
GATGGCCACCTCGGCCAACAACCACAACGGCACCCGCCAGGCCCTGGGTAGGAGTCGGGCGCTCGCCTGGGCCAGATTGAACCCCGTCGCGATTCCAAGACGGCAGCAGAGGGTCTGCAGCACCATGGCCATCAGACTGGCGACGCCGACCACCCAGAGCAGGCGGTAGCCGAACTGGGACCCGGCCGCCAAATCAGTGGCCCAGTTGCCCGGGTCCATGTATCCGACAGCCACGAGGTAGCCGGGGCCCAGCACCCGCAAGAACAGGGCCATCGCCGAGCCTTGCTGAGGGATTGGCACCCGCTGATCAGGCTGCTGGGCTGAGACCGGCTTCATGGGGCCCAGAGTAGGGATGAGGCAAGATCCGACGGTCTCGAGCAAACCATGCAGCCAGGATCCACTGATCCTTGGGAGGAGCGTTGGCCATGGTGGCCCCTGCTGCCGCTCTACCCCTATGGGCGCAAAGCCACCCTGGTGCGGGAACTGGTCCCTGGTCAGGTCTGGGGTTTCGAGCAGCTGCAGGGCTTCTATTACGTGGCCGTGCCGATCCGGATGACGGTGCTGAAACTGCGTCAGGGCCTGCTGCTGTATGCACCGGTGGCCCCGACCGCAGCCGTGCGCCGGGCCTTGGGCCAACTCGAAGCGATCCATGGACCGGTGCAGACCATCGTGCTGCCAAGCAGCTCCGGGCTCGAGCACAAGCTGCCCGTGCCAGCCATGGCCAGGGCCGTGCGGCCGATCTCGGCCAACGTTGGCACCTGCAGGCTGGCCGGCCGCAGGTACGAGGCAAACAGAGCCAGGCGCCACCAGCCCCGCCGGCGCTGGTCCGCCGTGTCGTTCAGGGGTTCGTCGCCGCGGTCGCGGGCGTGAAACAGCAGTGGCGTCGGGTCGAGGTTGAACACCGGCGGCGGCTCACGACCGATGCTCACCAGCGCATCGGTCACCAGCAGGCTGCCGCTGCTGTGGTGCAGGCAGGCCGCCTCCATGAAGGTGCCCAGCCCCAGGTTCAAGGGTCCCAGCGCTCTCCAGCTCAGTTCTTCGCGGTGGGGCAGCCCCTGTTCGAACAAAACTCGGGTTCGATCGGCCGGAAATCCCAACCAGGGCAGGGGCAGGGGCAGCGGAAAGCTCCATTGCCCCGGT
>RGUW01000397.1 GCA_010027605.1 Synechococcaceae bacterium WB9_2_112 | reverse complement strand
AGGTGTGCAGCCCGGTGGCTGGGTCCAGCTCCTGCAGCCCGTTGGCCACGGTCTTCTGCCTAGCTGTCCGCAGCTCCTGAACCATCCGGTTTTCCCGGAGACTTCGGGCCACATACGGCGCCTGCTCCGTCAGTGATGCCCGGTCGAGGGTGGCCAGGGCGCGTCGGACGCGCAGGTTGTCACCCAGCGTCCCGGCAGCAGCGCCACCAGCCTTGACGCCAGCACCGAGGCCGGCGCCGAGACCACCGGCTATCGCCATCGCCGCAGGCAGCTCACGGATGGCGGCCGAGATCCGGTCATCACGGCTTGGATCCGCCGACAACGCATCCGGCACCGGAACACCGGCAGCCTTCAGCAGTCCCGACGGACCGCCCATCGTGTTGTCGGTGATCAGGTTCGCTGCCCCTTCATCGGCAGCCAGGCCGACGGCCCAGCGTCCAGCCTTGGGCAGCATGCCAGCACCCTTGATGAAGGAGCCGGCACCAGCCGTCAGGGGCGCCAGGGCGGCGTTGGCGGCGAAGTTGGCCGGGATCGACTCAATCAGGTCGTCTTCCGGTCGCATCTCCTCCCGCAACCGGGTGCGGTTGGCGACCCGCAACGCACGACCGGCGCCGAGGATCGCCCGACCAATGGGTGTCGCCTCTGGATCCCGTGCCCCGCCAAACGTGCTCAGGTTCTTGGGCAAGTTGGCGATCCGCTGGCCAAGGTTGACCGCTGCCAGCCCGGCATCCTCCAGTGCCCGCACCGTGGCGCCCATCACCATCTGGCGACCAGCTGCCGGCAGCGCCTGGTACGCCATCCCCACCGGGTTGGTTCTCTGCACTGCTGACGTGAACCGCTGCAGCTGTGTTTCAGCACCGGTCCGCCGTGGTGCCGGCTGCCTGTTGAACTGATCGAGGCGGCGCTGCTCGTACCGCAGGTCGTTGCTCAGCCCGCCCGGCGTCAGGTGCCACCACCACGGCTTTTCGTTTGACGGTGGTTTCCGCTTCGGTGCTGGCTTGGCCGGCGTCGTGCCACCAGCCACGGGCAGCAGCTCGGCGTCATCAGCGCTGCCGGTCTGGCGGAACCGGCCATTCTTGTCCTGGGTGTAGACGTAGGGCATGGTCAGTTCCTCGACACGTTGTTGATGGATGCACCCCG
>RGUW01000396.1 GCA_010027605.1 Synechococcaceae bacterium WB9_2_112 | reverse complement strand
ACGGGCAGCGCCCGCCAGTCGTGCTGCAAAACGACAGCACGACTGATACATTGAGGCCATCAGGGCCGCCGATACGCTGGCCCTGCCAGGTCGGCCCTACCCGCAAGGATGGGCGCGGTGGTGGTGCCCCGAGGAGCGCCATCTGGAACCGCACTGGAGGCCTGGTAGGGAGAGGGCTGGCTTCGGCTGGCCCTTTCCTGTTGGTGGCATGGCCGGCAAAGGGTCGGAATTGAACTCCGATCCTTTGGCTCTTGACACGCTGCACCTTGCTGTGCTTATGCTGAAGGGGTCCGGCAGCAGTGCTGGATAGTTCCTCGACTGAATTGAAGTGACCCGATCCTTTGATCGCGTTTGCCGCTGCTGCGGCACGCCCTTCATCGCGTTCAACGCAACTGCCAAGTGGTGCAGCACCCGTTGCTCCATGCGCGCATTCCAGCGCCGCCGTCGCGGCGCTCCTGAAGCCGATCACGGTGTGTTGATCCCCCCGGCTGTAGTGCAGCCCGTTGTATTCGCTGACGACGACCTGCCCGCCGCCTGGAGGGAGCATCAGGAGGTGGCCGCTCTCGCGCCTTTTGCCTACCAAGGCCATCAAGTGCGAGTGACCACCGACGAGCACGGCGTGACCTGGTTCGTGGCGGCTGACGTGTGCGATGCGCTTGATCTTGGCAATACCTGGATGGCCCTTGATCGCCTCGACGATGACGAGAAGGGCGTCAGCTCTATCCCAACCCCTGGTGGCCAGCAGTCCATGACCACCGTCAACGAGCCTGGCCTCTACTCCCTCATCCTCGGCAGCCGTAAGCCCGAAGCCAAGGCCTTCAAGCGTTGGGTCACCCATGAAGTCCTGCCCGCTATCCGACGCACCGGCAGCTACGGCGTCCCTGCTGCACCCACCCTCACCCCAGGTATCCACGTCGTCGCACGCAGCCAACGCCAAGCCAGCTGGCTATGGGCTGAAGCCGTTGAACGCCACGTAGGCGCAGCTCTCATGCTCGACATCGCCCACGGCCCTCGTACCCAAGCTCAACCCACCTTTCAGCTACACCTCCTGCCCACCACCTAACCCCGCCACACACGCCCCGCTCACCCAGCGGGGCGCCCATACCCTGACCACAGCGGCCACCGCGCCATGAAGCGCCT
>RGUW01000395.1 GCA_010027605.1 Synechococcaceae bacterium WB9_2_112 | reverse complement strand
GCCGATCCAGCAGGGGTCACAACATCCAACGCGGTACCCGGCGTTGCCGTGCCAATACCCATCTCACCGGCGGCGTCGATAAACACGCGGCCGGTGCTACTTGTGGCCAGACCGATCGTGTTGGTGCCTGCTAGGTAGAGCCCGTTGGTTGGCGCGGAGCTGCCACTGGGAATCAGCGCTGTGCCCGTGACGCTGCCGGTGCTGGTAATCGCCCCAGAACCCAGCGTGCCGCCGATGCTGGCGTTGCCCGTGGTGCTGAGCCCCGTCAGTGCATAGGTGCTGGTCAGCTCGCCCCAGGCGCTGCCATTCCACTTCTGCCAGCGGTTAACCGAGCTGTTCCAGCGGATGGCGCTCGTGGGGATGTTGCTGCTGGTCGTGCCGTCAAACTGCAGCGCCAGGTCCGTGTCGCGGTCCTTCACTTCCGTGAGGAAGTTGGTGTAGGTGCTGGTCAGCAGTGGGTTGGACCAGTTGGCCATGGTTTAGATTCCTCGGGCTTGCCAGCTGAAGGGGCCGCTCACCCGGTTGCCCGAGGTATCGAACAGCAGCACCTTGAAGCTAGTTGGATTAGGGGCGTCAACAAAATCGTAAATAGCAATCCGAGGGGTGGTCCCACTCGGCGTGACGCCAATACTCTCTATGTCTACGAAGGGCACGTTGAAGTTGACCGTCGTTCCGCCCGTGTCGGCAGCGTTAGCGGTGCCGTTACCCATGTCGTTCTTGATCTTCACGTCAAGGCGGACGTTGAGTGCTGAAGTCATAGCGGACCTTCACGTAGCGGAAGCTGGTGGCGTAAAGCGATTCAGTGTTGGCGTAGTCAGTCCAAGCACCACCGGCTGTGGTTTTCACGCTGAGCGTCGGGGTCACCGTCACAGAGCCCGCCACCGCCTGCCGTGTGAGCGTTGAGGTGATCTTGGTGCCAGCCAGCACGGTGCCGTAATCAAACTCCTCGACATAGCTGCCGGAGGTCGTGGATGGCATGGCGTAGATGCTGAACCCAGCGGTCACCTGATCCTGCGGAGTGGTCCAGCCACGTGAGGTGAAATGCGACTGCCAGGTCTCGGTCGTGTCGATCGTTGCCAGCAAACCGCCAGCATTGGCCGTCAGGTTGGTAGAGGTGCCGCCAAAGGTGCTGTTGATGTC
>RGUW01000394.1 GCA_010027605.1 Synechococcaceae bacterium WB9_2_112 | reverse complement strand
ACTGCTGGTGGTAAAGTGGTTGTGCCGACTATTGCGCTGAACAATACAACGAACAGGGCGATTATTACGATCCCACAAACAATCTGGACGGCCAGCACGATTACCGCGCGTGGTGCTGTAATCTACAAATCACGAGGCGGTGCCGCTTCAGCCGATGAATTAGTGTGCTACATTGATTTCTTGCAAGATATTGTAACAAGCAATCAGCCTTTTGAAGCACCGCAATCCACTCTGACTCAGCAAAACTGATGGCCACCTTCCCTTCTCTCGCTCCGGCCGGTCGGCGTCGCTATCGAATGCGCAGCACGGCCACCACACGTGAGAGGTCCATTGCTGGTGGCGATGTCCGGTTTCGTCTTGCGCCAGAGCGGTTCGGCGTGCCGCTAGAGCTGCCCTTTGAGTTCCTCACCCAGACACAGGCGCAGCTCTTGAGGAACCACTGGAACACGCACGGGACCTACCTGGAGTTCCAGCTCTCCCCCGCAGCGTGGGCCGGGCACACGCGAAGCGACGACATCTCCCCCGCCTGGCACCGCTGGGTGTGGGCCGAGAAGCCGGAGGAAACCCATCGCTCCGGAGGACTGGTTGACGTGGTCTGCCGGCTGCGATCGGTACCTTTGGCTATCTCCGCCTAATCTGGTGGCCCTTGCCGGCCAACCATGAGCCCTGAGACCGTAGCCCTCTACGCCGCTGTCGCCGCTGCCGTCGGCTCAGAGCTGCTGTCACTGACCCCCTCGATCAAGGCCAACGGCTGGGTTCAGCTGGTGCTGATCGCGTTGCGGGCGATCGGTGACAGCCGTCGAGGTGACCGGTCGCGGCGGCGTTGATTGAACCTACAACGCGTGTAGGGTGGACCTACAGCAAGGCAACAACTGGCCGGCAATGGTTGAACCTCTAAACTGCGCGGGCGAGCCCCGTCACCCTTTGGAGCCAACACACGGCGAGATTCTGCGGGCCATCGGGCTACTCGAAGGCAAGATCGAATCCCTGCTGACGCAGGCCAGCCAGCACACCAGCGAGCGGGCGTCTCTGGGTGAACGGGTGGGCAATATCGAGAAGCGCCAGGCGCAGACTCAGATTCAGATGATCATCCTCGGCGCCGTGCTGCTGGCGTGTCTGCCCCTGGGATGGAGCGAGATC
>RGUW01000393.1 GCA_010027605.1 Synechococcaceae bacterium WB9_2_112 | reverse complement strand
CCACCAGGCCCCGTGGCAGGGGATGAAGTTGGCGTTGTGGCTTCGGATCCAAGGCCTGGTGGCAGCGCGACGGCGGTGGCGGACACCGCTGACGGCATTGTCTCGCAATCCTCTGATCCTGCAGCGTGGCTGGCGCCGGATCAGATCAGTGACCCCTCGCCTGCCCCCGGGCGCGGTGCATTCAGGCCTGGCTGCGCTGCCGGTGCGCGCTCGCCAGGCGCCTGGCGCCAGAGCATCGGCGGTTCCGTCGGCGGGGCCAGGCGCACGAACCAGAACACCAGGGCGAACACCACCCCGAGGGTGGCCAGCAGGCCGATCACCACGGTTCGATCGGGGAGTTGATTCATGGCTATGGCACGGTCAGACCTGATCGGTGCGCACACACTGGATGCGCTGGGGCAGGCGCTCCAGGGTGAGCTCATCGCCCTGCAGGATCAGGCGCATGCCCTCGCCGCTGTAGCGCACACCTGGCTCATCGGAACGCTCACGAAAGAAGGTGCTGCGGTATCGCCCCTGGATCAGCGAGGCCTGGGCGTCATTGCGCTCCAGCACGACGACTCCCTCGGGGCGACAGAGGTAGCGGTCGCGGATGGCGTAGTCCTCCCACCAGGGGGACTGGAGCGGCTCGGCTGGACTGGCCAGCGGTGCGGCCAGTGGGGCGGCCAGTGTGGCCAGGGTCAGAGGCCTGGCCAGTCCGGGCCGTCCTGAGCCGGAGCGTGTCCGGGGAGGGTGGCGTCTCACAACTTGATCGGGTCGTTGTCGCCGCGCAGCACGCAGTGGCTGATCGACCAGTCGTAGTGACTCCACACCGACGCCGGCAGCTGAAAGTTTGAACCCTCGAAGCCATCCAGCAGCACACCGCTGGGACGGGCCGAGCAGTAGGGCCGGTTGCCGGGACGGGCCAGGTACTGCTGGTGATGGGTTTCGGCGAAATAGAAGGGTTGCTCCCGGGCGATCTCAGTGGTGATCCCGCCGCGTCCGGCGGCCTGGAGAAGCGCCTGGTAGCGATCCCGGGAGGCCTGTGCGACCTGCAACAACTCGGCGTTGTTCACATAGATGGCCGACCGGTACTGACTGCCGCTGTCGTTGCCCTGGGCCATGCCCTGGGTGGGGTCGTGGCACTCCCAGAACAGCTTGAGC
>RGUW01000392.1 GCA_010027605.1 Synechococcaceae bacterium WB9_2_112 | reverse complement strand
GCGGATATGGATTTGGCGAAGGATCGGCTCAAGCAGTTGCGCAGGAGATAGGCATGGCAAAGAAGCACATTGGATCGAGATTTGATGATTTCCTCGCCGAGGAGGCGATGTTGCAAGAAGCGACTGCTGTAGCCATCAAGCGCGTGATCGCTTGGCAGATTGCAGAAGAGATGCAAGCACAGCATCTGACAAAGACTGCTTTGGCAAAAAAAATGCGCACCAGTCGAGCCGCGCTGAACCGGCTTCTAGACGAGAACGACGCGAGCCTGACGCTCACTACGCTCGCTAGCGCGGCAGCGGCGTTGGGCAAGAAGATCGAGCTTCGCCTCGCAGCCTGAACAGACTTTCACTGCAACAGGCCCCCGCTGCCTACCTGTGCAGAGCACCCTCCTGCCATCAGGCGAGGGTTTCCCCAGCGGCTGTCAGTCTTGCCAGACCTTCACTGCAACGCCCGCATCACCAACCAAGGCGTAGGCCCGCTCCTCCACTCCCAAGTGGCCAGCAGTTGATCCAGATGCGCGAGGTTGGCAAACCACTGCGGGGCGGCTTGCAGGCTGCGCTGGCCGTCGTCTTGCACCAGCGTGATCTGGTGGGTGGGCTTGAACCGTTCGATCAGCGTCTGCGTGATGCCTGCCACCAGACACTCATGGCTCTCCACAATCAAGTCCATGCCAGCCAAGGCAGGGGCCAGTTGCGGGTCGAGTAACGCCTGCTCTGCGCCTTCGATGTCGCACAGCACCAGCACCTTCTGGCCTGCGTAGGCCGCAAAGTCTTCGGGCTTGAACAGCGCCCCCACCTGCACACGGTGGCCATGCGCCGGGCCATGCCTACGGCGTAGTAGCCCTCGGCACAGCCAATGTTCAGGACGGTGGGGTAGTTGGCCGCAATGGCGGCTTCGATGTGGGGTTGCAGCGGTTGTTCGTAGCAGCCCAGCAGTTTGGCAATGTGGCAGCCCTCGGCAGACTGGGGCAAGAAGTCCAGCCCCTTGAGCGGGCCTTGCCACACGGTGGTGCCGTGCTGCTTAAGCACCGTGTTCTGGATGAGCACGCTGCGCCATTTGGAGAGCAGGCGCAGTGCGTTGTTGAGTTGGGCTACCTTGACCTGCTCACCGTCCGCAGGGGCGCCCAGTTGTGCCAGCAG
>RGUW01000391.1 GCA_010027605.1 Synechococcaceae bacterium WB9_2_112 | reverse complement strand
AACGCCGCTTCTACTTCACGATCAAGTCCGCCAACGTGATCGAGTGCATCACGGCCCACAGCCTCTGCGAGGCCAAGGAGATCGCCGCCAAGAGTTGGCTGCCGTGGTGGTCCGAGATCGAATGGCTCAACCTTGAAACCGTCACCGACCCCAACATCCATGTCTGAGATCACTGGAGCGATGCTGCCGTGGCAATGGGCAGAGGAGTCGAGCGAGTCAAAGCACGGCGATGGCGTCAGCAGGCCGCGGCCCGGCAGCCGCACCCGCGAGTATCGGGTGATGGTCTACCCGCGCAACGCACGGCCGGTGACGTGGATCACGCAGGCCGAAAGCAAGCGCCACGCAATCCGTTACGCCGAGGCCCGCTGGCCCGGTGCTGAGGTGGAGGTGGTGTGATGCAAAACGGGGACGCTTACAAACGGGTGCAACAACTGATCAGTGAAAGCAGCCTGAACACCTTTCGAGCCGGCCAGCATGAAGAGCGCCACCGCGTGCGCCAGCTGATCGACATCAGAATCGACCAGCTGCGCGGCACCTGCGAGATCCGCTACCGCGAGCAGCTCTGCGCCGAGCTGCTCCGCTTCCGTCAACACCTCGACCCATGAACCCGACCTTCATTGACCAGCAACGCGCCGACATGATGGAGGCAGCGGCCGCACCTGCTGCACCTACACCGGCCTGTGGGAGGAGTTCTGCCGCGACATTGCCGCCAACTTCCGCGACACCTACTACCCGGAGCTGCTGGTCAAGGTGATGCGCGCCATGGACGACACCATGTCGGTGATGACCGAGAAACAGGCCCGGCAGGCGATCGCAGTGTGCCGCCAGCAGCTGCTGGGGGAGCGGTGGCAATGAGGTTCCAGCGAGGCGAGGAGAACGTCTCAGCGATCCTGACGCCGGAGCTGGTGCGCAAGCTGCGGGAGCTGCGCGCCACCGGCTGGAGCTACGCACGGTTGGCGGATGAGTTCGACGTGGACCGCAAGCACGCCTGGCGCATCTGCCACGGCATTGCATGGGGGTGGGTGAAGTGAGCGATCCGATCAACCCAGATCACTACCGGCACGGCCCGGCAGAAGCCATCGACGTGATCGAGGCCGCCATCGCACGCGCGCCAGATCCGGTGCTTGGCAACTGCCAGGGG
>RGUW01000040.1 GCA_010027605.1 Synechococcaceae bacterium WB9_2_112 | reverse complement strand
GCACCGAAGGATCCCTACCGGGGTCTCGATCCGGGGGTTTGCATCGGCGTTGATGAAGTGGGCCGGGGCTGCGTGTTCGGCCCGGTTTATGCCGCGGCCGTGCAGTTGCCTGCCGCCGCCCATGCCCCCCTGGCGGCAGCAGGTCTGACCGACAGCAAGCAACTGTCAGCCAAGCGGCGTCAGTCCTTGGTGCCCGAGATCGAACGCTGGGCAGGCTGCTGGTCTCTGGGCCAGGCCTCAGCGGCGGAGATCGACCGGCTGGGGATCCGCCGCGCCACCGAGCTGGCGATGCTGCGGGCCCTTCAGCGCCGCCCCTGGTGCCCTGAGCTGTTGATCGTCGATGGCAACCTGCCGTTGCGGCTCTGGTCGGGTCCCCAGTGCACCCTGGTCGCCGGTGACCGGCATTGTCTGGCCATCGCTGCGGCCAGTGTGCTGGCCAAGCAGGCTCGCGATGGCCTGATCACCCGACTGGCTGCCCGCTACCCCGGTTTCGGACTGGAGCGGCATGCCGGTTATGGCACCGTGCAGCACCGTCAGGCACTCCTGCAGCTTGGGCTGACGCCCCTGCACCGACGCAGTTTTCTGAAATCGTGGTCGGTAGCTTCGCCCCAGGGCACCACTTAGGAGGCTGCTGGTGTGCGAGGGGGTTCGCTGCACCAGTGTTCAAAGTCCACGAGCAGTTGCTGCCCGACCCGCCCCTTGATGCCCAGCAGAATGCCGGCCAGCAACGACTGGCCGGTGGCTTCCAGCACCCCGGCAGGGATCAGGCGCAACAGGGGCGGCTGGCTCACTGCAACCGAAAGGGTCGCCTCTCCGCTGAGCCCTTGGTCATCGGCCCGGAGCCAGGAGCTGAGTGTCAGCACGAAGTCATCGACCAGGCCCAGTCCTTCGAGCTGGCAGTCCCTGGCCTCGAGTTCCAGTCGGTCGTCCCGAAGCCTGGTCGCCAGCTCCACAACCGGTTGAATCCGCAGTTGAAACACCTGCAGGGGGCTCACGGCGTAGCGATAGCGGCCAGGACCCAGGGGCTCGAGTTGGTCAGGATCCAGCAGGGCGTTGACCACGCGCTGCTCCTGGCGCAGATAATCCGGCAGGCGCTCCCCGTGCCGGTTCACTGCCAGGGTCAGTTGCTGGCTGGCACTGAAGGCCAAGGGCATGGCCAGCTGGCCGGGGCGGCATGATCCTATCCAGCACCCCAGCAGGCCCCATGCGCGTTGCCTTCCTTGGACCGACCGGCACCTATGGCGAGCAGGCGGCCCGGCGCCTGTCCCAGCTGGAAGGGATCGAGGCTGCCGAACTGGTGCCCCAGCTCGGCATTCGTGCCGTTGTTCAGGCGTTGGCCGCTTCGGCCTGCGACGCGGCTGTGGTCCCGGTCGAGAATTCGGTGGAAGGGGGTGTGACCGCTGCCCTCGACGCGCTCTGGGAGCATCCGGAGCTCAGCGTGGCCCGAGCCCTGGTGTTGCCCATCCGCCATGCGCTGCTCGGCAGTGGCCCCCTGGAGGGGATCAGTGAGGTGCTCTCCCATCCCCAGGCTCTGGCCCAGTGCAGTCAGTGGCTGGCTGGTCAGTTGCCGTCCGCCCTGCAGCTGCCGACCAGCTCCACCGCAGAAGCCGCCCGGATGGTGCGCGGCAGTCGCTTCCGGGCGGCGGTGGCGTCGCTGGAGGCCGCCCGCGAACACGGCCTCACGGTGCTGGCCCATCCGATCAATGATGTCGCCGGCAACTGCACCCGCTTCCTGCTGTTGCGGCGGGGAGAGCGGGCCAGCCACGGCGATCTGGCCAGCCTGGCCTTCTCCCTGCATGCCAACCGACCTGGTGCGCTGCTCGAGGCCCTGGCCTGTTTCGAGCGTCATCAATTGAACATGGGTCGCATCGAATCGAGGCCCTCCAAGCGCGAGATGGGCGAGTACATCTTTTTTGTGGACCTCGAGCTCCAGGGTGGGGCCGCCGAGCAGAGCCTGCGGGCGGCTCTGGCTGACCTCATGCCCCTGTGCGAGCACCTGGCTCTGTTTGGTGCCTATCCATTGACCACTGATCTGGAGCTGGCCTCCCAGGGCTGATCAGCCGGGCTTCTGCCCCTTGAACACGCCGAACTGCATCAGTCCCGTGGCGAAGGCCCAGTGCATCAGCAGGATCGTGGGTACCTCGCGCAGGCCCAGCTTCACGCCGCGGGGGCCAAGACCCAGAACCGCTGCAGGGCGGCGGAGACCCTCAAGAATCGAATCGATCCAGGACGGGAGGGTTGCGGCCGTCCAATCGGCGGTGTCGATCTCCAGCCGGCTGCCATGCCGGCTGCCTTGGAGATGGCCTCTCAGGCCCTCAATCGAGGCGAATTCGGGGTGAGCCCAGTCGTCGAGCAGCCGCCGCATCACCCAGCGCTCCAGACGGTTCATCGTGACCTTGGTGTCGTCACGGCGGTTCCAGTCGGCCACGGCCAGCAGGCCGCCCGGTCTGAGCACCCGCAGCAGTTCGTCGGCGTAGCGCTGTTTGTCGGCCATGTGGGGGCAGGCCTCGACGCTCCAGACCGCATCGAACTCCTGGTCGTCGAGCTCGAGTGCCAGCGCGTCCATGACCGCGAAGCGGCAGTGCTGTCTCAGCGGTTCCGGCGTCAAGGCCTGAGCCCGGGCGATCTGAGCCGGACTGATGCTGATGCCCAGCACCTCAAAGCCGTAGTCGGCAGCCAGGATCCGGGCACTGCCACCGATGCCGCAGCCCACATCGAGCAGGCGGCTTCCCTTGGGCAGCCGCTCGAGGCCACTCCAGCGCACCAGGGCATGCACGAAATCGGCTTTGGCACGGCGAAAATCGCGTTGCCGGGGAGGCGATCCGTAGTGGCCCAGGTGAATGTGCTCGCCCCAGAGCCGCTCCAGCAGGGCATCGTTGGTCCAGTTGTCGTAGGCCCTGGCAACGCTGCCGCTGTCGGTGAAGGCCCTGCTCATGGTTGCGATGCCGGTCAGGAAGGGGTGAAGGTGTCCTTGAGGACGGTGCGGGCCGCGAGTTGCCGTCGCGTGTGGTCGAGCAGCTTGTATTCCTCGCGCAGCCTTTCGCTGGTGTCGGTGATCTCCAGCAGAGCCTGCTGTTGATCCGCGACTGGACCTGCCAGGTGCGCTCCGATCCAGAAGGACAGCTCCCTGGGCAGATCAGGCAGGTCGGATGGCAGGGTTGCGGCCTTGCCCAGCAACTTGCCGGTCAGCTCCACCACATCCCGCAGGGCCTGCCTCACCTCGGCCGCGAGGGAGATCAGGGCATCAGGGCTGTCGACACGCTCATCCTCGATCCAGCTCACCAGAGCCAGGCGGTATGGCGCCTCCCGCAGGATTTCGAGCACCCTGAAGCGCTGCTGACCCAGGGTGACCACATTGCTGCGGTCATCATCCTGGGTTCGGCATTGAATGATCTCGGCACAGCATCCGACGCTGGCCATGGTCTGGGAGTCGGGATCCCACCGGATCACACCGAAGCGCTTGTCTTCTGCCAGGGCCGTGCGCAGCATCATGCGATAGCGCGGCTCGAAGATATGCAGGGGAAGCACCTCCTGCGGAAACAGCACCAGATCGGGAAGGGGGAACAGTGGCAGTTCTCGCACAGCCAGTTCGCCCATGGAGTCGCCGATTGGTGTGTGGATCCTAGGGAGCCCGAGCTGGTCTCCGCTTGAGGAAGACCAGGCTGATCGGTTCAGTCTGGGGCCGTCTCCTGGGGGGAGCCGGCCGGAGCGTCAGCGCCCTTCGCTCGGATCAGGCTTCAGAGCTTGACTTCGATGTCGACACCACTGGGCAGGTCGAGCTTCATCAGCGCATCGATGGTTTTCGAGCTGGGGCTGAAGATGTCGATGATGCGCCGGTGGGTGCGGGTTTCGAAATGCTCGCGTGAATCCTTGTCCACGTGGGGCGAGCGCAGCACGCAGTAAATCTTGCGCTTGGTCGGCAGGGGAATCGGTCCGATCGCTGTTGCAGCGGTGTGATCGGCCGTTTCGATGATTTTTTCGCAGGACAGATCGAGCATGCGGCGATCAAACGCCTTGAGCCGGATGCGGATCTTCTGCTGGGAGATGGCAGTGGACATGGGAAGGGGGACGCAGAGGTCTTGCGCGAGTTGGAACTGGCGCAGGGCCAGGGTGTTGGGCTTGCCCCAAGGGCAGACCCTCAGGATTGATTGTCGAGGTGCGAAAGGGGTGAAGACCGCTGGCCCTCACCCCTAGACCCTAGATCAGCGCAGAACGCTGCTCAGAATCACTCGATGATCTTGGAGACCACGCCGGCGCCGATGGTGCGGCCGCCTTCGCGAATGGCGAAGCGCATGCCCTGCTCGATGGCCACGGGGCAGATCAGCTCACCGGTCATCTTGATGCGGTCACCGGGCATCACCATTTCAACGTTGGCACCGTCGTCGGAGGTGAAAGCGGTGATCTGGCCGGTCACATCCGTGGTACGGATGTAGAACTGCGGGCGATAACCAGCGAAGAAGGGAGTGTGACGGCCACCCTCTTCCTTCTTGAGCACGTACACCTCGCCTTCGAATTTGGTGTGGGGCTTGATGGAGCCGGGCTTCACAAGCACCATGCCGCGCTCGATTTCTTCCTTCTGGATGCCACGCAGGAGCAGACCGACGTTGTCGCCAGCCATGCCTTCGTCGAGCAGCTTGCGGAACATCTCCACGCCGGTGACGGTGCACTTGCGGGTGTCCTTGATGCCGACGATCTCGATCTCTTCGCCCACCTTCACCTTTCCGCGCTCGATCCGGCCGGTGGCCACGGTGCCACGACCGGTGATGGAGAACACGTCTTCCACAGCCATCAGGAAGGGCTTGTCGATCTCGCGCTCGGGTTCGGGGATCGACTCGTCAACAGCGGTCATCAGGGCTTCAACCTTGGCTTCCCACTCGGCGTCACCTTCGAGGGCCTTCAGGCCGGAGACCTGAACCACAGGGATGTCATCGCCAGGGAAGTCGTAGCTGCTGAGCAGTTCCCGTACCTCAAGCTCGACCAGTTCAAGGATCTCCTCGTCGTCGACCATGTCGCACTTGTTGAGGGCGACCACCAGGGCAGGAACGCCCACCTGCTTGGCCAGCAGGATGTGCTCCTTGGTCTGGGCCATGGGGCCGTCGGTGGCGGCCACCACCAGGATGGCGCCGTCCATCTGGGCGGCACCGGTGATCATGTTCTTCACGTAGTCGGCGTGACCCGGGCAGTCCACGTGGGCGTAGTGCCGGTTGTCGGTCTCGTACTCGACGTGGGCGGTGTTGATGGTGATGCCGCGCTCACGCTCTTCGGGAGCACCGTCGATCTGGTCATAGGCCTGGGCCTTGGCCATGCCCTTCTTGGCCAGCACGTTGGTGATGGCGGCAGTGAGGGTGGTCTTGCCGTGGTCAACGTGGCCGATGGTGCCGATGTTGACGTGGGGTTTGTTCCTTTCGAACTTCTCGCGAGCCATGGTGTTAAAGAATCGGGGGGGTGGTTTTGGGTACGGGAAAGATCAGGATTTGCCCTGATTCTTGGAGATGATGGCCTCGGCCACATTGCGAGGAACTTCCTCGTAATGGCTGAATTCCATCGAGAAGATACCCCGACCCTGAGTCATGGATCGGAGCTGGGTGGCGTAGCCGAACATCTCGGCCAGGGGCACTTTGGCCTGGACCTTGGACGTTCCGTCATCGACGGATTGTCCTTCGACCTGGCCGCGGCGCGACGAGAGGTCGCCGATGATCGAGCCGAGGAAATCCTCGGGAATCTCGACCTCCACCTTCATCATTGGTTCAAGCAGTACGGGATTGCACTTCTTGACGGCGTCCTTGAAGGCCATGGAGCCGGCGATCTTGAACGCCATCTCAGAAGAGTCGACGTCGTGGTATGAACCGTCGACCATCGTGACCTTCACATCGATCATCGGGAAGCCTGCGATCACGCCGGATTCGCAGGTCTCCTTCATGCCGTTTTCGGCAGGACCGATGTATTCCTTGGGAACGATGCCGCCAACAATTTTGTTGACGAATTCAAACCCTGAACCCGGCTCGCCGGGTTGCATCTCAATCACGACGTGGCCGTACTGGCCCTTGCCACCAGTTTGACGGGCAAATTTGCCTTCGCCTTTGGAGCTGCTGCGGATTGTTTCCCGGTAGGAAACCTGAGGTGCGCCGATGTTGGCTTCAACCTTGAACTCGCGCAGCATGCGGTCCACCAGGATTTCCAGGTGGAGCTCGCCCATACCAGCGATCACGGTCTGGTTGGTTTCGGGATCCGTCGAAACCCTGAATGTTGGATCTTCTTCAGCAAGCGACTGAAGAGCTTTGGAAAGCTTCTCCATGTCACCCTTGGTCTTGGGCTCGACAGCCACCGAGATCACCGGTTCAGGAATGAACAGTGACTCAAGAATGATCGGCTGGGTGTCCACACAGAGTGTGTCGCCCGTCGTGGTGTCCTTCAGGCCAAGCACAGCACCCAGATCGCCTGCCCGCAGCTCATCAACCTCTTCCCGGTCGTCAGCTTTGAGCAGGATCAGACGGGAAATTCTTTCTTTCTTGTCTTTGGTTGAATTGAGCACGTAGCTGCCTTTCTGCAGTACGCCCGAGTAGACACGCACAAATGTGAGTTTGCCGAAAGGATCGGCCATCACTTTGAAGGCCAGCGCGCTGAACGGTTCGTTGTCGTCTGCAGGACGGACGGCTTCAGTGCCGTCGGCCAGCACACCCTGAATCGGGGGAACGTCGACGGGCGCAGGCAGGTAATCGACGACGGCATCGAGCAGCAGCTGCACACCTTTGTTCTTGAACGCAGAGCCGCAGAGCATCGGCACCAGGCCATGCTTGAGGACGCCCTCACGGATGCCATCGCGCAACTGTTGTTCGGTCAGTTCGCCTTTGTCAAGGAACTGTTCGATCAGGTCTTCGTCGGTCTCCGCGACGGATTCCATCAGGGCGAGACGCCAGGTCTCAACCAGATCGGCCATGTCGGCGGGGATGTCGGTCTCTTCAATGTCTTTGCCCAGATCATCCTTGTAGATGAAGGCACGGTTCTTGACGAGGTCGACGATCCCGCTCAGCTCGCCCTCGGCGCCAATGGGCAGCTGGATCGGAGCAGCCTTGGCCTTGAGGCGGTCTTTGATCTGCCCGTAGACCTTGAGGAAGTCGGCGCCGGTGCGGTCCATCTTGTTGACGAACACCATGCGCGGCACGCTGTAGCGATCGGCCTGGCGCCACACGGTCTCCGACTGGGGCTGCACACCACCGACGGCACAGAAGACAGCGATCACGCCGTCGAGCACACGCATGGAACGTTCGACTTCGATCGTGAAGTCGACGTGACCAGGGGTGTCGATGATGTTGATTCGGTGATCCTTCCAGCTGGTGGAGATGGCGGCTGCAGTGATCGTGATCCCGCGCTCCCGCTCCTGCTCCATCCAGTCGGTGACAGCAGCACCGTCATGGACCTCGCCCATTTTGTGAACCACGCCTGAATAGAACAGGATCCGTTCGGTCGTGGTGGTTTTGCCCGCGTCGATGTGGGCTGCAATGCCGATATTTCTGACGCGTTCCAGTGGAAAGGCGCGAGCCACGTGGGGTCTCCGGGAGGAAAATCAAAAGGCGGGCGTCACTCTACAGAGCGGAGCTGTCTCAGGGGCTGAGGCAGGGCTCGGCAGGGTGGGGATGGCGGTCTGACTGCCCAGGAACTCAGACCGCGACTGGTTCAGTAGCGGTAGTGGGCGAAAGCCTTGTTGGCTTCGGCCATCTTGTGAGTCTCCTCACGCTTGCGCACTGCACTGCCGGCCTCGTTGGCGGCGTCCATCAGTTCGCCGGCCAGCTTGTGGGCCATGCTGCGGCCGTTGACCAGCCAGCGCAGGGCCATGGCCGTGCCGCGTTCCTGACGCACTTCCATGGGCACCTGGTAGGTCGCACCGCCGACCCGGCGGGCGCGCACCTCGACCAGAGGAGTGGCGTTCTTGACGGCCGTCTCGAACAGTTCCAGGGGGTCGCCACCGGTGCGCTCACCGATCAAGCCGAACGCATCGGACAGGATCCGCTGTGCCGTCGACTTCTTGCCATGCTTCATCAGCCGGGCCACGATCATCGATGCGAGGCGGCTGTTGAACTGAGGATCAGGAAGGATCGGGCGTTTTTCGGCAGCGTTGCGGCGGGACATAAACCGGAACCAGGCAGATGGTGAAGTGTCAGTGAGGTGGATCGTTGATCATGGGGAAGGCCCCCTGATCAATCCTTGGGGGTCTTGGCGCCGTACTTGGAGCGGGCCTGACGGCGGTCTTTCACACCGGCGGTGTCCAGGGTTCCACGGATGATGTGGTATCTGACACCCGGCAGGTCCTTGACACGGCCACCGCGGATCAGGACCACGGAGTGCTCCTGCAGGTTGTGGCCGATCCCGGGGATGTAGGCGGTCACTTCAAAGCCCGAAGTGAGACGGACGCGTGCCACCTTGCGGAGCGCCGAATTCGGTTTTTTGGGCGTCGAGGTGTAGACGCGGGTGCACACGCCCCGGCGTTCGGGGCAGGCGCGCAGCGCCGGGGACTTGGTCTTGCGGGTCAGGCGCTGCCGTTCAGTGCGGATCAGCTGCTGGATGGTGGGCATCGAGGACCGGGTACGGGTCGGCGAACAGGATTCGGTGGACGCGATTCGGTCAACCGACCGACAGCGACAATCCGCCACCTTACTGCGTCACCGACCCCCCTCGATTCAAGGGTCCGAAGGCTGCGCCGCAGGCGCAGCTGCTGTGACCCTCGGGCGGGTGTACCAGAAAACCGCCGCCGCTGAGATCGCCGCGGTAGTCGAGGGAGACCCCGCAGAGCTGGGGCCACTGCTGCTCGGGGGCATAGACGGTGACACCGTCGGCCCGGGCGATCGGTACCCCGGCCAGGTGTCCCGGCCGCAGTCGGATCGTCCAGCGCTCGCAACCACCTTCGATCAGATCGAGATGCATCATCCCGGGGGTGCCGGCCACGGCGGCCTGGCGACCCAGTTCGGCGGCGGCGGCGGCGGTGATCTGCAGGCTCTGGCCTTTGGTCATGGCAGGAGTGCCGGTCTCGCGCCGCGGCTCGAACTCAGGTCACTCTGGCAGTCGGCTCGGGGGGCTGTGCCGTCCCTGCGCAGGCCTTGCCGGCAGTTGCTGACGGCTGCCGGCACCAGACCCAGGCCGTGACCCCCCCCAGCACGAGGCCGGTGGAGCTGCCGCCGTCGAGGTTCAGCGCTTCCTTCAGCCCCAGTCGCCGCAGCAGGTTGGCGGTTTCCCCCAGGCTGGGCCCGGCGTTGCCGATGCCCTCGAGGGTGATCAGCCAGAGCTGGGTTCCGTCGCTGGCGATCACCGTGCGGGGGGCACCCTGTTCCAGAAAGGAGCCGCTGAAGTTCTCCAGCGACCCGTTGAGCACGATCCGACCGTTCTGCAGCAGCAGTGGCCCACCGCCGATCACGAACGGGGCGTTGGCCAGGGGGTCGCTGCTGCGCGCCGTGATCGTCAGCGTTGTCCCCAGATCCCAGGGCAGCTCAGCACCACCACGGGCCACCACCAGCGTGTCGCCAGGTCGTATCGGCACGCCCTGATCCAGTTCGGCGCTGCTCCACAGGCGTACCACCTGTCCGTTCTGGATCACCAGTGCCCGTTCGTCACCGCTGAGGGCCCGGTAGCTGGTGCCCCAGTCAGCGGTGTAGCGGCTCAGCCCGCGTTGGACGTAGCCGCTGTTGATCAGCGCGATGGGACGGCTGCTGCCGGTGGGATCGCTGATCGTTTCATCGAGGTTCAGACGGCCGAAGCGCGGCATCGTGCCGGGGGCCCAGGCCATCACCCCACGGCTCAGGATCGGCCCGGAGAGCCAGCGCCCCTCCACGCGCAGGGCGCCCAGGGGCAGTTTTCGGACCCGGTTGAAAAAGCCGCCGTTGATGGCAACCAGCGCGTCCTCGCGAGCGGCCAGCTGCTGCAGGGAGCTGAGACCTTCCATGCCACCGCTGCGGGTGAGGGGCTTCAACACCAGGGCCCGATTGCGGGGATCGAGGCGCACGGCGTTCAGCCTGATGCCGCCGTGCACCTGTTGGTCCCAGTGCAGATCGCGGCCCAGCAGGGCCAACAGGCGTGGATCGTCCGGTTGGACCGGCGGCGTCGGAGCGGTTCCATCGCTTCTGGCCGCAGCGGCTGGGCCAGGGGGCAGATCGATCACGATCCGGGCCGGATCGCCCAGTGTCAGCAGCCGTTGGGGTGCGCTGGGAAGGGTCTGCAGGCCCAGCGCTGTGTCGGTCTGCTGCACCGTCAGCCCCAGTCGGTTCAGTTCGCTCTGCTGGGTCGGCGTGCTCAGCAGGCTCAACCAGACCCGCTCGCCATCCCGTCGGATCATGGCCTTGCCGGCCAGATCGAGCACGATCCGTCGTTGTCCAGCGGTGCTGGAACTGCGCACGGCGAGCAACTGGGTCGCCGGCAGCGTGAGGCTGAGCCTGTCGCCCGTGACGGCGATGGTCACGCCTGCATCGCGGAGCAGGGCCGCCGCATCGATGGCCACCTCATCATCAAGATGGCGCAGGCCATCGGCCGGCAGCTCCTGTTCGCGGCCGAACCAGGCCAGGCGCAGTCCCCCCGACGCCAGGCTGCGGCTCTCCACGCCGAGCTGGTTCTGCAGAACCTCGAGCGGCAGCCACAGCTGGCTGGGGTCTGCGGTGCTGCCGCTGAGCTGCCAGCGGGCTTGCTGCAGCTCGCCGTTGATGCGCAGGCTGCCGCCGCTGCGGCCGCCAGTTCGATTGTCACCAGGCAGCAGCTGCGGCTGCAGTGGGGGGAGTGGCGGCAGCGGAGCCACCGGGCTGCCGCTGTTGAGCGAGGCCAGCAGGGCAAGGAGCACAGCTGCCGAGGGCATCGCATCCGCAACCGATCGAGACGCAACCTAGCGGTGATCAGCGGATCCTTAAGATCCAAGTTTGTGCCTTCGCCAACGGTGCTGCCTGCGGGCAGCTGTTGGGGGTCGGCTGCATCACTGGTCTGCATCACTGGTGTCGAGAACCTGGTCAATGCCTGCTTTCCCCCAACCCGTCTGGCCCCATTGCGACAGTGCCGCTCCAGCAGCGGTGGTCGGGGAAAGGGATGCCTGCGGCGTTGGCTTTCTGGCCCATCTGGGTGGTCAAGCCAGCCACTGGGTGCTGCAGCAGGCCCTGCGCGGTCTCGACTGCATGGAGCACCGCGGAGGTTGCGGCGGCGACAGTGATTCGGGTGACGGTGCCGGCGTGTTGTGCGCCATTCCCTGGGCCTACTACGAAGCGGTCTGGCCCGCCGCCCAGGCCTCCAGTGGCCAGCTGCGCGGATTGGCCACGGTGTTTCTGCCCACCGATACGGCTCGCCGCGACCAGGCCATTCAATTCTGTGAGCAGGAAGCTCAGACCCTGGGTCTGAGCAGCCTGGGCTGGCGCGATGTGCCGGTCGACGCCGCTGTGCTGGGCCCGCTTGCCCGCGACACGGCCCCCCAGATCGCCCATTGGCTCGTCGGCGCCGATTCCGCGATCGATGGCGATGGCCTTGAGGCGCTGTTGTTTCGCCTGCGCAGACGTGCCGTCGACCGCAGTCGGGCCGCCTGGGGAGCGGCCACCGGCGATCTCTATTTCGCTTCGATCAGCTGTCGCACGGTTGTCTACAAAGGAATGGTGCGCTCGGAGGTGCTGCCGCACTTCTACAGCGACCTGCGCGATGCGCGGTTTGCGGTCAACTTTGCGGTGTATCACCGCCGCTTCAGCACCAATACCCTGCCGCGATGGCCCCTGGCCCAGCCGATGCGGCTGCTGGGCCACAACGGTGAGATCAACACCCTGCTGGGCAACATCAACTGGGCCAGCGCCGCTGAGGCCAACCTCGAAGCGGTCTGGGGCGATGCCGCCGGCGACCTTCGGCCTCTGGTGAACCCGGCCTTCAGCGATTCGGCCAACCTTGACGCCACCCTCGAACTGTTGGTGCGCAGCGGCAGGCCGATCACCGACAGCCTGTTGACCCTGGTGCCCGAGGCCTTCCGGGATCAGCCGGAACTCGCCGATAAGCCTGAGATTCAGGCGATGTACGAGTACAACGCCTGCCTGCAGGAGCCCTGGGATGGTCCGGCGCTTCTGGTGTTCGCCGATGGTCACACCGTCGGTGCCACGCTCGATCGCAATGGGCTGCGGCCTGCTCGCTACTGCATCACCAGTGACGGCTATGTGGTGATGGGCTCCGAGACCGGTGTGGTGGAGCTCGACGAGAGCCGCATCATCGAAAAAGGGCGTCTGGGCCCCGGTCAGATGCTGGCGGTTGATCTGGACCGTGGCCGCCTGCTGCGCAACTGGGAGGTCAAGGCCGAGGCCGCCGCGCGTCACCCCTATGGCGACTGGCTGGCCCAACATCGCCGCAACCAGAGCCCCCAGCCCTGGGAGCAGCAGCGCCGCCTGGGCGACCTCGAGTTGCTGCAGGTGCAGAGCGCTTCAGGTTTCGGCGCCGAGGACCTGGAGCTGGTCATTGAAGACATGGCCGGCGCCGGCAAGGAGCCCACCTACTGCATGGGCGACGACATCCCTCTGGCGGTGCTCTCGAGCAAGCCGCACCTGCTGTACGACTACTTCAAGCAGCGTTTCGCTCAGGTCACCAATCCGCCGATCGACCCGCTGCGCGAAAAGCTGGTGATGAGCCTGGAGATGCATCTGGGCCAGCGCCGCTCGGCATTGCGGCCCCAGGCCCAGGCCGCAGCCGTGCTGCACCTCGATTCGCCGGTGCTCAACGAGGCCGAGCTGGCCGGCCTGGGTAACCATGGGCTGGCGCTGAGCACCCTGTCGACGCTCATGCCGGTGGTCGATGGGCCGTCGGCTCTTGAAGCCTCGGTGCGGCGACTCTGCAACGAGGCCGAGGCAGCCGTGCGCGCCGGCGCGCGCCTCGTGGTGCTCAGTGACCGTTTGGGTCTTGACGGCCAGCCCGGCGGCATCAACGCCACCATCACTGCCCTGCCGCCGCTTCTGGCCGTGGGCGCGGTCCACCATCACCTGCTGTGTGCCGGCCTGCGGCTCGAGGCCTCGATCGTGGTCGAGACCGCCCAGTGCTGGAGCACCCATCATCTGGCGTGCCTGATCGGCTATGGCGCCAGTGCGGTCTGCCCCTGGCTGGCCTGGGAGACCACGCGCCACTGGCTGGCCCACCCCCGCACCCAGAAGCTGATCGAGACCGGCAAACTGCCGGCCCTCACGCTCGATAAGGCCCAGGCGAATGTGCGCCAGGCCCTCGAAGACGGCCTGCGCAAGATCCTCTCCAAGATCGGCATCTCGCTGTTGGCCAGCTATCACGGCGCCCAGATCTTTGAGGCGATCGGCATCGGCGCCGATCTGATCGCGCTGGCGTTCAAGGGCACCACCAGCCGGGTGGCGGGCCTCAGCCTCACCGACCTGGCCAGCGAAACCCTGGCGATCCACGCCAAGGCCTACCCCGAGCTCAACCGCAGCAAGCTCGAGTTCATGGGCTTTGTGCAGTACCGCACCGGCGGCGAGTACCACCTCAACAGCCCCGAGATGGCCAAGGCCCTGCACGCCGCCGTTGCGGCCGGCCCGGGCTACGACCACTTCTCCACCTACAAGACCCTGCTTGAGAACCGGCCGGTCACGGCCCTGCGCGACCTGCTCGAGCTCAAGCCGGCACCGGCGCCATTGCCGATCGATCAGGTCGAGAGCGTCGAAAGCATCTGCGCCCGCTTCTGCACCGGCGGCATGAGCCTGGGGGCCCTGTCGCGCGAGGCCCACGAGGTGCTGGCGGTGGCCATGAACCGCATCGGTGGCAAGAGCAACAGCGGCGAGGGCGGCGAAGATCCGGCCCGCTTCAAGGTGCTTGCCGATGTCGATGGCGAGGGCCACTCGGCCACCCTGCCCAGCATCAAGGGCCTGCGCAACGGCGACACCGCCTGCTCGGCGATCAAGCAGATCGCCTCGGGCCGCTTCGGCGTCACCCCTGAATACCTGCGCAGCGGCAAGCAGCTCGAGATCAAGGTGGCCCAGGGGGCCAAGCCCGGCGAGGGCGGCCAGTTGCCCGGCCCCAAGGTCGACCCTTACATCGCCTGGCTGCGCAACAGCAAGCCCGGCGTCGGCCTGATCTCACCGCCGCCGCACCACGACATCTATTCGATCGAAGATCT
>RGUW01000390.1 GCA_010027605.1 Synechococcaceae bacterium WB9_2_112 | reverse complement strand
CGGATTCAGCCTCTACTCGACCCTGGTCGCCCTGCTGGCTCTGGCTTACTACTGCCTGGCCTTTGCGGCCTCGATGGGGCGCAACCAGCCGCCTGCCGAGACGTCGAACCATCACCAGGGCTCTGACGCCGGGGCGCCGTTGGCCATGGTGGTCGTCGCCCTTGGTGGGGTGACGGTTCTGATAGCCGCCATTTCAGAGCGGCTGGTGGGATCACTGGAACGGCTGGTCAGCCAATCCCACCTCAGTGAACTGTTCGTGGGTCTGTTTCTGTTGCCCCTGTTCGGCTGTTTGCCCGAGGCCCTGGTGGGACTCAAAGCCGCCTCGCGCCGCCAGATGCAGCTGTTGATGACCAGCACGGTCGAATCCAGCCTGCAGCTGCTGCTGTTTGTGTTGCCGCTGCTGGTGCTGGTGGGCATCCCAATGGGGCGTTATCTGCATCTCAGCCTGCCGCCGGTGGCACTGGCCTCGCTGGCGATCGCGGTGGTGATGATCGACCGCATCACCGACAACCGGGAGGTCATCTGGTACGAAGGCATTCAGCTGCTGATCCTGTTCGGCGCCATGGCGACCGGATCGCTGCTGCTGATCAGGCCCTGATGACCTGTGATCAGCACCATCACTGAGCGGGGCCCCAGCTCGACCTGGGGCTGATCGACGGGCTCGGCCTGGTCCCAGGGCACGATGTCATCGGGACACGGCAGCGTGGTGTCAATCCAGCGGTGCCAGGACTGACTGCCGAAATCAGCCGGCGGCAGGGTAAAGGTCAGGGGCTCCCACCAGGCATTGACCATCAGGGCACAGCGGAACCGGTGACTGCTGCTGGTCAGGGTCAGGGCCAGGGAGCGGGAGTCGTCACTGTGGTCGGGCTGACCGGGCATCACCCCGTTCCAGATGATCTGGTTGCGCTGCAACAGATCGGCCAGACTGAAAGCCTGACCATCGATGACAAAGTCGCGGCGCCGGCGGTAGGTCACCAACTCGCGCACAAAGCGATGGATGTCCTGGTGCTGCGCCAGCAGACCCCAATCCAGCCAGCTGGTTGGGTTGTCCTGGCAATAGGCATTGTTGTTGCCAGCCTGACTGCGGCAGATCTCATCACCCATGCCCAGCATCGGCGTGCCGGCAGAAAGCATCAATAAC
>RGUW01000389.1 GCA_010027605.1 Synechococcaceae bacterium WB9_2_112 | reverse complement strand
GTCTTCTGTGACCTGGCCGCTGCTGGTGCCGCTGATCCGCGCGGCGTCGTTGGTGCCAGCGATCTGCACGGTGAGCTGATGGGTGGTGCCATCGGCCGAACGCACTGTGAAGGTTTCCGTGGCGGAAGCCCCAGCAGGTAATTCCTGCACCTTGGAGCTGCTGTTGTTCAGCGTGTACTCCCAGGTGCCATCGGCACCCAGGTGCAGGCTGCCGTAGCTGCCGCTTTGATCGCCCGCCTGGAAATGGGCTTCGCCGCGGTCGGTCTTCTGTGACCTGGCCGCTGCTGGTGCCGCTGATCCGCGCGGCGTCGTTGGTGCCAGCGATCTGCACGGTGAGCTGATGGGTGGTGCCATCGGCCGAGCGCACCGTGAAGGTTTCCGTGGCGGATGCTCCTGCCGGTAATTCCTGCACGCGAGGCGAGCTGTTGTTCAGCGTGTAGCCCCAGGTGCCATCGGGTTCCAGATGCAGGCTGCCGTAGCTGCCGCTCTGATCGCCCGCCTGGAAGTGGGCTTCGCCGCGATCCACGTCCTGCACATCGAGCTTGCCGCCCGTGTGGGTCAGGGTGTCTTCCGTGACCTGGCCGCTGCTGGTGCCGCTGATCCGCGCCGCATCGTTGGTGCCGGTGATGTCCACCAACACCTGCTGGCTCACCTGATGGCCCTTGGCATCACTGGCGAGCACCGTGAAGCTCTCGCGGGCCTTCACCCCGTTTTGGAGCTGTTGCGAGGCCGCCGGATCCAGCTGGTAGTGCCACTGGCCCGTGGCATCGATGCTCAGCTGGCCGTAGATGCCCTGCAGGGTCTCGCTCTGGAACTGGGGGGTTTCGCCCTGGTCGATGTCGCGCACCGTCAGTTGCCCGGATGCCGTCATCACGACGTCCTCACGGACCTGGCCTGAGGTGGCACCACTGACCTGGGCGGCATCGTCGGTGCCGCTGATCTGAATGCGCACCTGATGGGCTGTGCCATCGGCCGACAGCACCAACAGTTGATCGCTCAGGGATCCACCGGCGGGCAGGCCCTGAACCTTGGGGTTGGTGTTGTCGAGGGTATAAGCCCAGCTGCCGTCGGCATTGAGGTGCAGCTGGCCATAGAGGCCGTTGAGCACAGCCGGCTTGAACTGCGCCTCGCCGGCGTCGGGATC
>RGUW01000388.1 GCA_010027605.1 Synechococcaceae bacterium WB9_2_112 | reverse complement strand
CCACCAGCCCGGCCACCCGGACACGCTTGCCGGCAATCTCACTCTCCACGGTGCGGCCGGATTTGAACCATTTGGCCACGGGGCCGAACTCGGGTCGGGACTGCTCATCGAACAGCACTCGTCCCTTCTGGGTGAGCAGCCGGGCCTTGGGGGCCAGCGCGGGATCGGTGAACAGCGGATCACCGGGTTCGAATCCGAGGGCAAGAATCGAGCGGGTGCCGCGGGTCTGCGGATTACGCCACAGCAGCAGGTTCCAGTGCACCGGCGTGATGCCCTCCACCGCAGGATCTGCCATGGCCTGCACCAGGCGACGACGCGGAAAGCCCGCCATGCTCACCGAGCTCGTGGAACGGGGGCTGATCAGCACCAGATCGGCATCAAACAGCCGATGGATGGTGACGCTGGCATCAAACAGCCCGTCGCGGAAGCCGAGCTGCATGAACATCAGGATCCCGGCGAAGCTGATGCCCGCCAGGGCCACCGCCAGACGCACCGGCTGGCGCGTGAGCAGCAACCAGGCCAGGGGAATGCGTCGCCCCTGCCAGAGGGTCTGCAACCAGCGCCAGGGTGTCACGGCCTGAAGCGGGCGATGATCTTCAGGCCGGCCAGATCGTTCACGCGGGCGGCTGCTGCGGGATCGAGTGCCAGACGCACCTCCACCACACGGGCATCGGCATCACCGGTGGGATCGGTGGAGAGCACCTGGCGCTGGCGCACCTGCGGACTGATGCGCAGCACGCGGGCCTGCAGGCTGCCGTTGAAGCCGCCGTTCTCACTGAGCAGGGTCACCGACTGTCCAACGCGAACCCGGTCGATGTCGCTCTCGTAGACCTCAGCGACAGCTTCCATGCGATCGGTGGCGCCAAGCTCGAGGATGCCGGCATCACCGGGGCGCTCGCCCGGGTAGGCCGTGATGCGCAGCACCGTGCCGTCGATCGGGGCGCGCAGCTCACTGAGCACCAGATCGGTCTGCACCTTGGCCAGCTGGGCGCGTGCCTGGCTGAGCTGGCCGCGCAGGTCGATCAGCCGGATCTCACGGTTGTCCAGATCGCCGCTGGGGGTGACGCCGCCCTGGGCCAGGCGCCGATACCGGGCGGTGTCGCGCTCGAGCAGACCAACCTGCTGGCTGAGGTTGGCGATGCGGG
>RGUW01000387.1 GCA_010027605.1 Synechococcaceae bacterium WB9_2_112 | reverse complement strand
CTGCCTTCTAAGCAGCCGGTCGATGGTTCGAGTCCATCAGGGGGCGTCAACAACGGCCTGAACGGGAAAGACCGCTCCTGTTTCGGGAGCTTGGATGCGGGGGACGCAACTCATCCAAGTTCAGCCACTTTGCGCACCCAGGGCAGCCCAATCGAGCCCAGGGATGGGCCTGACAACATCAATCCGGCGCAACAGGGCAAGGCAAGCATTCGAGAGCCAATGCCAAATGCGGAGACTTGTCATCGGGGCGTGAGCAAGAGGATCGGACAGGCGCTCAGATGGGCCGATGGGAACTGTCCCGTGTCAATCAGGTTGATTGGCGCTTTGCATCAAGCACTTGTTACCGTCTTTGATTGACGCCTGGTAACACCCCTTCTTCTGTCCAGGCTTTGGTTTCTGGTCTGTCTGCTGCACGCTCCAGGCACTGCTGCACCCTGGCTACGCGCCAATCCCTGATTCGCCGCTGCAGCGTGCGTTTGTGTTGGGGGCCATAGCGCTCAGGAGCCAAGGCGATCAGCCTCTCCAGTAGCTCCTGGCTGCCCACATCGGGCTCTGCCTCCAACCACTGGGGGATGAGGGCTGCATGAACCTCAAAGGGATCCACACGGCTGCGGCGGCCTTGCCGCGGTTTGGGCCTTTTCTGCAGTGGTCTGCTTTGGCGCCACAGCGCCTGTAAGCCCTGCAGAAAGCGCTCCAGCTCTCGTTTTTCTTCTTCTGGGGATTTCCAGGCAAGCGGATCACCCGCTATGGCGTTGGCGTGCTGGCCGCTGATCAACAGCGCTAACCGGCTCTGGCAGCTGCGCATCGTGGCTAGGAGCGCCACAGGGTCACACCGTTGTCTCAACTCCCTGAGGTCAGCGGCTTCCTGCTCGCCCAGCGCACCGGTACGCAGTAGCTGCTGCAGCGGTGTCCGCGGCGGGTGGTGCAGCCGCTTGATTCGGCCCCCCTCCCGCACGCTGCTCTTGAGCTTGAACGACGGCTGAAACAGGTTCGTGAACAGCCGCAGTGCCGCGTACAGCTCAGCTAGCACCTGAGCGGCCTCCAGGCCCACCAGGCGCTCGTAGCCCACCACACGGCGGATCAGCACCCCGTTCTTCTGCTCCACCCAGGCCTGATCGTTGCTCTGGTAGGCGCGTGAGCGGGTGAGCT
>RGUW01000386.1 GCA_010027605.1 Synechococcaceae bacterium WB9_2_112 | reverse complement strand
GCCTTGGCCACCCGATACCGGCCGGCGATGAAGCCGTCGATCTCGCCGTTACGCAAGGCCGATTGAATGGCCAGGGGCGACAGGATCTGAAACTCCACCGCTTGGTCAGGGTCGATCCCACCGCTGGCCAGCCAGTGACGCAACAGCAAGTCCTGCATACTGGCCTGTTGGCCGATGGCGAGCCGCAGGGGCACTTCTCCACCCTTCAGCCGGGTCGCCAGATCCGACAGCTTGTGGATGTCGAGGTCACGGAAGCGTTGTGCCAGGCAGATGGCATTGCCGCTGCGGGTCACCGTCATCGGTGTGATCGCCGGCCAGCTGGGCTGGCCGTGCAGTCCCAGGGCCAGGGCCAGGGGGGCGCTGGCCGAGGTGATCGCCATGTCCAATTCACCGGCCCTGAGCTGTTCTTCCATCTGCTGCCAGCGGTGATACAGCACCGGGAGCACCTGGATGTTGCGCTCGCCGAACCAGCCCCGCTCCATGGCCACCGCCAGGGGTGCAACGTCGAGGCCGGGCAGGTAGCCGATGCGCAGCTTGCGTTGGGGTGCGGCCATGGGTGCGGCGTTGGAGGCCGGTTGCTTCTCCGCTGGGTGAGGCAGGGTGCCGCTGAGCTCCTGGCGGTGCTGCTTGAGCCGTCGCTGCTGCTGCAGGAAGTTGATCAATTCGCCCCGCAGCCGGTAGTAGTCGGGGTGCTCCATGACATCGAGCCGCTCCCGTGGACGCGGCAGGGTCACCTTGAGGATCTGACCGATTCCCGCAGCGGGTCCATTGGTGAGGCACACCACCCGATCCGAGAGCAGTAGGGCTTCATCCACCGAATGGGTGACCATCACGGTGGTGACGCCAGCCTGCTGGCAGATCTGCATGAGCTGCTGCTGCAGATTGCCGCGGGTGAGGGCATCGAGGGCGCCGAACGGCTCATCCAGAAGCAGCAGCTTGGGCCTGATGGCGAGCGCCCGGGCGATAGCCACCCGCTGCTTCATGCCGCCGGAGAGTTCCGCGGGCAGTTTGTCAGCAGCGTGGGCAAGGCCCACCAGCTGGATGCTGTGTTCGATGCGTTCGCGGCGCTGCGCAAGGCTGGCATCGCGCATCACGTTGTTGACCGCCAGCGCGATGTTCTGGCGCACGCTCTGCCATGGCAACAGCGAGTAGTTCTGGAACAC
>RGUW01000385.1 GCA_010027605.1 Synechococcaceae bacterium WB9_2_112 | reverse complement strand
GCGCGGCTCACCTTGCTGCCGGTGGGCCGCACAGCGATCAGGCCAGGGATCTGTCGCTGCAGCAGCTGGCAGACGGCCGGGCCATTGGCGGCGTCCTCCACCAGCACCGCATCAGGCCTCTGGCCCTGGCCCAGCGATCCCAGGGTCTGGCCAAGGAAGTTGACCACGCCCGGTAGATCGAGGTGGTGGTGTTGGCTCCAGATCACCTCGATCCGGTGGATGTCGTCTCTCTGCGGTTCGGCCGTTGAGCGCACCCGGGCGGCGCTGGGGTGGAGCTGCTCACCCCGTGCCTTGGCCAGGGCAGCCGGATGGCGGGCCTCCTGATCCGGCAGCAGGCCGAGGAGGCAGAAGCCGCAGTAGTCGTTCTCCGCTCCCCCCTTGAAACTCAGATCACAACTGAGCACCACCGCCGCAAAGGGCCGTTGCGCCGCCCGGCCGTCTGGAGCAGGGGTGCCCGCTGTGGAGCGGATCCAAACGCGTTGGAACAGCAGACCCTCCGCAGGCGACGGCCTCTGCTGATAAAGCGCGTTCCACCAGTAGCTGCCAGCGCGGATCCTGATCTGCTCAAGCTCAGCCAGGGGAAACCGCTCGGGGCAGAGCGGCTCACCGGGCTGGCGCCAGTCCGGCTCGATGGTGCAGGTGGCCGGGAACTTGATCTGCTGCTGGGGCGGTTCAGCAATGGCCGGCAGGTTCAGCACCTGCCAGCGCTGCGGGGCCTCGCCGCTCTCCTGCTCCAGCAGCCAGCCGATCAGGTCGTCCTGGTGCCAGCGGGTCAGCACCACCACCTGGGCCGCGCCTGCAAAACCCCATCGCGAGCGCCCCTGTGGGGCTGGTTCAGCGCGGGTGAGCCAGACGGATTGGAACCACTCGATCAGCTTCTGGCGTTGCCCGGCGGAGTTGGCGTCTTCCGGACCCTTGTAGGGGTCATCGATGATCCCGAGTGCGTAGCCCTTGCCGGTGAACGGCCCGCGCACACCGGCAGCAATGCAGCCACCGCGCTCGGGCGTCAGCCAGTTGCCCACGGCAGTGGAGTCCTTTGAGAGGGGGTGGCCGACAGCGCGGTAGTAATGCCGTGCCTCACGGCTATGGGCATAGGCCAGCTCGGCCGAATACGAGGCGATGGCGCAGAAGCGCGTGGGGTAGCGGCTCACCCAGTAGGCAGGGAA
>RGUW01000384.1 GCA_010027605.1 Synechococcaceae bacterium WB9_2_112 | reverse complement strand
TGGCACAGCACCGTCGCTGAGCAGGCTATACTGGGCCGGTGGGAGAAGCGGTTATAGGGTGCGCGATCTGCCTTAATATCGACAACTCCCACCGGCAGCCTGCAACGACCATCATCAACGGTTACAGTGTTTGTGATCGTCATATCCAGCTAGCCGGTACGCCCGGCTTTGACATCTCAACTGTGCGCGGAGGTAGGGGTGATTGAGGCAGATGTGACCCGGCTTAACAACGGCTGGACCCTGGTTCGCCACGGGTCATGGGAAGTTAGTGTGGCACCCGACGGCCTGATAATGCTGCCCCGTCACCTCCAGCCTGATGAGGTTGAGGACTTTGTCGCTGCAATAGCTCGCGCCGCTGTCGTTGCGGGTGAGCTGCCAGAACCCGACCAGCAGCCGCTCCTGGAGGTACTCAAGCGCCACAACCCGCTTATTGCTGTGAGGGCACCCGGTGATCAGCCGCCACAGGGCGCTGTAGGGCTACGTCCCGTCACGCGGGCACCGGCGCGGCAACCCAGCCCTCCTCGTACGCCTACGGGCTAATGGGGGGGCCTAAAACGGCCTCTCGACGCCGACGTGGCGTTACGGGATCAACGGCCCCGCGCGCTAGGCCGCCAACGGAGATTACAGAGCCGGTTATCCACGCTGTCACCATTGACGTTCACCGCCTCAAAGCCGGTCGGGCAAGGCCGATCAAATGCCACCAAAACTAGCTCCCGCACCGGGCGCTGGCAGTAAGTGTTATTGAGCCATAAGTTGACCACACGCAGGCCATCCGGGCGCACCAGGGGGGTTAGCACCCTGCCTTTGACGCGCCGTGCGCTGCCCTCCCTGCCCTGTACCACACGGTCCACACTGCGCACCCGGCCCTGGTCGCTGACCTGATAGCCGGGATGGCCGGGGATATCAACCCAGGCCTCGCTCACCAAACCTCACTTGGCACGCCCAAGTCAATGGGCGGGTCATCAGTCCCCCGACCCATGTTGCAATCAGCATGACTGGCGCGAAAGTTAAGCGGGTCCAGCATCAGCGCGGGGTTCTCTTTCACGGTGATGGCGTGGTCCAGGCTAAATGCGTAGGGGTGCGGGTATTTAAGCTGGTAGTCAATTGCTCCGTTACACAGCCAGCAGGGCTCTCCAAGCGTGCCATCAGGGAACCTGCGGCGGGCACAG
>RGUW01000383.1 GCA_010027605.1 Synechococcaceae bacterium WB9_2_112 | reverse complement strand
GCAGGGCCTCAGGCAGATCGACGACGCTGGGATGGGGCGAATCGGTGGACCTCACCTGCTCCAGCAGACCCGGGAGCTCCGCCTTGAGCGGCGCAAACAGCTCCTCCAGCCGCGCCTTGCTCACCTCGGGCTCGAACGGCTGGGCCAGGATTTCCCAGGGACTGCGCGGCACCGGTTCAGCAGCGGCCAGCTGGCTGGCCTGCTGGCGGCGCAGGGCGATCAGCTGCTGGAGGGCCGGGGCAAAGGTCGAAAAATCGTTCCGCTTGCGGGCGTCCTGCCACACCGCATTGCCGCGCGACTGAGCCTTGGCCAGTGCATTGACTAGGGCCGGATCAAGGCAGCGCTGACGTTCAAGCTCCAGGCGCAGCAGTTGCAGGTTGCGGCGGCGTTCGGTTGAGACCTCTGTATCGAGCTCGCTCTCCGCTGCCGCCACCAGCTCGGCGTATGCCGCACTGCTCTGCCGTTCGTGGAGCTGGCCGGCCAGAAACGCCAGCTGCTCGCCGCGCCAGGCGGCACCAGCAGCCGGCATCACCGTGTTCTGGTCGTAGTAGAGGGCGCTGCTGATGGAGCCCAGCAGGCGTGTCTGCTGCAGGTGCTGGTGAAGCTGGGCGAAGGCAGAACCGGCAGCAGCCATGGGTGAACAGAAGCGATGGGCTCAGCATGGCGTTGCAGGCAGCCCAAGCACAGCGGCTGCCGATGCCAAACCCGTCAGTCCTTGAGGTGACCGGGCCAGGCCCGGAACATTGCGCTTGGCGCACCGCAGGGCTTCGGTCAGCAGCGGCCGTGAGCCCAAGCCTGGTTGGGGCGTCACCTACACCGCCAGGGTGCGGATCACGGTTCAAGCCGGATGCCGCCCGACCCTGGCCTGGTGCCCCGTCCCATGCTGGAGGCCCTCACCCAGGGCTTCCGCAAGCGCTTCTCTATCCCTGGGGAGGCCGCAACAATCGCTGAGCAGACCAGCACCAAGCCGCAGCCTGAATGCCGCATCCCAGGCAGCGCGACAGCATCGCGCTGCCTACCCTGAAGAAGGTCGGCCACGATGGGGCCATGGAAGCCACCGAAAGCACAAAGCAGCCCAAGGCCCGGGTGACCCGGCTTATTCCGGCAAGCCAGCCTGGCCTGGCTCCTATTCGGGTGAGGGGGCAAGTGAAACCGTTGACAGGCAGGGCA
>RGUW01000382.1 GCA_010027605.1 Synechococcaceae bacterium WB9_2_112 | reverse complement strand
CAGGGCTGGTTCATGAATGCTGCCCAGATGGTGGATCGGATGGGCATTGAATCCGCGCAGGACGTGCTGGCCCTGATGCAGGGCCTGACGATCAGCTGGGAGAAGGGCAACCCGGCTGATTTTGCCCGGGTCACAGCGATCAACGACCCTGAAGCCTTTGCCCAGCGCCTGGCAGACAGCTTTGCAGAGGCGTCTCTGGCGATCGACAAGGACCAGCTGGCAGCGGCGATCACCACCAACGTCGCACCGTTCTTCAGGATCACGGACAACCAGACCCGGCTGCAGGTGTTTGCCGACATCACTCGCGTGACCATGCAGAGCAAGCTGGCAGCGATCATCAAGGAGATCGAGAGCACTGGCCGTCCACCATCGGGCGACCTGGCGGCCGAGTTTGCCGAGAGCTACCGGAAGGCGGTCTTTGGCCATCGGGCGGCAGCGGTGAGCCGGCGGGTATCAGGCCAGCTGCTGCAGCAGCTGCAGAGGGATCCCGGGATGGACCTGTCTGGCATGACCGGTCGGCTGAGTCAGGACATCCTCGACCAGGCTTCGCGGATCTTTGGCATCCCTGGCGTCACGGAAGACATCGCACCGACTCGCGCAGCCGGCAACGGAGATGGCGCCGGCCCAACACCGAACGGTGTGCTGGGCAAGGTGGCGGAAGCATCCAGCCGCGGTGTTGACGGCCTGCAGGACCTTAAAGACATCCTTGACACCGTTGACGAGGAGCTGAAGGATCCGCTGGCGCCACCGCCGGACGATGACTTTGACCACAACTGGAGGCGCAACGCACGGGCGGTACTTCAAGGACAGCCAGCTGTTCAGCCTCAACACGCAGCTGGTCAACAACTACCTGAGCGGCAAGCTGATCTTCGCCGCCGAGGGGGTGCGGAAGGCAGGCGAGAACGCAGTCAGGCTGAAGGCCATGGATGTGCGGCAGCCGATCGCCACCAGCTGGACCCGCAACCTGCCCGGCGCCCAGGACCTGCTGGATGGCGCCAGGGTGGCAGCGGAAGCCGGGATCCTGGCCCATGGCGCCATCCGTCAAGGCTGGGCCACGTCGATCAAACAGGGATTCCTCGAGGCCAACACACCCTTAGCCGGCAACCCGGACACGCTTGGCGCCAAAGGGACACTGGACATTGACGACCAGTACGAGATCGCGCGGCGGGT
>RGUW01000381.1 GCA_010027605.1 Synechococcaceae bacterium WB9_2_112 | reverse complement strand
CGGCAGGTGACAGCACCGCCATCGCCGGCACCGCCCAGGTTTTTGGTGGGGAAGAAGCTGAAGCAGCCCACATCGCCCCAGCTGCCCACCGGGCGGCCTAACAGGTGCATCGGCAGCACCGCCTTGGTGGCGGGTGTCGTTTTCTGATCGATCGCCGTCCTGGACTACAGTGTCTTGATGGATCTCGCAACCGTTTCCCCCAAGTACCAGGTTGTCATCCCCAAGCGGGTGCGTGAGCAATTTGGCCTGTGCCCCGGCCAGCAGCTGCAGGTGATCGCCCTGCCGGGGCGCATTGAGCTGGTGCCGAGCCAGCCGCCTGTTGCCCTTCGGGGCTTTCTGCATGGGCAGAACACCTTTGTGCGAGAGGCGGACCGGCTGTGAGTGTGCGGCCAGCCGTGATCGACTCCTCGGGGTGGATCGAGGTGTTCACCGACGGCGCGCAGGCCGGCCGCTTTGTGGCCGTGCTCGACTCTGAGGCGACGTTGGTTGTGCCCGTGATCAGCATCCTGGAAGTGTTTAAGTGGGTGCTCCGTGAACACAGCGAGGCCCAGGCCATCCAGGCGGTCGCCGCCATGCAGAGGGGGCTCGTGGTGGATCTCGACAGCACGCTCGCGATCGCAGCCGCCCAGCTCAGCCATGCCCATCGCCTGCCCATGGCTGACAGCATCATCCTGGCCACGGCCCGATCCCATCAGGCCCGGCTGCACACGATGGATGCCGACTTTCGCGGCCTCGGCGACGACGTGGACCTGATCGAGACACTGGCCTGAGCTGATTCGTTGCGGCTGCAGATCGTGAGGGCGCTGCGGGGATGGGAGTTTTTTGGTGGCAGGTGGGCCGGGTTGCGGTTCCGGCTGGATGCGCTCGCGGTCGCGAGGGCAAGCACCTCGCTTCAGACGCCGTACAGTGTCCGTACGTTTCGTCGCTCGCTGCGTTCCATGGTCGGTGTCACCCCTCCGTCTGCCCGGCCGCTGAAGGCGAGCCGCATTGAGTTGAGGGCCAGTCAAGACGATCGGGATCTGCTGGATCGGGCCGCCGCTGCTCTCGGCACCGACCGCAGTTCCTTTTTGCTCAGCCAAGGCCGCCTGGCAGCCCAGCAAGTGCTGGCTGATCGTGAGCACTTTGTTCTCGATGCCGCTGCCCAACAGGAATGGGAGCGGATCAACAGTT
>RGUW01000039.1 GCA_010027605.1 Synechococcaceae bacterium WB9_2_112 | reverse complement strand
CAAGAGCCGCTGCCCGGCCGAGCTGGTGGGGTTGTTGCCCAGCGAGCTCTATTCGCTGGCCGAGCTCATCTGTGCTCTCAGCGAGCCGGATGGCGTGTTTCGGACCAGTTTTGAGCGGCTCGACAGCCGCGCCGAGCTGGTCGCCCTGGCTGCGACCCGTGGCATTCCGCTGCAGCCGTCGTTGCTGGAGCGGTTTGAGCGCCTGGCGCGAGCTGGTACGGGCGCCGCTCAACCCCTTTCGGATCAACAGCTGCAAGGGGTGTCGGCAGGGTCCGCCCCCGATCTGGCGCTGCTGGGCCTGAGGGGTCAGTTGCCAGGGTTGCTGGCGTTGGCGCGGTTCTAGGCCTGGCCCTTCAGCATGGGATGAGCGTTGTCCGTCCCATGCTGTTGAACCCGTTCTGCCCCTTCACCACCGCGCGCGTCGTGGCCCTGCGCGCCACGGTGCTGCTGCTGCTCACGCTGCTGATCAAGGCCAAGGTGCGCATCACGGTGTTTTCGGCCCTGGGCTTTCTGCTGCTGACCCTGCAGACGCTGCTGTTTCTGGCGCTGGCAGGCGGGGCTGCAGCGCTGTATGCCACGCAGCAGCGCCGCCCAGCGGCTGCGGCCTGAGCGGATTCACCAGTCAATCTCTGGGTTCACCATCTTCATTGATGCATTGGCGCTGATTCGTTCTCGACTCCAGAAGCTTTTTGGCTGGTCCTGCGGCCACTTCGCCGATGAGGATGGCGGTGCCCAGCATCAGCAGAATGCGTGCAGCTGCGGCGATCATGTGAATCGCAATGTCCTGCGTGGAGGGGTGAAGCCTGGTTGAATCCGTTGTTGTGGAGTGAGCCATCACGACATGCCCATGCATCACGGTCATAGGCAGATCAGCAGGGCCTGAGGTGACGCGATGCAGACCTGCTGCGTCACCAGCTGCAGCCATGGGGCCCAGGATCGTGGCGCAGGGTCGATGACTGTTGGCACTGCCCTTTGGCTTGCTCAGGACTGTCGGTCATCGGCTGATGGTCACCCCGACCTGCTTGTTTCTGACGGATCAAGCGGCTTTGTGTCACGGTCTGATTCTGATCGGTCTTGCTCCCTGCATGGCCATGGTGTTGATCGTTCTGGGTATTCCGCTGCCGGCAATCACGTTGAACTGATCACATCGCGGCCTGATTGCCCATCAGTGGGAATGCCGGTGATGGGCATCACTCACATGGCCATGGGCATGCTCCAGTTGCTCATGCTGATGTTCATGGGCATGCCAGAAGGGGCGATCGACAGGGGTATCGATGAGGTCCGCCTGTGCGTGATGGTGCGCGTGATGGGGGTCGCCGCCGCGAGGATCGTGCCAGTGCCGATGCGCATGGCGCAGGTTGTCATGGCGATGCCAATGGCTGTGCTGTTCCCTGAGCAGCAGCACCACTCCGGCGGCCATCAGAGCCGCAGCCACCAGGAGTGTCGCTGAGAAGGGCTCCCTGAGGATGGCCAGGGAGAACAGCGCTCCCACGAAGGGGGCCGCGGAAAACAGCACCGCTTCGCGAGCTGCGCCGAGATCGCGCAGAGCGAGCAGGTCGAGCCAGATCGAGATGCCGTAGCCCAGCGCCCCGATGGCCAGCAATTCCAGGCTGACCGGCACACTGGGAAAGCCGTGCCCCATCACCATCGCCAGGGTCAGCATCGGCAGCGAGGCTGCTGCTGCCTTGAAGGTCGCGATCTGGATGGGATCGCGCAGGCTCAGACGTTGACTCAGATTGTTGTCAATGCCCCAGGCCAGTGATGCCAGGGCGATCAGAGCACTGCCCACGCCGGTGGTTCCACGCAGAGAACCTTCCGAGAGCACCACGGCCCCGGCAATGGTGAGCCCAGCGGAGAGCAGGCCGCGGCGGCCCAGGTGCTCGCGCCCCAGCAGCACCGCGATCGCCAGGGTGAACACCGCCTCCAGATTGAGCAGCAGCGAGCTGGTGGCTGCAGGCAGGCGGGCCAGGCCCTGCACCAGGGCCATGGGGCCCACCACGCCGCCGAGCAGGGTGAGGATCGCCAGTGCGGGCCAGTCCTGGCGGCCAACCGGGGTTTCGGCTTGGGTGCCCCGGACCAGTCGCACCGACAGCAGGGCCAGCGTGGCGCCGCCGTAGAGCAACCCGGCGATGCTCAGGGCCGACCCTGCGCGCGTGACGGTACTGATCAATGGGGCGCTGCAGCCGAACAGCACGGCGGCCACCAATCCGGCCAGATGGCCACGGAGCAGCGGGTCATGCGGGTGGTGAGCGCCCATTGCAACCGGGTTGTTGGGAGGTTGATCTGCGAACGTCCGTGCGGTGATCAATCGAGAGACGCTCGTCTTCGATCAATCGATCGCGGCAGCAGGGCCAACCACAGCGCCGCCGCGAGGGCACAGAGGCCTCCTCCATTGAAGGCGATCTGGGGGTTGAAGGCTTCGTAGAGCCAGCCGAAGAGTGCAGAGGCTGGCAACACCATCAGCCCGGTGATCAGGTTGAACCAGCCAAAGGCCGTCCCTCGTCGCCCGGCGGTCGAGAGGTCGGCCACCAGTGCTTTCTCGACGCCCTCCGTTGCTGACAGAAACAGGCCATAGCTTGCAAACAGTGGGAGCAGCCAGGGGCCGCTGGTTCGCAGCTGGCCGATCAGCAGATAGAAGAGTCCGTAACCGCCATAGCCAGCCACCAGCAGTCTGCGACGGCCGATCCGATCCGACCAGGCGGCCAGGGGCGCGGACCCGACCATGGCCACCGCTGAAATCACAGCCCAGAGCAGGGGGACCTGGGCCTGGGGCACGCCCAGCCCCCGGGCCCGCAGCAGCAGGAACAGGTTGGAGCTGTTGGCCAGGGTGAACAGGGCCACCACAGGGAGATAGCGCTGCAGGTCAAGAGGCAATGCAGCGAACTGCCAGTGCACAGCCTCGTTGGTGTGGCCCTGTGCTGTGACCTGCCGTTCAGCTGTGGGTTCTCGCAGGGCCAGGGCCATGACGGTGCAGATCACCCCGGGCACCAGGGACCAGGCGATGAGGTGTCGCAATGGCACCTGCAGGGCCAGCAGGCCCGCAGCCACCAGCGGACCGATCACGGCGCCGGCATTGTCCATGGCTCGGTGCAGGCCAAACGCCAGGCCGCGCTGATCCGGTGCCACCACAGCGGCGAGCAGGGCGTCCCGCGGCGAGCTGCGCAGACCCTTGCCCACCCGATCGACAAACCGCAACACCAGCACCACCGGCCAGCTGGCGGCCAGGGCGATCAGCGGTCGGGCCAGGCCCGCCATGCCGTAGCCCGTCACGATCCAGGCCCGGCTGCGGCCGCTCCGATCACTGAGGGCTCCTGAGACCAGCTTGAGCAGGCTGCTCGTGGCTTCGGCGATGCCCTCGATCAGTCCCAGGGCCCTCGGTCCGGCCATCAGCACGGAGGTGAGATAAAGCGGCAACAGGGGATAGATCAGGTCGCTGGCACCGTCATTGACCAGGCTGATCAGACCCACCAGCCACACGTCGCGGGGCAGGGCGCGCAGGCCTTTCAGCATGGGTGGAGCAGCGCGGCCAGGTCGCGCCCGCATTCCTCGTGGGCTCCCAGCCGGCCGTTGAGGCGCAGGGTGCGATCCGCCTTGGCCGCCAGCGCGTGCATCATCGCCAGCGATTTTGGTGGGGCCTGATCTGCGACTACCACCGTGAGGGGGGCCTCCAGTGCCTCTGCCGCAGCGAGCCAGTCCTGAGGATCGTCGTACGGATCCAGTCCACCCGTCACGAAGGCGGCGCTGGCAAAGCGCGCCCCCGGCTGGCGGGCGATCCGCTGACGCTGTTTGATCCCCTGGGGCGTGAGACCGGGGCCGGCCACATCCACATGGCGCCGGCTCATCCAGCCCAGCACGCCTCGGGTGGTGTTGAGCCGGTAGAGCAGCGGACCGAGCAGCGGTGCTTCCACCAGGCCGCGCAGCAGCGGGAAGGCGCGGCTGCGGCGGCCGGCCATGGTGGGCAGCGGGCCTCGCCAGGTGGGAGCCACCAGTACCCATTCGCGGAACGCCAGCCCATGGCGCTGGGCGGCGCGCAGGGCGATTCCGGCGGCGTGCCCGGCGGCGATCACACCGCAATCCGCGGGGCAACAGTCGCGGCGCACGTCGGCCAGGAAGCGGGCCAGCAGCTCGCCGTCATAGGCAAGACGGCGACGGTCGCTGTCACCGAACCCCGGCCAGTCGATGGTGATCAGGCGTGGCCGCTCGGATGGATCACCCTCCTGTTCAGCGATCGCGCTACAGAAGGGCTGCCATTCCTGACGGCTCGAGATCGTGCTCAGGGCCGGCAGCAGCAACCAGGCCGGGCCCCTGCCGCCCTGCTCGGTGAAGGCGATCGCGACGGTCCGTCCACCGTCACTCCAGAGATAGGAGCGGCGCTGCACCGGGTCGGGGGCAGCGACGGCAGTGGCCGAGGGAGTCAAGGCGTCTGTTGGCGACACGTATACATTCTTTCAAGTTTCGCGGGGTTGTCGATGGCCGCCAAGCGCTGCAGTTCCAGCCGCGAGGGCAAGGTGCTGCTCTCCTGCTGGATTCCCGAAGACCTCCGCATGGAGCTCGATCGGGTCTGGGCGGCCAAGGGCCTACGGCCCCATGGCCGTACCCAGAAGGGCATGGAGGAGATGATCGCCAGCTACCTGGCGGCCCAACAGGCGTCCTGAGCCATGGGCCAGCATCACGATCACGGGCATCACGATCACGGGCATCACGATCAGGCTTCGGGCCATGCCGCCCGGGCCTTCCGCTGGAGCATCGCGCTCAACAGCGGCCTCACCGCCCTGCAACTGGTGGTCGGGTTTGGCTTCGGCTCACTGGCGTTGATCGGTGATGCCCTCCACAACCTTGGCGATGTGGTGGGTCTCGGGCTTGGCTGGGGAGCTGATCAGCTCAGCCGTCGCCCCGCCGCCGGGCGCTTCACCTATGGCTATGGCCGCAGCACCCAGATGGCCTCGCTGCTCAATGGCCTGCTCACCTTCAGCGCCGGCGTGGTGGTGGTGGTCGAGGCGATCCAGCGGCTGTTCAATCCGGTGCCGCTGAGCGTCGCGCCGGTGGCCTGGGCGGCCGCAGCCGGCATCGGCATCAACCTGCTCTCGGCCCGCCTGTTCGGCCACGACCATCACCATGACCTCAACCAGCGGGCGGCGGTGCTGCATCTGCTCACCGATGCGGCCGTCTCAGTGGCGGTGTTGGTCAGTGCCCTGCTGGTGGGGCTGACAGACTGGCTCTGGCTCGATGCCGTGACGGCCATCGGCGTGGGCGCAGCGGTGATCTGGAGCGCATCGGGATTGCTGCGCGAGGCGGTTGCCATCAACCTCGACGCCGCGCCGCGGCACGTCGATCTCACTCAGGTGGAGGCGACCCTCGCAGCGTTGCCGGGGGTTGTTGAAGTGGAGGAACTGCACGTGTGGGGGCTGAGCACCTCGCGCACGGCGCTCACTTCCCATCTGCTGATCGATCCGGCTCAACTGGCCAGCCAACGGCTCAAGCCCAACGATCTGCTGACTCTCGCCCGCGAGCGCCTGGCGGCCTTGGGTATCCGCACGTGCACCCTGCAGCTGGAGGACCGGCCGCGGCCATGAAACTGCTGGTGGTGGAAGACGATCCCACCCTCCAGCAGGCCCTGCTGCGGCTGCTGGGGCAGTGGGGCTATGCCGTCGAAGCGGCATCCACCGCCGCCGCGGCGCTGGCCTGGCTGGAGCAGGAGCTGTTTGACCTGGTGCTCCTGGATCTGGGATTGCCCGACACCGATGGTCTGGCGCTCTGCCAAACCCTGCGCCGACGCCGGCTGCACCAACCACTGGTGCTGATGCTCACCGCCCGTGACAGCAGCGCCAGCAAGGTGGCGGGATTGGAAAGCGGGGCCGACGACTACGTCGTCAAGCCGTTTGAGCCGCCCGTGCTGCGCGCTCAGCTGCAGGCCTTGTTGCGGCGGGCACACCGCCCGCTGATGGCCGCGCTGAGCGGCGGCCCGCTGCAGTTGCACCCAGGCGACACCACGGTGCTGGTCGACGGGCGCCCGCTTCAGCTCACCCGCAAGGAGGCCCTGCTGCTGGAACAGTTGCTGCGGGCGCGGGGCGGCTGCTGCAGCAAGGATGCACTGTTGCTTGGCTGCGGCGACGGACGCCGCGCGGTGGGTGACGACGCCCTGCGGGCCCATATGCGCAACCTGCGCCAGAAGCTCAGCGCTGCAGGCTGTGCTGCCAATCTGATCGAGACGGTCTACGGCCTTGGCTACCGGCTCAACCCCACCGCTGCCGCCTGATCCGCTGCAGCTCAAACGCCGACTTGTGCTTCAGGGCGGTGGTTTTGCCGTGCTGTTGCTCGCAGCCTTTTCAGGCTCTCTGTATTGGGGCATCGGGGTGCAGCGTGGGAACGATCAACGCACCGAGCTGCGACAGCTTGCGGCCAGTGCCGCCGCTCAGCTCCCGCTGATCGCCCACGAAACCCGTGAGCCTGCGGGGCGCGCGAAGTTTCGCGGTGCTGCGCGCCGGCCCGCGATCGAGGGCCTCGAGGAGCAGCGGGTGCAATGGTTCGACACCCAGGGCAGGCTGTTGAGCGAGCAGGGGACCCTCGCCGTGCCCGTGCTGCCACTGCTGCCGCAGTCGTCTCGACCATGGCAGCAGTGGCCGGGCGGCATGAGCCTCTGGCAGCCCGTGGCCGGCATGGGCGCCGTGCGTGTGGCCCTGTCGGACCAGGCGGCCAAGGCCGATCTGTTGCGTCTGCAGCGTGGCCTGTTGCTCGGCGGGGTGGTCACGGTGCTGGCGGCGCTGCTGGTGGGCCGTCGCATGCTGGAGGTCGCCTTCGCACCGTTGCAGCAGCAGCTCTCTGCCCTGCAGCAGTTCACGGCCGATGCGTCCCACGAACTGCGCCACCCCCTCACGGCCCTGCGCACCCTGCTGGCTGCTGTGCCACCAGAGCTGCAACGCCAGCCTGGCCTGGCCTGGCACGACCTCGATGCCCTGACGCACCACATGGGCCAGTTGCTGGATGATCTGTTGCTGCTGGCCCGCCAGCAGCAGCAACCCACCCAGCTGTTCGACCTGCTGGAGTTGCTGGAGGATCTGATCCGTTGTTACCAGCCCCAGGCCGCAACCCGTGCGATCGCGCTGCGGCTGACACCGGATCCATCCGCGGCCAGCCTGCCGATCTGTGGCCAGAGCCAGGCGCTGCTGCGCCTCTTCACCAACCTGGTAGTCAATGCCATCCGCCACAGTCCCGTGGGCGGCACGGTGAGCATCGACGTCATCCCCGGGGCGCGCCTGGTCAAGGTGGCGGTGATCGATCAGGGGGCCGGCATCCCTCAGGCGCAGCAGCAGCAGGTGTTCGATCGCTTCTGGAGAGGTCGCGACCGGGGCGGACACTCGGGGTTGGGGCTGGGAATCGCCCGGGCCATTGCCCGCCACCATGGTGGAGACCTGCGCGTCGGTGAGAGCCGGCCGGGACGCTGTGTGCTGTTGGTCGAGCTGCCCCTCGCACCCCCAATCTCATGACTTCTTCATGAGCGCAGCGGCAGATTCGTCCCATGACTGCTCCGCTCCCTTCGGATCCCGGTGTGGCGGCCTTCGGAGCCAGCTTCACCGCGATCACCCTGGCCGAACTGGGTGACAAGACCTTCTTCATGGCGCTGATCCTGGCGGCCCGTCACCGGGCCCGGGATGTGTTTGTGGGCGCCTTCGGCGCCCTCACGGCGGTCACCCTGATCTCATTGGGTCTGGGCTACGGCCTGCGTGAGCTCTTGCCCGCCGCGGTGGTGCCCTGGCTGGCGGCTGCGCTGTTCGTCGGCTTTGGCCTCAAGCTGCTCGTCGATGCCCAGGGGATGACGGCCCATGAGGCCGACGACGAGCAGCAGGACGCCCAGCAGGCCATTGATGAGGCCGAGAGTCAGCGTCGCTGCAGCACCACCTGGGCGGTGATCTGGGAAGCCTTCGTGCTGGTGTTCATCGCCGAGCTGGGCGATCGCACCCAGTTCACCACGATCTTTCTGGCGACGGCCCCGGCGTTCACCTTCGGCGGACTGCTGGCAGGCACCCTGGCCGGGCACGCCCTGGTCACCTGGCTGGCGGTGGGTGCCGGACGCTGGATCGGAGGCCGCATCAGTGAACAGTTGTTGTATCGGCTGAGCGGCGGCCTGTTCATTGCCTTTGGCCTGTTTGCCTTACAACAGGCCCTGACATCAGCAGGTTGACCCTGGCCCAGGCGGTGGGCAGCGGCACGCTGATGAACGAAGACTGGCTGCGCGATGGCCAGCTCGATCACCTTGTTGACAGCCTGCATCTGCTGGCCTGGTGGCTCCTGGCCATCGCAGTGGAGCCGCTGGTTGCAGCGCAGGCGGTGACCCGCGGGCTGGTGCCGCCTCCGTTGGGCAGAACCCTGATCAGGCTGAGATCAGTCGTCAACGGAGTCCCAGCCATGACACGGCAACACGCGCATCGATGTCGCTGGGCTGCAGGCCTCGTCACAGCCCTGCTGGTCAGCCAAGGCGTGGCCGTTGCAGCAGGGCCAGCCTCTCCTCGCAATCCAGCCGGGCCAGGGTTGGCTCCGGGCTGTGGACCGATGGGTCTGCAGTCTGCGGATCAGCGCTTCATCGTGATGATGATTCCCCATCACGATGGCGCGATCGCCATGGCTGAGCTGGCCCTCACCCGAGCCAGGCGCCCTCAGATCAAGGCCCTGGCCCAGCAGATCAAGGCCAGTCAGATGGCCGAGAATGCACAGATGCGCCGCTGGTACCGCCAGTGGTACGGCACCGATGTGCCGGCATGGACATGGGGTGGCATGGGCATGGGGCAAGGCATGGGCATGGGTATGGGGATGCCTGGCATGGCCACAAGCCTGGAAGTGCTGCGCATAGTGCCCGATTTCGATCGGGCCTTCATGGAGCAGATGATTCCCCATCACCGCATGGGCGTGATGATGGCCTCCCATGCTCAGTGGAACACCCAGCACCCTGAACTGCGGGAGCTGGAAGCCGCCATGGTGCGGGCTCAGAGCCAGGAGATTGAGCAGATGGCGCAGTGGTACCGCCAGTGGTACGGCGGTTCAGGCAGCTGAGGGCTTGCGGCCGCCGCAGTCTTCCCAGCTGCTGAGCAGGCCGTTGAGCTCCTTGTGCAGATGGCGCAGGGCATCGATCTTGTGCTCGATCTCGCCGGCCTTGCTGCGGATCGTGGCCTGCAGAGAGTCGCAGGTGCAGACACCCAGCCGACGCGACTCCAGGATGCGGCGCACATCCTGGAGCGGGATATCCATCGCTTTGAGCGTGCGGGTCAGCGCGAGTTCCGCGAGTACCGCCTCGCCAAACAAGCGATAGCCGCCCTCACTGCGGCAGATGGGCTGGATCAGCCCTTCATCGCAGTAGAAGCGGATCGTCTTGACGCTCAGGCCCGAGCGCTGGGCCACCTCTCCGATCTTCATGGGGGCAGCCACCACCCCTTGACTCTCCACTAACTGGAGGCTACATCGTAGCGATGGACCGTTGCCAAGGCTCACGATGCGATCTGCCCTTCTTGCCGCAGCAGCACTGGTTGCCCTGATGGCTCCTCTCGCCCGGGCGCAGCTGGATCCCCATCAGCAGCACCGGATGGTGGCTCCGGTTGCAACGCCGACGGATCACAGCGCCCACAACCACGATGTGGGCCCGGCTGGCGGCACCTACGACCTGCGCTGGATTGACGCGATGGTGCAGCACCACACCGGTGCCCTGCGCATGAGCGAGTTCGTGTTTGAGATCGGCGTGCCGGGCGTGGGCTCCCTCGGCAAGGAGATCTGGTTCGATCAGGCCCAGGAGATCAAGGCCATGGGTCAGTGGCGCAAGGCCTGGTACCCCGATGCCCCCAGTTACCCCGTGACGCTCAAGGCAGGCGGGGATCCCAATGTGATGGCCGATCTCACCCGCATGAGCGCGGCTCAGATCCAGGCCATGCAGATGATGGCTTCAACACCCACGCGGGATAACCGGGTGACCTGGTTTCTGGAGGGCATGCTCCAGCACCACGGCGGCGCGCTGATCATGGCGCACGATGCCCTCAGGAAATCGAGCAATCCCACGATTGTGCGGCTGGCCCGCAACATCATTGCGGCGCAGCGCAAGGAGATCATTCAGATCCGCAAGATGCTCCAGCACGATGGCTTGAACAAGCCGGAGTACGACCAGTACGACCACCTGTTTGCGCTGCGTTAGCCCAACAGTGAGCACAACGCTTGTGATGCCTTGCCACTGATCTGCTGGGGCGCCCAAACACAAGCGGTCACTGATCCGCTCTCAGATCGGCCCTCAGATCTGCGATCAGCGGAGCAGCCACATCACCGCGCGCTCATCAGGCTGCAAGCAGCGATCTGGACCGCCGGTGCTCGAGCCCACCAACCTGTTGCTGCTGGCCTGCGCGCTGCTCTACGGGCTGATCGGTGAGCCGCAGGAGGCGGTGATCCTCCTGGTGTTTGTGGCGGGCATCAGCCTGCTTGATGCCGTGCAGCAGCGGCGCAGTCGCCGGGCTCTGGCCGAGCTGGCGCGCCTGTCGGCGCCCCGGGCGCGTGTGCGGCGCGATGGGATCGATCTGGAGCTGCCGCCCGAGCAGGTGCAGCTGGGCGATCTGCTGCGCCTCGAGGAGGGCGACCGGGTGGCGGCCGATGCCCGGCTTCACGAGGCGGTGGGGTTGTGGCTCGACACCTCACTGCTCACCGGTGAATCGCTGCCCGTGGCCTGCGATCAGCCGGGGCAGCTGCTGCGGGCCGGGTCGATGGTGGCCAGCGGCCGCGGCTGGGGTGTGGTGGTGGCCATTGGCCAAGCCACCGAGCTGGGCCGCCTGGGTCAGAGCCTGGCCACGGTCGAGCCGCCGCCCACGCGCCTGCAGCGCCACACCCGGCGACTCGCCGCTCGGCTGAGTGGCGCAGCCCTGGGGCTGTGCGCCGCTCTGGCGCTGCTGCAGGGCAGCCTCAGCGGCGACTGGTCTCAGGCTCTGATGGCGGCGCTGGCGCTGGCGCTGGCCCTGCTGCCCAACGAGATCCCGGTGGTGCTGGCCCTGTTCCTGGCGCTGGGGGCCTTGCGGCTGGCCCGCATCGGCGTGCTGGCGCGTTGGCCCGCCGCCGTCGAGAGCCTGGGCAGCGCCACCGTGCTGGCGGTCGACAAGACCGGCACCCTCACCGAAAACCGCATGGCGGTGGCGCAGCTGCTCAGCTGGCCCGCGGGGGCCGAGCCGTGGCATGGGCTGCTGGAGCTGGCGGTGCTGGCCAGCCGCCACGATCCGGTGGATGCGATGGAGCTGGCGATCCAGCGCCTGGCGCGCGATGCCCTGCAGCACAGCGACCACCTGCATCCCGACTGGCCCCTGGCGCGGGAGTACCCGCTGCAGAGCGATCTGTTGGTGTTCTCCCAGCTGTGGCACGACGCGGACGGGCGACCGCACATCGCCGCCAAGGGTGCCCCGGAAGCGGTGGCCCAGCTGTGTCATCTCGACGCGACCGCCAACGCCGCCTTGCTGGCTGCTGCCGACGGGCTCGCGGCCCAGGGCCTGCGGGTGCTGGCCGTGGCCCGGGGTCTCGACGGCACGCCGCTGCACCCCGATTGCGCGGCCGGTGCCCCCACCAGCGTGCACGACTACCTGTTTGAGCCGATGGGTCTGATCGGCCTGGCCGATCCGTTGCGCCGCGAGGTGCCCGGCGCCATCGCCAGGGCCCATGGCGCCGGCGTGCGGGTGGTGCTGATCACCGGCGATGCCCCGCAGACCGCCCGCGCCATTGCCGATCAGGCCGGCATGGCTCCCGGTCCGGTGCTGACCGGCGCCGATCTGGCGGCCCTGAGCCCGGGGGCGTTGGCCGAGCAGGTGGTGCAGGCGAGCGTGTTTGCCCGGGTGATGCCGCAGCAGAAGCTGCAGCTGGTACGCGCCCTGCAGGCCCGCGGCGAGGTGGTGGCCATGACCGGCGATGGCATCAACGATGCACCCGCGCTCAAGGCCGCCGACATCGGCGTTGCCATGGGTCGGCGCGGCACCGCCGTGGCACGCGAGTCGGCCGATCTGGTGCTGCTGCGCGACGACTTCGGCGCGCTGGTGGAGGCCCTGGCCCTGGGCCGGCGCATCGAGGCCAACCTGCACCGCGCCCTGGGTTACACCCTGGCGATCCACCTGCCGATCATGACTCTCACCGCCCTGCCGCTGCTGCTGCCGGCCCAGCCGATGCTGCTGTTGCCCGTGCACATCGCCGTGTTGCATCTGGTCATCGACCCCGCCTGCACGGTGGTGTTTGAAGCGATTCCGGCGACCGCTGCGCAGATGCGCCTCGCGCCCTCGGGCAGGGCGGTGTTCTGACGGCAGCGGCCCTGGTGCTGAGCGCCTGGCCAGGCCTGAGCACGGCTGAGCACCGAAGCCTGGTGCTGGCCCTGCTGCTGATCGCCGGTGGGGGGCTGGTCTGGCTCAACGGCGAGCCCCGCCAGCGCATCACCCAGCTGGGGGCAGGCATCGGCATCGGCCTGTGGCTGCTGCTGGCGGCGATCCCGGGGTTTTCAGGCCTGCTGGCGCTGGCGCCCCTGTGCGGTGATGGCCTTGGCCTGCTGATCGCCACCCTGGCCGTGCTGGCGCTGGTGGCCGTGGGTGTCTCGTGGCGCGCCGCTCAGCTGGGCAGGGTCAGCCGGCCCTCGCCGGAGTCAAATTCGAACAGCTCCGCGTAGCGGCCCCAGTCCACAGCGGTGGCGAGCTGGCGCTCGGCCTCCTCGGTTGGAAAGTAGTCATCCCAGATGTCGAGAAAGAAGTCGGAGCGGAGGCTGCCGTCGGCTTTCTTCTGCAGCGTGTTGAGGATGCTGCCCATCACCGGAACCCGCTCCAGCACCTGTTGGCGGAACAGGTCCTTGCTGCGCAGGATCGTGGTGGTGGCAAAGTCCTGCCCCGCCGGTGTGAGTCGCACATCGCCATCGGCCACCTCGGCGAACCCGAGCAGCACCGCCGCATCGAGCAGGGGCAGCAGATCGTCGACCTCCAGCTGCAGGCGCTCGGCCAGCAGGGGAATGTCGCGCAGGCCATCGCCCTGTTCGTGCATCAGCTCCAGCAGACCGCTGATGCCGCCCACCCGCACATGGGGCAGCGGGCGGGCAAAGGGGGACATGGTGCTCGGGGCTGTGTCCACGCTCGGGCGCTCGGCCTCAGGCTCGCCGGTGACGGCGATGTCCGGGTTGGTCATCACCGTGTACACGTAATCCACCAGTGCCTTGAAGCGTGGATGGGTGCGGTCGTGGGGCCGGGGCAGGTTGATGCTGATCTCACCTCTGATGCGTCCGGGGTTGGCGCCGAGGATGACCACCCGATCGGCCAGAAACACCGCCTCCTCGATGTTGTGGGTGACGATCAGGATGCTGCTCGACGGAAACGAGCCCGCGTTCCAGAGGTCGTCGATCTCCCCGCGCAGGTTCTCGGCGGTGAGCACATCGAGTGCACTGAACGGTTCATCCATGAACAGCACCTCGGGTTCGAGCACAAAGGCCCGGGCGAAGCCGACCCGTTGCTTCATGCCGCCCGAGAGTTCCTTGGGGTAGGCGTTTTCGAACCCGTCGAGTCCCACGATGTCGATCGCCTTGAGGGCCCGCTCGCGCCGTTCGTCCCGAGGCACGTTGCGGGCGGCCAGGCCCAGCTCCACGTTGTCCTGCACCGTGAGCCAGGGCAGCAGGGCGAAGCTCTGAAACACCATCGCCAGGTTGCGGTTGGTGCCGCGCAGGGGCTGGCCGTTGCTGAGCACGTGCCCTGCGCTGGGCTGGATCAGCCCGGCCATGATGCGCAGGAGGGTGCTCTTGCCGCTGCCGCTGCGGCCCAGCAGGGCCACCACCTCGCCGGGCTTCACCGTCAGGCTCACATCGTTGAGCACCGTGAAATCCCCTTTGCCGTCAGGCAGGGGGAAGGCCTTGGAGACGTGGTCAACGCTGATCAGCGTCATGGCAATCGAGGGAAAAGCGCAGGAGGGAGGAGCGATCAGAGGTGGTAGCGGTGTTCGGCCAGGGCGTAGAGCCGGCGCCAGACCAGTTGGTTGAGCCCCACCACGAAGAGGCTCATCAGGCCGATGCCCAGGGCGATGCGGGGCCAGTCGCCGTGGCTGGTCGCCTCGGCGATGTAGGCCCCCAGACCGTCGGCCGTCAGGGTCGTGCCGCCCCAGCTGACCACCTCTGACACGATGCTGGCGTTCCAGGCGCCGCCGCTGGCGGTGACGCCACCGGTGACCCAGGCCGAGAAGATGCCCGGGATGATCAGCTTGCGCCAGCGCTGCAGCCCCCGCAGGCCCACGTCATCGGCCATCTCGCGCAGGTCGGAGGGGATGGTCTGGGCGCCCGCGATCGCGTTGAACAGCACGTACCACTGGGAGCCGAGGGCCATCAGCGTGCTGAACAGCAGCTACACGCTGCCTGGCATCGGCTCGTACGTCGCGGCGGCAGTCGAAGCCCGGGACCTGCGGGCCCTGGCCTGGGC
>RGUW01000380.1 GCA_010027605.1 Synechococcaceae bacterium WB9_2_112 | reverse complement strand
CCCCATGCACCTCTGGTGCTCTCCTGCGACCTGGCTTTCAAGGGCGGTGCCGAGAACGACCCCTGCGGCTTTGTGCTGTTGGGGTTGGCGGATCAAAGCCGAGCTCCGCAACCACTGCACCAGGCCCGGGACAGTGGCCTGCAGCTGCACCGAAACAGCGCTGCCCTGGCGAACACCGCAGCGGACCCTGGCGGTGAGTCTCCGTTTCTGATCGAGGTGCTCTGGGCCCAGCGGCATCAGCTGGACCTGCCGGGCACGGTCAACTACCTGCTGCAGACCCTTGATGCCCTCAAGCAGCAGGGATTGAGCCCGGACGCTGTTCTGATCGAAGACGCCGCCAACGGGCCGGCGGTGTGTCAGCTGCTCAGGCGCCAGATCCCCGGGCTGATCGCCATCCGCCCGCAGGGCAGCAAGGTGAGCCGCGCCCATGCGGTGGCGCCATTGCTGGAGGCGGCGCAGGTCGGCTTCCAACGGCCGACCGAGGCCCTGCAGAGCGAACTGCTCTGCTTCCCGACCGGTGCCCATGACGACCTGGTGGACGCCTTCTGCCAGGGCGTGATCTGGCTGCAGCAACAGCACTGGCGCGGCAGAGGCAGAAGCGAGCCGCCGCGGCCACTGCTGTTCTCCCACTGATCACCTGCATCCGATCCCCATGAGCCCCCATCGCCCGAAACCGAGCGGCCAGCTCGCCGTTCATGCACCCCGCGCCCGAGGGCCGCGGCCGAGACCCTGTCCCCTTGCCCAGGCGGATGCCCTGGTGCTGGAGCATCTGGAGTTCGCCTACCGAGTGGCCGGGCATTACGCCGCACGCACGCCGATCCCCCGGGATGACCTGCAGCAGGAGGCCGCCATCGGCCTGCTCAAGGCAGCCCGGCGCTACAACCCCGAACACGGCAGTCCCCGTGCCGGCCATTTCCGCGCCTATGCCCGCCCGTTCATCAACGGCGAAATCCGCCACTACCTGCGCGACAAGGGATTCCCGATCGGCATTCCCGGCCGCTGGCGGGAACTGCATGCGCGGGGCCGCAAGCTGCTGGATCAAGGTCTGGCGCCAGCAGACGTACCGACCCGACTGGGAATCAGCCTGGAGCGCTGGGCCGAGATCGTGCAAGCCTGCTCCGTACGGGTGGTCGCCTGGCCTGTGGAGGGAAGCGAGCCGGAGACCTGATCT
>RGUW01000379.1 GCA_010027605.1 Synechococcaceae bacterium WB9_2_112 | reverse complement strand
TTGGCCTTGTTGCGGAGCGATCTGCTCGAGCGGCTCGCTGATGCCGATCGCCAGTGGGAGCCCAGCGTGGAGGTGCTGGCCGATGGCAGCACCCGTTATCACTACCGCCGGCGCCCCGGTGACCCTCGGCTGAGCCTGGAGGAACTGCGCCAACGCATCGCCTCACCTCCCGACTACGCCGAGGAGCGCCGCAGCATGATCCGTCTGCTCCGGACCCTGCAGGCGGCAGGGGTGCAGCTGGAGATCACCCAGCCGCGCAAACGCGGGGCGGCAGCCGAGTGGGAGGCGCGCCGGCGCACCCTGCGCATCGATCCAGGGGTGGCGGACAGGGGCAGCCTCGATTTCGCCCGCGTGCTCAACCACGAGGCGATCCATGTCGCCCAGAGCTGTCGGGCCGGGGGCCTCAGGGCGGCACCGATGCCCCTGGGCCTTCCCCGGACCCTCAGCCCACATCAGGCCGCAGAACTGGAGGGTCCGACCTACGCCGGTGCCAGTGCCCTGGAGCGGGTGCTCGAGGCGGAGGCCTATGGCGCCCAGGATCAGCTGGATCTGGGAGATCGCCTGCTGCGGCGCCATTGCCGGCTTCGCAGCGGGGCAACGCCGGGCTGAGGGATGGGCGGCAGCGGGATCAGTTGTTGATGTGACGGATCAGATCGACGCACTTGCAGGAATAGCCCCACTCGTTGTCGTACCAGGCCACCAGTTTCATGAAGGTGTCGGTGAGGGCGATGCCGGCACCGGCGTCGAAAATGGAGGTGCAGGATTCGCCCAGGAAATCGGTGGAAACCACCTCGTCTTCCGTGTAGCCGAGGATTCCGCGCATCGGGCCCTCAGCGGCCTGCTTCATCGCAGCCTTGACGGCCTCGTAGCTGGTGGCCTGCTCGAGATTCACGGTGAGATCCACCACCGACACGTCCGGTGTCGGGACCCGGAAGGCCATGCCGGTGAGCTTGCCGTTGAGCGCGGGGATCACCTTGCCCACCGCCTTGGCGGCACCGGTGGAGGAGGGAATGATGTTCTGGGCCGCGCCGCGACCACCACGCCAGTCCTTCACCGAGGGGCCATCCACGGTCTTCTGGGTGGCGGTGGTGGCATGAACGGTGGTCATCAGCCCGCTGGCAATGCCGAAGTTGTCATGAATCACCTTGGCCATCGGCGCCAGGCAGTTGGTGGTGCAG
>RGUW01000378.1 GCA_010027605.1 Synechococcaceae bacterium WB9_2_112 | reverse complement strand
ACCCGTTCGGTGAGGCCCTGGCCGTCCACCTCACGCCGCAGCACCCCCAGCCGGATCAGCCAGATGAAGTGGTCTTCGCAGCGGCGGGACCCCAGGCGCCTGCGGCACAGACGGGGCCAGTCGGTGCGAGCGCTCAGCTGCTGACTGCTGAGGGCTCCCCGCTCAAGCTCCTGGTAAAACGCCAGTCGAAAAGGCAGGCAGCGCAGGGCCCTGCGGGCGCGATGCAGCGCGTTCCGATCGGTGGTGGCGTTTGGCAGAGCGGTAATGGGGACTGGTGTGCCGTGACGATCAGTCTGCCGGGCGGCCGTGGCAGCTGGCCCCTGGCCGCACCGGCTCAACCCTGCAGCGAGAAAAGGCCCGCGCTCAAGGGAGTGCGGTCATAGGGCGTGAAGAGTTCGGCGCTGGCCAGTGCAGCGGTTGCATCGGCTCCACCGGCGATCAGCACACGGCCGTCGGGCAGCAGCGTTTCGGTGTGGCGCCAGCGGGGTGTCGTCATCGACGGGGTCGCAGTCGTGGTGCCCCTGGCGATGTCGTAGAGCTCTGCTGACGCGAGCGGCACCTGCCCATCATATCCACCGGTAATCAGAATCTTGCCATTGCCGAGATCGGTCGCTGTGTGACGTCCGCGGGCTGCCTGCATCGATCCTGACGCGACAAAGCTGCCGCCGGATGTATTGCTGCCTTGGCCCTGGGGGCGGTAGATTTCGGTTGAGACCAATGCACCGCCGTCAGCGCGTTCGTACCCTCCGGCCACCAGCACCCCGCCATCTTTCATGAGGGTCGCTGAGGGGTATCGCCTGGGGGTCGACATTGAATCTGCGGGCTTGAATGTGCCTTCTTGAGGGTTATAGAGTTCCGGTGCATTGACGGCGGCGCCGTTATAACCGCCGACAATCAAGACATTGCCATCATTGAGCAGGGTGGCAATGTGATTGCGGCGTGCCGTGGTCATCGAACCGGTCGCCACGAATGTGCCCGTTGCGGGCTGGTACAACTCAGCACTGGTCAGAGGTTTGCCATGGCTGGTGCCTTCGTAGCCCCCGGCAACAAGCACACGGCCATCGCTCAGAAGGGTCACCGTGGGATTGAGCCGTGCCGTCAGCATGGAGCCGGTGTCAGCGAACGTTCCTGTGATCGGGTCATAGATCTCGACGGAGGCCATCGCGATCCCCTTGGCGTCCTGTCC
>RGUW01000377.1 GCA_010027605.1 Synechococcaceae bacterium WB9_2_112 | reverse complement strand
GCCAGACAGACGTTGTGGCCACCGAACCCGAACGAGTTGGACAGCACCACATTGAGTTTGCGCTCCCGGGCCTGATTGGGAACGACATCCAGATCACAGACGGGATCCGGATTTTGGTAGTTGATGGTAGGTGGTACGAGGTTGTGGCCAATGGCCAGCACGGCGGCCACGGCTTCAATGCCGCCGCTGCCCCCCAGCAGGTGGCCGGTCATCGATTTGGTGGAGCTCACGGGGATCTGGCGAGCCCGCTCGCCCAGGGCGCTCTTGATCGCCGCCGTTTCGTTGGAGTCGTTGGCGGGGGTGCTGGTGCCGTGGGCGTTCACGTAGTCGACGGCATCGGCGTCGAGGCGGGCGTCCTGCAAGGCCAGGCGCATCGCTTCCGCACCGCCCACGCCACCGGGGGTGGGAGAGGTGATGTGGTGGGCATCGCAGGTCATGCCGTACCCCACCATCTCCGCCAGGATCTGGGCACCACGGGCCTGGGCGTGCTCGAGGCTTTCCAGCACCAGCACGCCGGCGCCTTCACCGATCACGAAGCCATCCCGCTCGGCATCAAAAGGGCGGCTGGCGGTGGCGGGATCGTCGTTGCGGAAGGAGAGGGCTTTGGCGCTGGCGAAGCCGGCCACCCCAAGGGGGGTGATGGCGGATTCGGCGCCGCCGCACACCATGGCGTCGGCCAGGCCCAGTTGGATCAACCGGTAGGCATCCCCGATGGCGTTGGAACCCGCGGCGCAGGCGGTGGCCACGGCCGTGCTGGGTCCCTTTGCACCAATGGCGATTGCCGTCAGGCCCGTGGCCATGTTGGGGATCATCATCGGCACGCAGAATGGGCTCACCCGCGATGGGCCTCGGTCCGCCAGCACGTGCGCCTGGGTTTCCATCATCAACAGGCCACCCACGCCGGAGCCGATGGCCGTGCCGATGCGGTGGGCGTTGCTGTCGTTGATGCTCAAACCGGCATCGGCGATGGCCTGTTTCGCCGCCACCACGCCGAACTGGCAGAAGCGATCCCAGCGCTTCGCTTCCTTGGGTTCGATGAAGGCGGAGGGATCGAAATCCTTCACCTCCGCCGCAAACCGGCAGGCGTGGGCAGAGGCGTCGAACAGGGTGATCCCTGCCACCCCATTGCGGCCGCTGCTCAGTCCATCCCAATAGGACGCGACATCGTTGCCGATCGGTGTGACCGCGCCCAGGCC
>RGUW01000376.1 GCA_010027605.1 Synechococcaceae bacterium WB9_2_112 | reverse complement strand
CCTGCTGGCCCATAGCGCTGTCATCACCTTACGGACGTTTTCGCCGTTGCCGTCCGCTTCCAGGCGTTCCAGCACCCGCTCATAGAGGTCATCGATGGTCCCTGCGCTCAGGTAGCCAGCCAGCTGATCAGCCAGGGTTTCGTAGCGGCCGCACTGGCGCAATTCCTCCAGCAGAACCCGCAGGAACAGCGGTGACCCAGCCAGCGGATGGCTGAGGATGGTTTGGCGCAGCTCAGCGATCAGCTGCTTGGTGTAGCGGCCCAGGTATTGCTTGATCAAGCCGTTCTGCTCTTTGGCCGTAAGTGGAGCGATGGTGCGTGTTTTGCACTTGCGCTCCAGCAGGATCTCCCTGGCGGGGCACTCCAGGGCACTGGCCATGATCACCACACCCTCGGGGATGGTGAGTGGCAACCAGGGCAGAGCCTGCTGATCGTCTGGGTCAAGGCGATCCAGGCCATCCAGCACCCAGATCCAGCGGTGATTGTTCTGCTGCGCCCAGCGCCCAAGGCTCTGCAGTGCTTCCACCGCCTTGGCCACCAGCTCCCACCAGTCCTGCGGCACCGACAGTGAGTAGCCATAGATCTCGGGCAGCTGCTGCTTGGCGGTGTCGATCAGCCGCGCCAACAGCGGCCGGATGGCACTGGCGTCATTGCTGCATCCCAGGTGATGGGCAAATACAACGTCCTCAGGGTGGTTTTGCCGATGCACCTCGATCCAGTTGGCAATCAGCGCGCTCTTGCCGGCTCCTGACTCACCGGTGATCAGGATCTTCTGCTGGCCCGCATCGATCCAGCGCTCCAGCTGATTGATCGAGCGCTTGCCGCCCAGGTAAACACCAAGCCGTGATCGGCGGTAGGAGGCGTGCTGACGCTCCTCACGCTCGAGGGCATCGGCCTCATCGAGATCGGGGTACTGCTGCTCGATCAGCTCCCAGAGATCACTACCGATCTGAGCAGCAAGGGCCTTGGGGTCAGAGAGGTTCTCGGCAACGGGGAAGCCGCTGGCGCGGATGCGCTGTTTGAGGTCGGCAAGCTTGGCTGCTTCTGCAGGGCCGGAGCAGATAAAGCACGGTGTGCTCTGGCTGGTGCTCCAGGCGGGGTCACGGAAATAGAAGAACGCCCGACCGGCCATCGCCGGATCGTTGAGCACCCCATGCAGGATCTCCAGCTCGGTGACGCTGACGCCTCCCAAGTGCTGCGT
>RGUW01000375.1 GCA_010027605.1 Synechococcaceae bacterium WB9_2_112 | reverse complement strand
CGTTAGCTCCGAGAACGGCTTCCTTACCAATATGAGCGCCTTCTACAACGATACACCTCGACCCGATAAAAGCTCCGTCCTCGATAATTACTGGGCTGGCTTGCACTGGCCGCGTTCCATTGGCGCAAATCACGCCGCATCTAGTCTGCATCACCGTGATGCTTGCCCGGCAGCGTTGCTCCCCTTGCCGCACCGATGACCTTGCGCTCTGATCGCGTGTTGCTGGTGGCCAACACCAGCTGGTATCTCTACAACTTCCGCCTGCCGCTGCTGCGCGATCTTCGCTCTGCCGGCTATGCCGTGAGTGCCGTTGCACCCCACGACGGCTACACCCATCTTCTCGAGGCGGAGGGGGTGTCTGTTCACCCCTGGCTGGTGGCCCGCAGTTCGCTCAACCCCTGGTTGGAGCTCAAGGCGATTGTGGATCTGATCCGGATCTATCGCCGCGAGACACCAGCCCTCGTGCATCACTTCACGATCAAGGCCTGTCTGTACGGCACGATCGCAGCCAAGTTCGCCCGCGTTTACAGCGTGGTGAATGCGGTGACCGGCCTCGGCCATGTGTTTTTGGGGCGCCGTAAGCGCACCCGGTTGCTGCGCCGTGGCCTCCAACCCCTCTATCAGGCGGTGTTCATGGCCCGCCGTTCCACCGTGGTGTTTCAGAACGCCGACGACCAAGAGCGTTTGATCGAGCTCGGCATCACCGATGGGGAGCGGGCCCGGCTGATTCGTGGTTCCGGGGTGGACGTGGATCAGTTCAAACCGCTCGATGACAGCGCCGGCCACTTTCATGATCCCCTCCAGCTGCTGTTCCCCTCCCGCTTGATTCGTGAGAAGGGGGCACTTGAGCTGCTGGAGGCCTGCCGGGCCCTCTGGGATGAGGGCATGGCGCTCGAGTTGGTGGTGGCCGGCGCGCTCGATGCCGGCAACCGCAGTTGCCTCACTCCGGCGGAACTGGCTGAGCTGCAGCGCGATCGCCGCATTCGCTGCCTTGGCCATGTGCAGGACATGCGCTCCCTCTATGCCGCCAGTGATGTGGTGGTGCTGCCCTCCTGGCGCGAGGGTCTCTCCCGGGCCCTGATTGAGGCTGCAGCCATGGAACGGCCGATCATCACCACCGATGTGCCTGGCTGCCGCGACGTGGTGGACCATGGCCGCTCCGGCCTGCTCGTTGCCCTGCACGATGGGCGGGGCATCGCT
>RGUW01000374.1 GCA_010027605.1 Synechococcaceae bacterium WB9_2_112 | reverse complement strand
GTAGGCCGCGGCGGTGACCGCAAAGCCCCCGGGAACATTCACCCCCTCCTGGCTGAGCTGTTGGATCAGCTCCCCAAGGGAGGCGTTTTTGCCGCCCACCAGTGCGATTGCCTCCAACCCCACCGCGCTCAGCGGCAGCACCAGCGGCTCACGGGCGGCGGTTGACAACGGCAGGGTGGGCAACGCCATGGCTTCCTCTTAGCCACGGCCAAGGCCGGCGGCGGCTGTTGAGCGCTCTCCAGATGCCCCTCAACGCACCCACGCCGTGGTGCCGCACCGAGTGGGGCTCTGAAGTGCGAATGGTGCCTATCATTGGTAGGTACCAACAGGCAGGGTGGGCCATGGACACCGCGCGGCTGTTCAGTTCAGGCCGAAGCCAGGCCGTCAGGCTTCCCAAGGACTACCGCTTCCAGGGCAACGAGGTGGCCGTCAAACACTTCGGCAATGGGGTGCTACTCCTGCCAATCGAAGATCCGTGGGCGACCCTGGAAGCCGGCTTAGCCAGCTTTGAGCCCGGCTTCACGATCGAGCGCCAGCAGCCCGATGCGCAGCAGCGCGAATCGATCCAGCCGTGATCCTGCTCGACACCAACATCTGCATCCATGTGATCAACGCCAGGCCCCCGGTGGTTCTGGAGCGATTCCGTCAGCACCGCATGGGTGAGATCGGGGTGTGCAGCGTGGTCGCTGCCGAACTGGCCTACGGCGTGGCCAAGAGCGGATCGACCCGCAACCGTCAGGCCTTGGAGATGTTCTTGGCTCCGCTTGTGGTTCTTCCCTTCGATGAGGCGGCGCTCTGGGTTTATGGCGACCTGCGGGCCGAGCTCGAACGCAAGGGCACACCGATCGGATCGCTGGACACGATGATCGCGGCCCACGCGCTCAGCCAGCAGAGCACGTTGGTCACCAACAACACCCGTGAATTCGAGAGGGTGCCAGGGCTGGCTCTGGAGAACTGGGTTCAATCCACTTGAGCCGGCCCAGGCCGACGGCGGCAACGGTAGAGGGATGACCAGGGCTGCCAATCCGCATGGCGCTGTGCACCCTGAGGGAGCCCTCGTGCGTCAGGCGCCATGAACCCCGTGGTTGAGCAGCGCGCCCCTGCAGCGCCGGCCCTGCCTGCGGAGCGCCCCGATTCGCTGGCGCTGCTGGCTCAGCAGGAGGAGCAGCGCTTGCCCTGGTTGCTGCCGGTGCGCCACAG
>RGUW01000373.1 GCA_010027605.1 Synechococcaceae bacterium WB9_2_112 | reverse complement strand
CTGTTGTGCCGTCGCAGGTTTCCTCCACCCCAGCAGCATCAGCAGCCCTTTGATGTCGTGCGCCAAGGCGGCGATGCCCTCGGTCACCGACCAGATCACGTTCAACCGCAGGCTGTTGATCGCCATGGTGCGGAGCATGGCGACGATCTGAACGCCGTTAGCTTCCCGGTAGCGGTGTGCGTCTTCCCGCAGCGCGACGTCGCGCACCCAGTGCCAGGAATTTTCAATGCTCCAGCGGTTACGCACCAGGCGTAGCAGTGCTTTTGCGCTGGTCCGCAGGCTGGTGACGTAGTAGCGCGTCTCATCGACGGGCCGGCCATCGCGAACACCTTGACTGCGCACAGCGATGATCGCGACGCTGCCGGGCCACTGCTCCACCCTGGTTTCCCAGGGCACCTTGCGGCTATAGGTCAGACGATCACGGATCAGCCGAAACCCTTTGCGGCGGCCGTGTTTGACCGCAATCAGGAAGTCGGCACCGCGCTGGGCGAGGAAGAGGAAAAAGGGCGGTTGGCATGCAGCGCGTCCGCCTGAACCAGCACGCCCTCGAGCTCAATCGCGTCCAGCAGTTGCCGCAGCGCTTGGGTTTCGCTGCCGGCATCGGTGGCGTAGGTGGTCTGGGCAATCGCGACGCCCAAGCTCTGGGAATAGAGGCTGACCTGGGCAATAAATGTCGCTGCGCCAGAGTCGGTTTCAGCGATGGAGCCACGCAGCGTCTTGCCGTCACAGACCAACGTCTCGAGTCCCTCCGCCACACCAGGTTGAGCCGACATCCATTGGCGCAACAGGGTTTCAAAGCCAGCCACGTCGAGCTGAGAGAGCAGCAGTCGGAAGGTGGAATCAGAGGGTTCCTTGCCGAAATCGGTGCCCAGCAACTCGTTGAGGACCTCACGGTGACGTCGGGCAAACCGCTCGATGCCAACCAGCGAACCCTCGTTGCTCAGAATCGCCAGGATCGCGACCAGCAGCATCCACCACTGCGGGAAACGAACGCCACGGCGCATGCGGCAATCAGGCAGCGCCTTGAGAAAACTGATCAGATCGCCAGTGGCGGCAGGCTCGGCAGGGAGGGACGGCAATGGTGCAGCGCGGTTCCCGCGCACAACACCGTAGCCGCGGCAAGCGATCCAGGCTTACTGGGACAGACTTCTAATAGGCCCTGCCCGCAGGACGCCGCCGCGGAGCAGAACATCCCATTCC
>RGUW01000372.1 GCA_010027605.1 Synechococcaceae bacterium WB9_2_112 | reverse complement strand
ACCTGGCGCCGAGACAACCCGTTTTCAGACGTTCTGGATTGGACCCTGTACCTCGCTAGCACCCGGCTGCTTCAGAGAATCGCGATGCCCCTTCCCGCCCTCCTGCCTGATCTGCGCCGCCCTGGCCAGCCGATGGCAGCGATCCCGATCAAGCTCCCCGCCGACTACGCCGACACCCTGCAGGAGCACGCAGACCGGATCGGTGCCAGCCGGGGCGCCCTGGCCCGCCACCTAGTGGTTCGTGCCCTGCAGGAGCTCGAAGTCACCGCCACCGCCTGACGCCTCTGCGTGGGGGTGCTGGCGTGACGCTCGCTAGCCCGGTTCAATGCCCCCAACACGAAGAAAGGCCGACACCTAGGTGCCGACCCTTCCCGTTTCATTCAGCTTCCCCCGTCTGATTGGCGTCTGGCCGGGGGGGCTGGTCCACACGGATAGAGGCCCGTGCTGTCACCACATCTTACCGACCCCCCAACCGATCGCCAGTCATCCGCAGCACCGCTGCCACGACTGGCACCCGCTGACCCCGCGCTGACCCTGATCGCCTCAGTGCTGAGGGAAGGGCTGATGCGGGATGGCAGGAGCTTTGATCCGATCGTGAAGCCAGCCAATGGCCGCGACGGATGGCGCACCCTGACCCATCAATGCCTGGATCCTGAGGCTATGGCTGCCCGGGTGGTGGATCCAGCCGAGTTCGTTGGCCACCGCCACCGCCACCGCACCCGCCTAGTCGCCATTGATCTGGACAACCACGATCGGGAGAACTGGCGCCCGGATAGCCCTCGCCTAGCCGCCCTCATTGCGGCTGCTGATGCCGGTGGCATCGTTCCGGTCCTGATCCGCACCCCCAACGGTTTACACCTATGGCTGGCCCTTCCCGAGGCCGTTCCGATCGTTCGTGCTCACTGGGTGTTGCGTGAGCTCTTGCAGCGTGCCGAGGTGGATCGTGATTCGGTGGAGGTGTTCCCCTCCCTGGCCACAGGCTCAACCATTGCTGACGCCAAGGCCCGCCCGGCATCAAACGGCATCCGTCTGCCTGGCCAGGCTGGCAGCGCCCTATGGGTTGGCGATCGGTGGGCTGATGACCCCATCCTGATCTGGCAGGAGCTGGAAGCCGCCCTGGAGCTGGCTGAAGTGTGCCCGGAATGGCAGGAGCTGCAGGAGGCCGCAGCCGCCCTGGAGCGCCAGTACAAGCGGCCATGC
>RGUW01000371.1 GCA_010027605.1 Synechococcaceae bacterium WB9_2_112 | reverse complement strand
CTGGCCATACCGGCAACCGCCTGGTCGCTGGTCTTATCCTTGATCCAATGATCCGGGACAAACCCACTGGCAGCAATGCCGCGCGCCATAGTGGCAGCGTCTTTCATTGCCTCAACCTCTGCCCGCAGGCGCTGTAGGCCCTTTGTTGAGGGTGCCGTGTAGGTTTCAACCAGGGCATCATCTGTGTAGTTCTGTAGCTCTGTCATTTTCCCTTCCTTCCCCTGCCCTTTTGGCAGGACAACTATTTGAGCACCAGGGCGACACTACCCTTAGCCCCCGGCCTGCGGGTGGCGATTACCTGGCCGTTTACCGTCGCTGACTGCGCATCCCCAAGCAGGTCCAACAACTGGGTTTTAAGCCCCCGCAGCTCTCGCTCGGCACCTTTGTAGCTGGTGCTTGCTTCAGCCAGTCGCCCATGCAGTTCTGGTGAGATTTCGACCTGTGTCCCCTCTTTGATTTCAGGGTGCGCCGCGCGCACGGCGTTATAGGTGCTGACGCTGTCATCAAGGGGTGGTGGGGTGCCGCTAAGTAGGCTTTGGTAGAAGTCCTGGCACTTTTTGATCAGCCAGGTACATATTTGCTCATCGTACTGGACCACGTAGGTGAATCGCTTGAAAAACGGCCCCATTACCATCAGGTGGCCTGGGTAGGCCGTCAGGCCCGTCAGCAGCATCTGTGCCTGGACCTGCACCAGGTAGTCCGCCGGTGCCTCATCGCCTCCCTCGTCACCCCACTCTGATAGGTCGCGCGCGGTCTTGAACTCCACCACGCGCCGTGCCCGGCCCCGGCTCGCAAGGCGATCCAAGGTGCACACCGCCGGAAAACCGAATTGATCATTGACCGCCTGTACGCCCTGGCGCGACAAACGCCAGCCAGGGTTGTCCTCTTTCCACAGGTAGGCCAGGGCATGCTCAAAGGCGTGGCCGACCTTGAAAATCTCCGCCGGTGCCGCCTCACTCTCGCCCAGGCGACCGGACATTTCCATCCAGCAGCTGTACTGAGACTGGAAACGGCTAAGGCCGACAATGGCGGCAATTTTACTCGGGCTGATCAGCGTGCGGTGTTCAGGACTGCCGGGCGCGATGAACTGTGATTGCCCCGGCTTGCGCCATGTCATAGACTTCATAGGCGGCGGCCACCTTCCCCGTCGTCGGCCCCGGTCATGCTGCGTGTGGCCGGGGCTCTTTACTGCGTTGTGGG